>NZ_CP026121.1:1370000-1712500 GCF_003330845.1 Streptomyces sp. Go-475 | reverse complement strand
AGCCAAACTCCGAATGCCGGTAAGTGAGAGCGCGGCAGTGAGACTGTGGGGGATAAGCTCCATGGTCGAGAGGGAAACAGCCCAGAGCATCGACTAAGGCCCCTAAGCGTACGCTAAGTGGGAAAGGATGTGGAGTCGCAGAGACAACCAGGAGGTTGGCTTAGAAGCAGCCACCCTTGAAAGAGTGCGTAATAGCTCACTGGTCTAGTGATTCCGCGCCGACAATGTAGCGGGGCTCAAGCGTACCGCCGAAGTCGTGTCATTGCGATATATACCCCCAACGGGGATCGTGATGGGTAGGGGAGCGTCGTCTGCCGGGTGAAGCAGCCGTGTAAGCGAGTTGTGGACGGTTGACGAGTGAGAATGCAGGCATGAGTAGCGATTCACACGTGAGAAACGTGTGCGCCGATTGACTAAGGGTTCCTGGGTCAAGCTGATCTGCCCAGGGTAAGTCGGGACCTAAGGCGAGGCCGACAGGCGTAGTCGATGGATAACCGGTTGATATTCCGGTACCCGCTGTGAAGCGTCAAACATCGAATCCAGTGATGCTAAGCCCGTGAAGCCGTTCCGGACCCTTCGGGGAAAGGAAAGTGGTGGAGCCGGTGACCCGATCTGGTAGTAGGTGAGTGATGGGGTGACGCAGGAAGGTAGTCCAGCCCGGGCGGTGGTTGTCCCGGGGTAAGGGTGTAGGACGTCAGGTAGGCAAATCCGCCTGGCAATAGTCTGAGACCTGATGCCGAGCCGATTGTGGTGAAGTGGATGATCCTATGCTGTCGAGAAAAGCCTCTAGCGAGTTTTATGGCGGCCCGTACCCTAAACCGACTCAGGTGGTCAGGTAGAGAATACCGAGGCGTTCGGGTGAACTATGGTTAAGGAACTCGGCAAAATGCCCCCGTAACTTCGGGAGAAGGGGGGCCACATCCGGTGACGGGCTTTGCGCCCTGAGCTGGGGGTGGCCGCAGAGACCAGCGAGAAGCGACTGTTTACTAAAAACACAGGTCCGTGCGAAGCCGTAAGGCGATGTATACGGACTGACGCCTGCCCGGTGCTGGAACGTTAAGGGGACCGGTTAGCTCAGATTCGTCTGGGCGAAGCTGAGAACTTAAGCGCCAGTAAACGGCGGTGGTAACTATAACCATCCTAAGGTAGCGAAATTCCTTGTCGGGTAAGTTCCGACCTGCACGAATGGCGTAACGACTTCTCGACTGTCTCAACCATAGGCCCGGTGAAATTGCACTACGAGTAAAGATGCTCGTTTCGCGCAGCAGGACGGAAAGACCCCGGGACCTTTACTACAGTTTGATATTGGTGTTCGGTTCGGCTTGTGTAGGATAGCTGGGAGACTGTGAAGCTTGGACGCCAGTTCAGGTGGAGTCGTCGTTGAAATACCAGTCTGGTCGTGCTGGATGTCTAACCTGGGTCCGTGATCCGGATCAGGGACAGTGTCTGATGGGTAGTTTAACTGGGGCGGTTGCCTCCTAAAGGGTAACGGAGGCGCCCAAAGGTTCCCTCAGCCTGGTTGGCAATCAGGTGTTGAGTGTAAGTGCACAAGGGAGCTTGACTGTGAGACCGACGGGTCGAGCAGGGACGAAAGTCGGGACTAGTGATCCGGCGGTGGCTTGTGGAAGCGCCGTCGCTCAACGGATAAAAGGTACCCCGGGGATAACAGGCTGATCTTCCCCAAGAGTCCATATCGACGGGATGGTTTGGCACCTCGATGTCGGCTCGTCGCATCCTGGGGCTGGAGTCGGTCCCAAGGGTTGGGCTGTTCGCCCATTAAAGCGGTACGCGAGCTGGGTTTAGAACGTCGTGAGACAGTTCGGTCCCTATCCGCTGTGCGCGTAGGAGTCTTGAGAAGGGCTGTCCCTAGTACGAGAGGACCGGGACGGACGAACCTCTGGTGTGCCAGTTGTTCTGCCAAGGGCATGGCTGGTTGGCTACGTTCGGGAGGGATAACCGCTGAAAGCATCTAAGCGGGAAGCCTGCTTCGAGATGAGGACTCCCACCTCCTGGAGAGGGTAAGGCTCCCAGTAGACGACTGGGTTGATAGGCCGGATATGGAAGCACGGTAACGTGTGGAGTTGACCGGTACTAATAGGCCGAGGGCTTGTCCTCAGTTGCTCGCGTCCACTGTGTTAGTTCTGAGACAACGAACAGTTGTCGGCTTTGAGCAGAACAAACAATTGAAGAGTGTGCTTGTTCGCTCGAAACCATTAGGGTTTCGGTGGTTATAGCGTAGGGGAAACGCCCGGTTACATTCCGAACCCGGAAGCTAAGCCTTACAGCGCCGATGGTACTGCAGGGGGGACCCTGTGGGAGAGTAGGACGCCGCCGAACAATCTTTGGAAGGACCCCTGGTCACCAGCGTTCAGCTGGGACCAGGGGTCCTTTTGTTTTGCACTGCGCGCTGGGCACCCGGCTGCGCGAGAATGACTTGCGGTACCGAAGACAGGAGTCACCATGTCCACCAACTCTCCCGACGACCGACCGGAGCGCGACCAGCGGCGACGGGAGGGGGACCGGAGCGACCGCGGCGGACAGCGCGGAGACCGTGGCGACCGTGGCGGCTTCCGCCGCGACGGCGACCGTGGTGGCTACGGGCGTCGCGAAGGCGACAGGGGGGACCGAGGCGACCGGGGCGACCGCGGTGGCTTCCGGCGTGACGACAACCGTGGTGGCGGGTACGGCCGGCGCGACGACCGTGACCGCGGGCCGCGCCGAGACGACCGTGACCGGGGTGGATTCCGCCGCGACGATCGCGGTGACCGCCCCGCCTTCCGGCGCGACGACCGTGGCGAGCGCCGGGACGACCGCCGTGACGACCGTGGTGGCTTCCGTCGCGACGACAACCGCCGCGACGACAACCGCGGCGGTGGCTACGGCCGGCGCGACGATCGCCGTAGCGATGTCCGCCGGGGAGACGACCGTGGGCCGCGCGGTGGCTTCCGACGGGACGACCGCCGTGACGATCGCCGTGACGACCGTCGGGATGACAGGCGCGACGACCGTCGTGACGACAGGCGCGAGGGTGACCGCGGTGGATTCCCCCGCCGTGACGACCGTGGCGAGCGCCGCGACAACCGTGACCGTGGCTTCCGTAGCGACGAGCGCGGGGATCGTGGCGGCTTCCGGCGGGACGACCGGCGTGATGACCGGCGGGACGACCGTCGTGACGATCGCGGCGGTTTCCGTGGGCGGGACGAGCGCCGTGGTGACGACCGCGGGGACCGTGGCGGCTTCCGGCGCGACGACAGCGGTCGGGGCGGGCGTACCGGCTACCGCCGCGATGACGGACCTCGCACCGATCGCGGTGAGTTCCGGCGCGACGACAACCGCGGTGACCGCCGTGACGATCGCGGCGGCTTCCGCGGCCGGGACGACCGTGGCGGGCGCGGGCCCCGGCGCGACGACCGCGGTGGGCGGCCCGGGGGCTTCCGGGGCCGTGACGACAGGCGCGACGACAGGCGGGGCGGCGGCCGGTTCCGTGAGGAGCGCGAGCGGGACAGGGAGCCGATCAAGCGGCTGCCGATCCCCGAGGACGTCACGGGCGACGAGATCGACAAGGACGTGCGGCAGGAGCTGCAGAGCCTGCCCAAGACGCTCGCGGACGACGTCGCCAGGAACCTGGTGATGGTCGCGCGGCTCCTCGACGAGGACCCCGAGGGCGCCTACGCCTACTCCAGGATCGCGCTGCGGCTGGCGTCGCGGGTCGCCGCCGTGCGCGAGGCCGCCGGGTTCGCCGCGTACGCCAACCAGAAGTACGGCGAGGCGCTGGCCGAGTTCCGGGCCGCCAAGCGGATGACCGGGAACATCGACCTGTGGCCCGTCATGGCCGACTGCGAGCGTGGGCTCGGGCGGCCCGAGAAGGCGCTCGACATGGCCGGCGCGCCCGAGGTGCACAAGCTCGACAAGGCCGGGCAGGTCGAGATGCGGCTCGTCGCTGCCGGTGCGCGGCGGGACATGGGGCAGCTGGACGCGGCCATCGTGACGCTGCAGAGCCCGGAGCTGGCCTCCAACTCCGTGCAGCCCTGGACCGCGCGGCTGCGGTACGCGTACGCCGACGCGCTGCTGGCCGCCGGGCGGGAGAGCGAGGCGCGGGAGTGGTTCGCGAAGGCCGTCGAGGCCGACCGGGACGGCAGCACGGACGCCTCGGACCGGCTCGCCGAGCTGGACGGGGTGGAGTTCGTGGACGCCCTCGCCGAGGACGAGAACGAGAGTGCGAGTGAGAGCGGGGACGTGTCCTCGGAGGAGAAGGACTGACGTCAGGTGACGTAGAGGGGGCGGAACCCGACCGGGGTCCGCCCCTCACGCGTGTCAGAGGTCGAGTGCGCGCAGGACCAGGCCCGACGCCGGCTTCGGGCCGAACGACGTGGACTTGCGGGGCATCGTCACGCCCTGCCGGGCCAGGTCGCGGACGACCTCCTCGCGGACCGGGTGCATCAGCACCGCCGTACCGCCGTCGCGTTCCGCCTTCGCGACCGTGGCGGCCGTGTCGTGGATGTAGGCGACGCGGTCGGGGGAGTCCTCGGGGATGTGCCAGACGTGGTCGAGGAGCGTGGTGTGCAGCACCGTCGCGTCGAGGGTGCGCCACGCGGCGGGGCGGTCGGCGGGGACCGTGCGGGCCAGGAGGTCCGGGTCCGGTTGGTCGACGAGGTGGAAGGAACCGTCGCCGGCCAGCAGGAACGCGTTGCCCGCGCAGGCCGCGTCCGCCAGTGCCTCCAGGGCCTCGGGCAGCGGGACGTCGAGGCGGTGGACGCGGAAGCGGCCGTCCAGGGCGGCCACGGCGGCGTCGACCGGCAGGCCGTGCAGCAGGCGGTGGATGGCGCGGACCCGGAGGGGGTAGCGGGCCGTGTCGACCAGGAGGACCAGGCCGTGGTCCCAGGGGCTGGGGGAGGGGTGTTCCGCGCGGAGGCGGCGGTAGGTCGCCCAGCGGTGGTGGCCGTCGGCGATGAGTGCCTGGTGGCGGGCCAGGTCCCTCTGGATCGTGGCCACGTCGGCGGGGGAAGTGAGCGACCACAGGCGGTGGCTGAAGCCGTCCTCCGTGGTGGTGGCGAGCAGCGGAGGCCGGTCGGCGGTGCGCTCGATCAGGTCCGCGGTGGCGGTCGCCGAGTCGTCGCCGCGGTAGGTCAGCAGCAGCGGTTCGAGGTTCGCGGAGGTGGCCCGCATGAGGGCCGCGCGGTCGGCGACGACGTGCGGCATGACGTCCTCGTGCGGCAGGACCACCTGCTCGGCGGGGTCCGACACGCGCAGCGCGCCGATGATGCCGCGCTGCAGCATGCCGTCGCCGTCGCGCTGCTCGTAGACGTACAGGCCGGGGTCGGGGTCGGTGGTCAGGACGCCCTCGGACAGCCAGCGGCGCAGCGTGACGGCGGCCTGTTCGTTGCGGGCGCTGGGCGTGGCGGCCTGGGGGAGGATCAGGCGGACGATGTTGTGCGGGTCGGAGGACTCGAGGTGGTGCAGGCCGTCGGGGCGGACCACGACGTCGTACGGCGGAGATGTGACGGCGGCAAGGCTGCCGACCCGGTCGGGGTCGTAACGAAGGCCTCGGAACGGGGTGAGTTCCAGGCCTCGGTGCGCCGTTGCCGCCGAGTGACCTGCTGTGTTCATCCCGGCATCGTACGGGTGTCAGTGGCATGGGGGATGATCGGGGGAAAGCCGTCGAACGAGGAGCGATGCGGGATGAGCCGGAGCGTCAGGACGAGGCCCGAGGGCAGTGGGCAGGCCCTGAGCGAGGCGTACGACACGGCGCTGCTCGATCTGGACGGCGTGGTCTACGCGGGCGGGAGCGCGATCGCGCACGCGGTCGAGTCGCTGGCGGCGGCCCGGGCCGGCGGGATGCGGCTGGCGTACGTCACCAACAACGCGCTGCGCACCCCCGGCACGGTGGCCGAGCATCTGACCGAGCTGGGAATACCCACGGGCGCTGACGACGTCATCACCTCGGCGCAGGCGGTCGCGCGGCTGATCAGCGAGCAAGTGCCGCAGGGCGCCCGGGTGCTGGTGGTCGGCGGGGAGGGGCTGCGGGTGGCCCTGCGCGAGCGCGGGCTGGTGCCCGTCGAGTCGGCGGACGACGATCCGGCGGCGGTGGTGCAGGGATACGGCGGGCCCGAGCTGCCCTGGGGCCGGTTCGCCGAGGCATCCTATGCCGTCGCGCGGGGCGTGCCCTGGTTCGCGTCCAACACCGACCTGACGATTCCGAGCGGGCGCGGCATCGCCCCGGGCAACGGCGCGGCGGTGGAGGTCGTCCGGATCGCCACGGGCGCCGAGCCGCAGGTCGCGGGGAAGCCGCTGCCGCCGATGCACCGGGAGACGATCCTGCGGACGGGGGCGGAGCGGCCGCTGGTCGTCGGGGACCGGCTGGACACGGACATCGAGGGCGCGTTCAACGGAGAGGTCGACTCGCTGCTCGTCCTGACCGGCGTGACCGACGGGGCGCAGCTGCTGGCCGCGCCGCCGCAGCACCGGCCGACCTATGTGGACGCCGACCTGCGCGGGATGCTCAGCGGCCAGCCGGACGTCGTCGCCGTGGGCGACGGCGGGTTCCGGTGCGGAGGCTGGACGGCGACGGCCGGCGCGGACCGCCTGGAGCTCGACGGGGACGGCGAAGCCCTGGACGGCCTGCGCGCCTTGTGCGCGGTGGCCTGGACGGCAGCCGGCGACGGTGGGTGCGAGCTGGACGGGGCCAAGGCGCTGGCGCGGCTGGGGTTCTGACGGCCGGTTGGATGTGAGGGATCGCGGGCACGCTGGAGCGAGGCGTCCCAGGAGCCGTCAGGATCCGACATCGTGATCGAATGCGAGGGTAGGCTAACCTAACTGCGTGTTGGTCGAGAGTCCCCCTGAACAGCGCGCGGAGACTGCCCCCGCGCCCCCGACCCGACGGGCGGTACGAGCCTTCGGGCTGCTCCTGTCCGTCGCGATCCTCGTGCTCGTCGCGCTGGCGAGCATCGCGATCGGAGCGAAAGAGCTGTCCCTCGGGCAGGTCTGGCACGGCTTGTTCGAGGATGCGGGGACGTACGGCGACGTCGTCGTCGCGGAGCGGCTGTCGCGGACCGTGCTCGGGCTGCTCGCCGGTGCCGCGCTCGGCCTGGCCGGGGCGGTCCTGCAGGCCCTCACCCGCAATCCGCTGGCCGATCCCGGACTGCTCGGCATCAACGCGGGCGCGTCCGCCGCGGTCGTCACGGCCATCACGTACCTCGGGATCACCTCGCTCAGCGGCTACGTCTGGTTCGCGTTCTTCGGCGCGGCCGCGGTCGGGGCGCTGGTCTGGTTCCTCGGCGGCAGCCGGGGCGCGACACCGGTACGGCTCGCCCTCGCGGGCACGGCGATCAGCGCCGCGCTCTACGGCTACCTCCAAGCCGTGATGATCATGGACGACGCGGCGCTCGGCAAGATGCGCTTCTGGACGATCGGTTCGCTGTCCGCGGCGAACGACTCGACCATCACGCAGGTCCTGCCGTTCCTGCTGGCCGGCATGGTCCTCGCGCTGGCCCTCGCCCGGCCGCTCAACGCCATGGCCATGGGCGACGACACCGCCAAGGCGCTCGGCGCCGACCTCAACCGGACGCGGGCGCTGTCCATGCTGGCCGCGACCGTGCTGTGCGGGGCCGCGACCGCAGCCTGCGGGCCGATCGTGTTCGTCGGGCTGATGGTGCCGCACGTCGTGCGCTCCTTCACCGGGCCCGACCTGCGCTGGATCCTGCCGTACGCGGCGATCCTGTCGCCCGTGCTGCTGCTCGGCGCCGATGTCATCGGCCGGATCGTGGCCCGGCCCTCGGAACTCCAGGTGGGCATCGTCACCGCGATCCTCGGCGGACCGGTGTTCATCTACCTCGTACGACGGCGGAGGACGGCGCAGCTGTGAAGACCACCAACCGTGCTCTGCGGACCCCCGGCGGGCTCTCCGTGCGCCTGGACGTACGGGCCTTCACCGTCGTGCTCCTGCTGCTGGTCGCGGCGCTCGTGGCCAGTGTCGTGCTCATCGGCACCGGCGACTTCCCGATCCCGGCCGCCGACGTGCTCAGGACGCTCGTGGGCGACGGCAACGCGGGCCAGGAGTTCATCGTCAACGAACTGCGGCTGCCGCGGGTCCTGGTCGGGCTGCTGGTCGGCGCCTCGCTCGGACTCGGCGGCGCGCTGTTCCAGTCCATCTCCCGCAATCCGCTGGGCAGTCCGGACGTGCTCGGCCTCGGCCAGGGCGCGGCGGCCGGCGCGCTCACGGTGATCGTGCTGTTCTCCGGCAGCGCGAACGAGGTGGCCGTCGGCGCGCTCGTGGGCGGCCTGGCGACCGGGCTCGCCATCTACGTCCTCGCCTGGAAGCGGGGCGTGCACGGCTACCGGCTGGTGCTGGTCGGCATCGGCGTCTCCGCGATCGTCACCGCCGTCAACGGCTATCTGCTCACCAAGTCCGACCTGGTGGACGCGGCCCGCGCCGTCGTGTGGATGACCGGGTCCCTCGACGGCCGTGACTGGGCCCAGGTCTGGCCGCTGCTCGCGCTGTGCGCCGTGCTCGTGCCGCTCGTCCTCGTCAACGCACGCGGGCTGCGGCTGATGGAGATGGGCGACGACGTGTCGTACGCCCTCGGCGTGCGGGTGGAGCGCGTGCGGCTGCTGCTGATGGTGGCGGCCGTGCTGCTCACCGCGTCCGCGACCGCCGCCGCCGGCCCCGTCAGCTTCGTGGCGCTCACCGCGCCGCAACTGGCCCGGCGCCTGACCCGCTCGCCCGGCCCGAACCTGCTGCCGTCCCTGTGCATGGGCGCCGCGCTGCTGGTCACCGCCGACTGGGCCTCGCAGCGGGCGTTCGGCGCCGAGCAACTGCCCGTGGGCGTGGTCACCGGCGTGCTCGGCGGTGTCTACCTGCTGTGGCTGCTGGTCACCGAACGCAGGGCGGGGCGGATATGAGCACCGGCACCGGCGTGGGCACGAACGCCGAGCGCAGCATCAGCAGCGGGCTGAACAACCGAAGGAGCACCGTGAACCGTCTGTCCGCCGAGAACGTCACCCTCGCCTACGACCAGCGGGTCATCGCCGAGCAGTTGTCGGTGGAGATACCCGACCACTCCTTCACCGTGATCGTCGGCCCCAACGCGTGCGGCAAGTCGACGCTGCTGCGGGCGCTGTCGCGGATGCTCAAGCCGAGCGAGGGCCGGGTGCTGCTCGACGGGCAGGTCATCCAGTCGATGCCCGCGAAGAAGGTCGCGCGCACCCTCGGCCTGCTCCCCCAGTCGTCCATCGCGCCCGACGGCATCACCGTCGCCGATCTCGTCGGCAGGGGCCGCTACCCGCACCAGGGCATCCTGCGCCAGTGGTCCACCGAGGACGAGCGGGTCGTCCAGGAGTCCATGCGGCAGACCGGCGTCGCCGAGCTCGCCGACCGCTACGTCGACGAGCTGTCCGGCGGCCAGCGCCAGCGGGTGTGGATCGCCATGGCGCTAGCCCAGCAGACCCCGCTGCTGCTGCTCGACGAGCCGACGACGTACCTGGACATCCAGCACCAGATCGACGTGCTGGACCTGTGCGCGGAGCTGCACGAGGAGCAGGGGCGCACGCTCGTCGCCGTGCTGCACGACCTGAACCACGCCGCCCGCTACGCCACCCACCTCATCGCCCTGCGCGAGGGCAGGGTCATCGCGCAGGGCGCGCCGAACGACATCGTCACGGCCGAGCTGGTAGAGGAGGTCTTCGGGCTGCGCTGCCAGGTCATCGACGACCCGGAGACGGGCACGCCGCTGATCGTGCCGGCGGCGCGGAAGGCCCGGATCAGGGACGCGGCGGGGGCGGAGTCCGAGGCCCGCGCGGAGAAGGTCGCCGCTACAGAAGCTTCCTGAGGCGGAGCAGGTCCCGCAGCCCCGCGTGCAGCTTCACCCGG
Organism: Streptomyces sp. Go-475; assembly: GCF_003330845.1. GTDB lineage: Bacteria > Actinomycetota > Actinomycetes > Streptomycetales > Streptomycetaceae > Streptomyces. The sequence goes on along the minus strand of NZ_CP026121.1, from coordinate 1,702,635 downwards.
CCCGAGCCCCAGGCGGCGGCGAAGTTCAGCTCGCCGTCGACCAGGGCCACCAGGTCGTCGCCGGTCATGGCCAGTCTGATCTCGGCCTTGCCGGGCGGCGGCCCCGGCACCGTGTCGTGCACCTCGATCCGCCCGCCCCGCATCCGGCCGGCGAAGGTGACGTCCAGGTCCGTGATGTGGCAGCTCACCGAGCGGTCCAGGGCCGCGGCCTCGCGGGCGTCCCCTTCGGCGCGCTGCATGTTGTCCGAGAGCTTGTCGAGTGCGCTGCGGCACTCCTCGATCGTGGCCATCGCGCTCGACGGTACCGCAGCCGTTCGCGGTAGCGTCGGGGCATGGACGACGCAGTTCCCGAGACCCCGGCGGTGGCGGAGGAAGAAGCCACGCACGAGGCGTACGACCCCGCCGCCCCCGCTCCCCTGAACGTGCCCCGCACCCCCACCGGCGACGCCGACGTGGACGCGGCCCTGGACCGGCTCGGTGACGCGGACCACCTCGCCACGGACGGGCACCTCGAGGTGTACGAGGATGTACACCGGGGGCTGCGCGACGCGCTGACCGCGCTCGACGTACGCCCGGGACCTCCGGCGCCCCCCTCGCCGCCTGGACCGAGGAGCTGAACCGAACGTGGCAGGAGTCGCACGCCGCCGTCTGGACGCGGAGCTGGTCCGCCGGAAGCTCGCGCGCTCGCGTGAGCATGCCGGCCAGCTGATCGCCGCCGGGCGCGTCTCCGTCGGCAAGACCGTCGCGACCAAGCCCGCCACGCAGGTGGAGACGGCCGCGGCGATCGTCGTCGCGGCCGACGAGAACGACCCCGACTACGTCTCGCGCGGCGGCCACAAGCTCGCCGGCGCGCTGGAGGCGTTCGTGCCGCAGGGGCTGACCGTCGAGGGGCGCAGGGCGCTCGACGCCGGCGCGTCCACCGGCGGTTTCACCGACGTCCTGCTGCGCGCGGGCGCCGCCCACGTCGTCGCCGTCGACGTCGGATACGGACAACTCGCCTGGTCCCTTCAGAACGATGAACGCGTCACCGTCAAGGACCGTACGAACGTACGCGAGTTGACGCTTGAAGCGATCGATGGGGAGCCTGTGGATCTTGTCGTGGGGGATTTGTCCTTCATCCCGCTCGGGCTGGTCCTGCCCGCCCTGGTGCGGTGCGTGAAGCCGGACGCCGACCTGGTGATGATGGTCAAGCCGCAGTTCGAGGTGGGGAAGGAGCGGCTGGGCAGCGGGGGAGTCGTACGCAGCCCCCAGCTGCGGGCCGAAGCGGTCCGGGGGGTGGCCGAGAAGGCCTGGGGCCTGGGGCTCGGCGCGAAGGGCGTGACGGCCAGTCCGCTGCCCGGGCCGTCGGGGAATGTCGAATACTTCTTGTGGCTGCGGGCCGGGGCACCGGAACTGGACCCGGCCGACGTTGACCGTGCAGTGGCGGAGGGGCCGCGTTGACCGAGAACCGAGCTCGTACTGTTTTCCTGCTCGCCCACACGGGGCGGCCCGCCGCCGTGCGCAGTGCCGAGCTCGTCGTGAAGGGGCTGCTGCGCTCCGGCCTCGGCGTCCGCGTCCTGGAGGCCGAGGCGCGCGACCTGCCGCTGCCGGACGAGGTGGAGCTGGTCAAGGAGGCGACCCCGCAGTGCCTCGACGGCTGCGAGCTGCTCATCGTGCTCGGCGGCGACGGCACGCTCCTGCGCGGCGCGGAGTTCGCGCGGGCGTCGGGCGTGCCGATGCTCGGCGTCAACCTGGGGCGGGTCGGGTTCCTCGCGGAGGCCGAGCGGGACGACCTCGACAAGGTCGTCGACCGGGTGGTGACCAAGGCGTACGAGGTCGAGGAGCGGATGACCGTCGACGTCGTGGTGCACCGCAACGGGGACATCGTGCACACGGACTGGGCGCTGAACGAGGCGGCCGTGCAGAAGGTGTCCGCCGAGCGGATGCTGGAGGTCGTCCTGGAGATCGACGGGCGGCCGGTGACCGGGTTCGGCTGTGACGGGATCGTGCTGTCGACTCCGACCGGGTCGACCGCGTACGCCTTCTCGGCGGGCGGGCCGGTGGTGTGGCCGGAGGTCGAGGCGCTGCTGATGGTGCCGATCTCCGCGCACGCGCTGTTCGCGAAGCCGCTCGTGACATCGCCGGATTCTGTGTTGGCTGTGGAGGTTCTGCCCCACATTCCGCCGGGGGTCCTGTGGTGTGACGGGCGGCGGACCGTGGAGTTGCCGCCGGGGGCGCGGGTCGAGGTGCGGCGCGGGGCCGTGCCGGTGCGGCTGGCTCGGCTGCACCACGCGTCCTTCACCGACCGGCTGGTGGCGAAGTTCGCGCTGCCTGTTTCCGGGTGGCGCGGGGCTCCTCATTAGCGTGGTTGCTCGCTGTCGGCGGGTGCGGGCCGCCTGTGGCTGGTCGCGCAGTTCCCCGCGCCCCTGAACCACGATCCACTCTCGTGGGTGACAGAGGCAGGCCAGTCGCAATCCGTGGCCCGGACCTCGTAAGGTCGTGTCCGTGTTGGAGGAGATGCGGATACGGTCGCTCGGTGTGATCGACGACGCCGTCGTCGAGCTGTCGCCGGGGTTCACCGCGGTCACCGGTGAGACGGGTGCGGGCAAGACCATGGTGGTCACCAGCCTGGGATTGCTGCTGGGCGGCCGGGCCGACCCGGCGCTCGTACGGACCGGGGCCGGGAAGGCCGTCGTGGAGGGTCGGATCACCGTCTCCCCGGACGACACGGCCGCCCTGCGCGCCGAGGAGGCCGGGGCCGAGCTCGACGACGGGGCCCTGCTGATCAGCCGTACCGTTTCGGCCGAGGGGCGTTCCCGAGCGCACCTGGGTGGACGCAGCGTGCCCGTGGGCGTGCTGGCCGAGCTCGCCGACGAGCTGGTGGCCGTGCACGGGCAGACCGACCAGCAGGGGCTGCTCAAGCTGTCCCGGCAGCGGCAGGCGCTCGACCGGTACGCGGGCGACGCGGTCGCCGTGCCGCTGGCCAAGTACGGCGAGGCGTACAAGCGGCTGCGGGCCGTCTCCGCCGAGCTCGACGAGATCACCACGCGCGCGCGGGAACGGGCCCAGGAGGCCGACATGCTGCGCTACGGCCTCGACGAGATCGCCGCCGTCGAGCCCCGGGCCGGTGAGGACGTGGAGCTGGCCGAGGAGGCCGAGCGGCTCGGGCACGCCGAGGCCCTGGCGTCCGCCGCCGCGGCCGCGCACGCCGCCCTGGCGGGCAATCCGGAGGACCCCGAGGGCGTCGACGCCGGGACGCTCGTCGCGGGCGCCCAGCGGGCCCTGGACGCCGTACGGTCGCACGACCCGGCGCTGGCCGCGCTCGCCGACCGCATCGGCGAGATCGGGATCCTGCTGCGCGACGCGGCGGGGGACCTGGCCGGGTACGCCGACGACCTGGACGCCGATCCGCTGCGGCTGGCGGCCGTCGAGGAGCGGCGGGCCGCGCTCACCGGGCTGACCAGGAAGTACGGCGAGGACATCGCCGCCGTGCTGGCCTGGGCGGAGAACGGCGCGGCCCGGCTGACCGAACTCGACGGCGACGACGAGCGGATCGGGGAGCTGACCGCCGAGCGGGACGCGCTCCGTGCCGAACTGGGCGGGCTCGCCCAGGCGTTGACGGACGCGCGGACGGAGGCCGCCGAGCGGTTCGCCGCCGCCGTGACCGCCGAACTGGCCTCGCTGGCCATGCCGCACGCGCGCGTGTCCTTCGACATCCGGCAGACCGAGGACCCCGACGGCGTGGAGGTCGGCGGGCGGCCCGTCGCCTACGGGCCCGCCGGTGTGGACGAGGTGGAGCTGCTGCTGGCCCCGCACCCGGGCGCGCCGCCCCGGCCGATCGCCAAGGGCGCCTCCGGCGGTGAGCTGTCCCGCGTGATGCTGGCCGTGGAGGTCGTGTTCGCGGGGACGGATCCCGTGCCGACGTACCTCTTCGACGAGGTCGACGCCGGGGTCGGCGGCAAGGCGGCGGTCGAGATCGGCCGGCGGCTCGCGCGCCTGGCGAAGAGCGCGCAGGTCGTGGTCGTGACGCATCTGCCGCAGGTGGCCGCCTTCGCCGACCGGCAGTTGCTGGTCGAGAAGACGAACGACGGGTCCGTGACCCGCTCCGGCGTCAAGGTCCTGGAAGGGGAGGACCGGGTGCGGGAGCTGTCCCGGATGCTCGCCGGCCAGGAGGACTCGGAGACGGCCCGGGCGCACGCGGAGGAGTTGCTGGCGACGGCCCGGGCGGACCTGTAGCCGACGGGTGGACCAGGCCGGGCGGGTCGCCCAACTTCACTCGTGTGGGTGACCCGGCCCGGCGCATTCCCCCGCTGCCGCGCCGCACGGTCGCGCCGCCGGGGTTCGGGCGTTCCCGGAACCCCCGTATGTCCTGGCATCCTTGGCGGAGTACGCGTGGGAAACCGCGTCGTGACCGCCCGACCCGAACCAGGAGCCCGGCCACGTGACCCCCGTGAGCAGCCACTCACCGCCTGGCCAGTCCCCGCTGCGCACCGTGCAGGTGCTGGGCGGAGGCAACGCCGCCAGCAGTGCGCATGTCCGCTCGCTGGCCGCGGGGCTCGTCGCCAGGGGCGTGAAGGTCACGGTGTGCGCCCCTTTCGAGGCGGATCGCGCCTATGACTTCAGCGGCGTCGGGGCCGACCATGTGCACGTGCCGCGCAGCAGCGACCCGGTGTCGGTGGCGGCGCTGCGGGCGGCCTGCGCGAACGCCGATCTGGTGCACGCGCACGGGCTGCACGCCTCCTTCCGTACCGTCCTCGCCCTCAGCGGGCGGCGCGTGCGGACCCCGCTGGTGGTGACGTGGCACGACCGGGCGCACGTCGACGGTGCGCGTGCCCAGCTGCTGAAGGTGCTGGAGCGGCGGGTCGTGAAGGCGGCCACCGTCGTGCTGGGGACGACGTCGGCGCTCGTGGACCGGGCCCGGCGGACGGGCGCGCGGGACGCGCGGCTCGCGGCCGTCGCGCTGCCCGGCCCCCGCCGGCCCGTGGAACCCGACGACCCCGACCGGCTGCGGCCCAAGGTCCGCGCCGAACTCGGCGCGATCGGACGGCCGTTGCTCATGGCCGTCGGCTCCCTGGAACGCCACCGCGGGTACGACGTACTGCTGGACGCGGCGCGCGTGTGGCGCCGCCTCGACCCGGTTCCCCTGGTCGTGATCGCCGGGGAGGGGCCGCTGCGCGGCGAACTCCAGGGGCGGATCGAGGAGGAGGGGCTGCCGGTCCGGCTCATCGGGCGGCGCGACGGCGTCACCGACCTGCTCGCCGCCGCCGACCTCGCGCTGCTGCCGAGCCGCTGGGAGGCCCGCTCCGTCCTCGCCCAGGAGGCGCTCCACGCGCGCGTGCCGCTCGTCGCGACCGACGTCGGCGGCATCCCCGAACTCGTCGGCGACGCGGCCGAACTCGTGCCGTACGGCGACGCGAAGGCTCTGGCGGACTCCGTCGTACGCCTGCTCGGCGACCCCGCCCGCCGGGAGCTGCTGAAGGAAAAGGGCGCCCGGCAGGCGGCGAGCTGGCCGACCGAGGACGAGACGGTCGCCCAGGTCCTCAGTGTGTACGACGAGTTGACCCAGCCCCGGCCCCTGACGTGAAAGACCCAGCCCCGGCCCCTGACGTGAAAGACCCAGCCCCGGCCCCTGACGTGAAAGACCCAGCCCCGGCCCCTGACGTGAAAGACCCAGCCCTGGTCCCTCACGTGAAAGCCCTAGGGGACGTGTCTGCGGGCCCGTAGCGCCAGGCTCAGGGCCAGGACCGTCTGCGGATCGTCCAGGTCCGTGCCCAGCAGCTCCCCGATGCGCGCCAGCCGGTTGTACAGGGTCTGCCGGTTGAGGTGCAGCTCCCGGGCCGTCTCCGCCTTGCGTCCCGCGTGGGCGAGGTAGGTCGTCAGGGTGGGCAGCAGCGGCGGGCGGGAGCGGCGGTCGTGGTCCAGCAGCGGGCCGAGCGCCCGGTCGACGAAGGCGGCCAGGTCCGGGTGGTCGCGCAGCCGCCACAGCAGCAGGTCGATGTCCAGGCGGCGGGCGTCGAACCAGGGCCGGTCCGGCAGGCCCTGCGCCGCCGCGGCCGTCTCGGCGGCGTGCCGCAGCCCCGAGGCCGCCGCCGTCCAGCCGCCCGCCACTCCCACGACCACCACGGGCGGCGGCGCGCCCGGCCGCAGCATCCCGGCCCGCTCCACACCGGCCCGCAGCGCCGTCGCGACCCGGTCCGCGACCGTCGCCCGCTCCGACTCCGAGCGCAGCCCCAGCAGCACCGGCACCCGGCCCTCCACCGGCCGCACCCCGAGCAGCACCGGCACGCCCACCGCCGCCAGCTCCTCGGAGACCGCCCGGGCCAGCACGGCCCAGCCTCCCCCCGGCGACAGCGCGTCCCCCAGCCGCATGACCACCGGCAACAGTGGCCCCTCGCCCGGCCGGAAGCCCAGCACGCGCGCCTGCGCCGGGGCGTCCTGAGCCGTGACCCGGCCCTCGGCGAGGTCCGTGAGGAAGTCGCCGCGGCCGCGCGCCGCCAGTTCCTCCTCCTGCCGCGCCTGCATCAGCACCACGGCCAGGATGCCCGCCGCCCGCTCGGCCGCCATGCGGTGCACGGGCGCCAGGGGAGTCCGCACGGGCAGCAGGACGAGACGCGCGCGGACGCCCCCGCTGCCGGGTCCGCCGCCCGGCACGTCCACGAGGAGCGAGCCCGCGAGCGGCGGCTCGTCCTTGTGCTGCCCGCGCAGCCCCTCCCACACCTGGAGCGGGTCCGCGCCCTCGGGACCGGCCCCGGCGGCGTACAGCAACTGCCCGTCGGCCGTCTCCAGGAAGACCGGGTTGCCGCCGAAGTCGGCCAGGATGCCGAGCACCTGGGGCACTCCGCCGCCGCCCAGCAGGACCTCCGTGCAGCGGCGGTGCACCTCCTCGGCCCGCTGGAGCAGCGCGTAGTGGCCGTTGACGATCTCGGTGTGGATCTCCTCCGTGACGGTGACGAACGGCACTTCGCGGTGCAGCTGGACGAGCGGCAGTCCGGCCGAGCGGGCCGTGTCGACCAGCGCCGCGGGGAGCCGGGTGAAGCGCGGGCCGAGTTCCACGACCAGGGCGGCGATGCCGCGCTCGGCCAGCGTGCGCACGAACGCCCGCTGCTCGGCCGGGCGGGCGCCGAGGCCGTAGCCCGTGGTCAGCAGCAGCTCGCCGCCCTTGAGCAGCGAGGCGATGTGCGGCACCTCGCCCGCGTGCACCCAGCGCACGGTGCGCCCGAGCCGGTCGGCGCCCGCCAGCACCTCGGGCAGCCCGCTGCGCAGCCCCGGCAGCTCCAGCGCCCGCTGCACGGTGATCCCGGCGCCCTGGGTGTCGTACGCGCTGCCCGTCCCGCTGTCCATGGGCCGGACGCTACCCGCGCGGGTGCCTCCCGGACATCTCCGCGGCCGCCCGGGGGCGATCACGTCCGGGATTACCGCGTGATCGTCCGGGTACGGGCGCCGTCATGGACATCAGCGTGGTCGCCGTGGGGCGGGAAGACGACAGTCCGGTCGAGGAGCCGTTGCGGGTCGCCGTGCTCGCGGACCGGCTCGGTTACCGGGAGGTGTGGGCGGGCGAGGGCCCGACGTGGGACTCGTTCGTCCTGGCGACGGCGATCGGCGCGGCCACACGACAGGCCACGCTGACGGCCGGGCCCGTGCCGGTGAACGTGCGCGACCCGCTCACCGTCGTCCGGGGCGCCGCGTCCACCGCGGCCGTCACCGGCCGACCCGTCGGGGTCGCCCTGGGCACCTCCAGCAAGCGGGTCGTCGAGGGCGTGCACGGCCGGCCGCGCACCCGGCCCGCCGCCACCCTGGAGGAGTCGGCCGCGGTGGTGCGCGCGCTGATGGACAGCGTGCCGGGCGAGCCGGTCGTGCCCGGCAGCGGCTTCCCGCGCCGGCTGCCGCCGCCCGGGGGGATGCTCACCGTGGCGGCCTTCGGCGAGCGCGCCGTCGCCACGGCCGTCGCCCACGCCGACCGGATGCTGCTCGACCTCGTCTCCCCGGAGCAGGTCCGCATGCTGCGGGCGCGGATGCTCGCGGCCGCCGAGCGGGCGGGCCGTACGCCCCCGCGGCTGGCCGCCTGGCTGCCCGCCGCCGTCGACCCGGAGCCCGAGTCGCTCCGGCAGATCCTGCGCAGCGTCGTCGGCTACCTCGCCGTGCCGGGCTACAGCGACATGTTCGTCGACGCCGGGTTCGCCGAGGTCGTCGAGCTGGCCGCCAAGGGCGCCGACCGGGACACCCTGCTGCGGGCACTGCCGCCCGAGGCCGCGGGCACGGTCGGCCTCGTCGGCGACGCCGGCACGGTCCGCGCCCGCGTCGACGCCTACGCGGAGGCCGGTCTCGACGAGATAGCCCTCGTCCCGGCCACGGCGGGCGACCCGGCGGGGGAGCGCACGCTCACGGCCCTCAAGCCGGAGTGACGCTCCCAGCGCCTCCGCTCAGCCGCCGTACGCGCCCGAGGCCGTCAGCCGCAGCGCCGTGTCGATGAGCGGCACGTGGCTGAAGGCCTGCGGGAAGTTGCCCACCTGGCGCTGCAGGCGCGGGTCCCACTCCTCGGCCAGCAGACCGAGGTCGTTGCGCAGGGACAGCAGCTTCTCGAACAGCTTGCGGGCCTCGTCCACGCGGCCGATCATCGCCAGGTCGTCGGCCATCCAGAACGAGCAGGCGAGGAACGCGCCCTCGTCACCGGGCAGGCCGTCGACGCCCTCGTCGCCGCCCGAGGTCGGGTAGCGCAGGATGAAGCCGTCCGGCGTGGACAGCTCCCGCTGGATCGCCTCGATCGTGCCGATGACCCGCTTGTCGTCCGGCGGCAGGAAGCCCATCTGCGGGATCAGCAGCAGCGAGGCGTCCAGCTCCTTCGAGCCGTACGACTGCGTGAACGTGTTGCGCTCCTTGTCGTAGCCCTTCTCGCACACGTCCCGGTGGATGTCGTCGCGCAGTTCCTTCCAGCGCTCCAGCGGGCCGTCGGCGTCGCCGGACTCGATCAGCTTGATCGTGCGGTCGACGGCGACCCAGGCCATGACCTTGGAGTGCACGAAGTGGCGGCGCGGGCCGCGCACCTCCCAGATGCCCTCGTCCGGGTCCTGCCAGTGGTCCTCCAGGTATCGGATCAGCTTCAGCTGGAGCAGCGAGGCGTAGTCGTTGCGCGCGAGGCCCGTCATGTGGGCCAGGTGCAGGGCCTCGGTGACCTCGCCGTAGACGTCCAGCTGGAGCTGGTGCGCGGCGCCGTTGCCGACGCGGACCGGGGTGGAGCCCTCGTAGCCCGGGAGCCAGTCCAGCTCCGCCTCGCCGAGCTCGCGCTCGCCGGCGATGCCGTACATGATCTGCAGGTTCTCCGGATCGCCGGCGACCGCCCGCAGCAGCCACTCGCGCCAGGCGCGGGCCTCCTCGCGGTAGCCGGTGCGCAGCAGCGAGGACAGGGTGATCGCCGCGTCGCGCAGCCACGTGTAACGGTAGTCCCAGTTGCGGACGCCGCCGATGTCCTCCGGCAGGGAGGTGGTCGGCGCGGCGACGATGCCGCCGGTCGGGGCGTACGTCAGGGCCTTCAGCGTGATCAGCGAGCGGACCACGGCCTCGCGGTACGGCCCGTGGTACGTGCAGTGGTCGACCCACTCGCGCCAGAAGTCCTCCGTCGCTTCCAGCGACTGCTCCGGCTCGGGCAGCGGCGGCGGCTCCTTGTGCGAGGGCTGCCAGGAGATCGTGAACGCGATCCGGTCACCCGGAGCGACCGTGAAGTCGGCGTACGTGGTGAGCGACTTGCCGTAGGTCTCGGCGGATGTGTCGAACCACACGGAGTCCGGGCCCGCCACGGCCACCGTGCGCCCCTCGTGCTTGTGCACCCACGGCACCACCCGCCCGTAGGAGAACCGCATCCGCAGCGCCGAGCGCATCGGCACGCGGCCCGAGACGCCTTCCACGATCCGGATCAGCTGCGGGGCGCCGTCACGCGGCGGCATGAAGTCGGTCACCCGGACCGTGCCCCGCTGGGTGTCCCACTCGGACTCCAGGATCAGCGAGTCGCCGCGGTAGCTGCGCCGGGCGGCGGTGGGGGGCTCCTGGTCGGAGGCGTAGGCGGGGCCGAGCCGCCAGAAGCCGTGCTCCTCGTTGCCCAGCAGGCCGGCGAAGATGGCGTGCGAGTCGAAGCGGGGCAGGCACAGCCAGTCGACTGTCCCGTCCCGGCAGACCAGGGCAGCGGTCTGCATGTCTCCGATGAGTGCGTAGTCTTCGATGCGCCCGGCCACGTGCAACTCCAGTCGAACGGCCACGTCACCCCACGAGGGGGCTGTCGCTAGTGCGGTCAAGGGGGGTTTTCGGCAAGTCTTGCAGTGCGTCGTTGAGCGATGAAGCAAAACAGGTCGCTCTGCCGTGATGCAAAGCGCCAATTGTTGCTCAACGAACTGACGAGCTCACGTTGTTCCGGTACTCACGGGCGGTGGGTGGTGCCGTTGGGCCGGCCGGGCTCGGCAGCGAGTGTCCGAGCAGGATACGACGCACGCAGATGATGTGTGTGCCGCTCCGGGCAAGGCGAGTACGCCGAACGAGTGAGCAACGGGTGAGAGACCGGTGTGGGCGATCGCCTCCGTGTCGGCGCGTGCGCGGAGCGTGGCCGGAAGCCATCCCCCCGAGGCGCTGATACGCTGGTAGCCCGTGGACCGGTGGGCCCCTTCCCGACAGGGAACCCCCGAACCGCAGCGACGGCACCCCGGAGATTTCCGGCGGGCAGCCGCACCGCACCCCCAGACCGCGACCACGGGAGCCCCGTCTTGGCCATGCCGCCCGCCGCTTTTCGTAACTCGACGACCAAGCACATCTTCGTCACCGGGGGTGTCGCCTCCTCGCTCGGCAAGGGCCTGACGGCCTCCAGCCTCGGCATGCTGCTCAAGGCCCGCGGTCTGCGCGTCGTGATGCAGAAGCTCGACCCGTATCTCAACGTCGACCCCGGCACGATGAACCCCTTCCAGCACGGTGAGGTGTTCGTCACCAACGACGGCGCCGAGACCGACCTGGACATCGGCCACTACGAGCGCTTCCTCGACCGCGACCTCGACGGCTCCGCGAACGTCACCACCGGCCAGGTGTACTCCACCGTGATCGCCAAGGAGCGGCGCGGCGAGTACCTGGGCGACACCGTGCAGGTCATCCCGCACATCACCAACGAGATCAAGCACCGCATCCGCCGCATGGCGACGGACGAGGTCGACGTCGTGATCACCGAGGTCGGCGGCACGGTCGGCGACATCGAGTCGCTGCCGTTCCTGGAGACCGTCCGCCAGGTCCGGCACGAGGTCGGCCGTGACAACGTCTTCGTCGTCCACATCTCGCTCCTGCCGTACATCGGCCCTTCGGGTGAGCTGAAGACGAAGCCCACCCAGCACTCGGTCGCGGCCCTGCGCAACATCGGTATCCAGCCGGACGCGATCGTGCTGCGCTGCGACCGCGAGGTGCCCACCGCGATCAAGCGGAAGATCTCGCTGATGTGCGACGTCGACGAGGCCGCCGTCGTCGCCTGCCCCGACGCCCGCTCGATCTACGACATCCCGAAGACCGTGCACGGCGAGGGCCTGGACGCCTACGTGGTCCGCAAGCTGGACCTGCCGTTCCGGGACGTCGACTGGACGACCTGGGACGACCTGCTCGACCGCGTCCACAACCCGGACCACGAGGTCACCCTCGCCCTGGTCGGCAAGTACATCGACCTGCCCGACGCCTACCTGTCGGTCACCGAGGCGCTGCGCGCCGGCGGCTTCGCCAACCGCGCCCGCGTGAAGATCAAGTGGGTCACCTCCGACGACTGCAAGACCCCGGCCGGTGCCGCGGCGCAGCTCGGCGACGTCGACGGCATCTGCATCCCCGGCGGCTTCGGCGACCGGGGTGTGCTCGGCAAGGTCGGCGCGATCAAGTACGCCCGCGAGAACAAGATCCCGCTGCTCGGCCTCTGCCTCGGCCTCCAGTGCATCGTGATCGAGGCGGCGCGCAACCTGGCCGACATCTCCGACGCCAACTCCACCGAGTTCGACCCGGCGACCGCCCACCCGGTCATCTCCACGATGGCCGAGCAGCTCGACATCGTCGCCGGTGAGGGTGACATGGGCGGCACCATGCGGCTCGGCATGTACCCGGCGAAGCTGGCCGAGGGTTCGATCGTGCGCGAGGTGTACGACGGCAAGGAGTACGTCGAGGAGCGCCACCGGCACCGCTACGAGGTGAACAACGCCTACCGCGCCGAGCTGGAGAAGAGGGCGGGCATCCTGTTCTCCGGCACCTCGCCGGACGGCAAGCTCGTCGAGTACGTCGAGTACCCGCGCGACGTCCACCCGTACCTGGTCGCGACCCAGGCGCACCCGGAGCTGCGCTCGCGCCCGACGCGTCCGCACCCGCTGTTCGCCGGGCTCGTCAAGGCCGCGGTCGAGCGGAAGACTTCGAAGTAACACACCAGTTGTACGGTGGCCGGGGTGCATCCCTTCAAAGGGTGTGCGCCCCGGTTTCGTTTCGGCAGGTCGCGCAGGGCGCGTGGAAGGACAGGCATGACGATCAAGGACACTCCCGAGGAGTGGGAAGTCCGGGCGACGGACACGCCCTTCGTGGGCAACAAGACCTCCGTCCGGACCGACGACGTGGTCATGCCCGACGGCACGGTGGTCGGCCGTGACTACCAGGTCCACCCCGGCTCCGTCGCCGTCCTCGCCCTCGACGAGGCCGACCGCGTCCTGGTCCTGCGCCAGTACCGCCACCCCGTGCGCCACAAGCTGTGGGAGATCCCGGCCGGGCTGCTCGACGTCCCCGGCGAGAACCCGCTGCACGCGGCGCAGCGCGAGCTGTACGAGGAGGCGCACGTCAAGGCCGAGGACTGGCGGGTGCTGACCGACGTCTACACCACGCCCGGCGGCTGCGACGAGGCCGTGCGGATCTTCCTCGCGCGTGATCTGTCCGAGGCGGAGGGGGAGCGCTTCGCGGTCGAGGAGGAAGAGGCCGACATGGAGCTCGACCGGGTGCCGGTCGAGGACCTCGTGCGGGGTGTCCTGGCGGGGGAGCTGCACAACAACTGCCTCGTCGTCGGCGTGCTGTCGCTGGTGGCCGCGCGGGCCGGGGACGGCCTTGACGCGCTGCGGCCGGCGCAGGCGCCGTGGCCGGCTCGTCCGTTCGAGGCGTAGCGCTCCGCTGGAGATGCAGGGAAGGTCGTCGGTCGGGTGCGGCTTTCGCCGTGGCTGGTCGCGCGGTTCCCCGCGCCCCTTTCGGGGCGCGATCTTGACGCTGTCAGTCCTACGATCTGCTGATCCGATCAGGCGATGCCTCCGCCGCGCTCCACCCGGAACGTTGCAGAGCGTGAACTAGGCTCTGGGACACGCCCGAACCGGAGTCCCGGCGGGCTTGCGTGTGCGGTGGGACGGGAGTGTGGCCCGTGACGGATCAGGTCGTGGAGACAGGCGACGTGCGGCTGACCGGACGCGCTGCCGGGGAGAACCGGTTCCTGGGCCGCACACGGGAGTTGAAGGAACTGCGCGCCGACATCGAGCGCGCCGGACTGGACACCCTGGCGGGCCGCAAACCGCCACGCGCCCGTGTCCTGCTCATCGCCGGCCGCCCCGGCTCGGGCCGCACCGCACTCGCCGAGGAACTCGTACGGCAGGTCGCGGACCGTTACCCGGACGGGGTGCTGCGCGCCCGCCTCACCGACCCGGACGGCGCCCCCGTACCCGTCGAGCGCGCCGCCCGCGACCTGCTCACCGCCCTGGACGAGGAGGCCCCGGCCGGGGCTTGCGAGGACGACCTCAGCGACGCCCTGCGCGCCGCCCTCGCCGACCGCCGGGCCCTGCTCCTGCTGGACGACGCGGCCGACGCCGAGCAGGTCGACGCCCTGCTGCCCGACGCCCCGGACTGCCTGGTCGTCGCGGTCTCCGAGGGCCCCCTGACCGGTATCTCGGACGTCCGCCCCTGCACGCTGGGCGGCCTGGACGCCAAGTCCGGGGTGGAGCTGCTGTCCCGGCACACCGGCTCGGTCCGCATCACCGTCGACCCCCGGGCCGCCGAGGGCCTCGCCGAGGAGTGCCAGGGGCAGCCGGCCGCGCTGACGCTGGCCGGCGGCTGGCTCGCCGCGCGCCCCAAGGCGGCTGTCTCCGACCTCGCCAAGCAGCTGCGCGCCGAGGAGCCCGAGGGGACCGCCCTGACCCGGGTCTTCCGCCTCGCCTACGCCGCGCTGCCCGCCACCGCCGCCCGGATGCTGCGCCTGCTCGCCCTCGCCCCGGCCGGACTGGTCGACCCGCAGGTCGCCTCCGCGCTCGTCGGCTGCTCGGTCGGCACCGCCCGCACCACCCTCGACGACCTGGTCGCCCTCGGCTTCCTGCACGCCGTGGACTCGCCGCTGCCGCAGTACGAGGTGCCCGGCTGCCTGCACCCCCTGCTCCGCGCCCTCGCCAGGCACCACGAGCGCCCGGCCGAGCTCCAGCTGGCCCGCGCCCGCATGCTGGAGCGGACCGTACGGCTGCTCCAGGCCTGCCGCGCGATCACCGAGACCGACAGCCCCCAGGCGCGGCAGAAACTCCTCGACATGCCGCGCGCCCTGCGCTTCCCCACCCCCCGGGCGGCGGCCGACTGGCTGCGCCTGACCCGGCCCGCCCTGCTGGCCGCGGCCCGGCTCGCGGTCGCCGACGGCGAGCTGGACACCCTGGCCCGGCGGCTGATGTCCCAGCTGGTGCGGGCGATGGTCGCCCACATCGGCACCCAGGCGGCGGCGCCCGACCTGTACGACATCCACAGCCTGGTCCTCGACATCGCCGAGCGCCGCGACCTGCCCCGGGAGCGGGCCGCCGCCCTGCTGAACCTCGGCGACCTCGACGCCCGCACCGGCCGCACGGCCGACGCCCTGGCGCGCTACCGGGCCGCGCTGGACGCCGGACGCGAGGTGAACGACCCGTATGCGACCGGCCGCGCGATGGAATCCGTAGGGGGCGCGCACCTGGAGCTCGGCGACTTCGACCGGGCCGCCGACTGGTTCGGCCGGGCCCTGACCGAGCGGCTGGCCCGGGGCGAGCGCGCCGACGCCGCCCGGCTGTACGGGCGGATCGCCGCCGCCCACACCTACGCGGGCCGCTACGGCGAGGCCCTGCGGAACTGGCGCTCGGCGATCGCCGGGCACCGCCGGTGCGGCGACGTGGCCGCCCAGGCGCGGGCGTTGAGCGAGCTGGCGCGGGTCCAGGAGTACGCGGGCCGGCCCGAGGAGTCGCTGCGCACCTGCCGGGAGGCCGTGGAGTGGGCGCGGCGGGCCGAGGACACGCGGTTGCAGGCCGCGCTGCACCTGCGGGTCGCCGACACCCTCGAACACCTCGGGGACCCCGCGTCGGCCGGGCTGCACCGGGGCGCCGCCGAGCGGCTCCTCGGCGACTCAAACCTTCAAACGGAACCCGACGCCTGCGAAATCCGTACCGCATCGGCTGAAGATTGATGCAATGAAAGGCTAGACAGCGGGAACACCTTCATTAGACTGGCTCTGCCGCACGTTCTCCTGCGGTCTCTCCCGGTGTGCCCGTGCGTGCCCGGGTATGTCTAAGAAATACCCCCATACCCTCTGAGCCAAGGACCGTGATCGACGTGAAGGTCGGCATCCCCCGCGAGGTCAAGAACAACGAGTTCCGGGTGGCCATCACCCCCGCCGGTGTGCACGAGCTGGTGCGCCACGGCCACCAGGTCGTCGTCGAGCGCGGCGCCGGCGTCGGCTCCTCGATCACGGACGAGGAGTACGTCGCCGCCGGCGCTCGGATCCTGGACACCGCCGACGAGGTGTGGGCCACGGCCGACCTGCTGCTGAAGGTCAAGGAGCCCATCGCCGAGGAGTACCACCGCCTCCGCAAGGACCAGACGCTCTTCACCTACCTGCACCTGGCCGCCTCCAAGGAGTGCACGGACGCCCTGCTGGAGTCCGGCACCACGGCCATCGCCTACGAGACCGTCGAGCTGCCCGGCCGCGCGCTGCCGCTGCTCGCCCCGATGTCCGAGGTCGCGGGCCGGCTGGCTCCGCAGGTCGGCGCCTACCACCTGATGCGCGCCAACGGCGGCCGGGGCGTGCTCCCCGGCGGTGTCCCGGGTGTGCCGGCCGGCCGGGCGGTCGTCATCGGCGGCGGCGTCTCCGGCTGGCAGGCGGCGCAGATCGCCATCGGCCTGGGCTTCCACGTGACCCTGCTCGACAAGGACGTGAACAAGCTCCGCGAGGCGGACAAGATCTTCGGCACGAAGATCCAGACCGTCGTCTCCAACGCCCTGGAGCTGGAGAAGGCCTGCCTGGAGGCCGACCTCGTCATCGGTGCCGTCCTGGTCCCCGGCGCCAAGGCCCCGAAGCTGGTCACCAACGAACTCGTCTCCCGGATGAAGCCCGGAAGTGTCCTTGTCGACATCGCGATCGACCAGGGCGGCTGCTTCGAGGACTCCCGTCCGACCACCCACGCCGAGCCGACCTTCCAGGTCCACAACTCGGTCTTCTACTGCGTCGCCAACATGCCCGGCGCGGTCCCCAACACCTCCACGTACGCGCTGACCAACGCCACACTGCCGTACATCGTGGAACTGGCCGACCACGGCTGGGCGGGTGCGCTGCGCCGCGACCCGGCGCTGGCCAAGGGGCTCAACACCCATGACGGCAAGGTCGTTTACCGCGAGGTCGCCGAGGCGCACGGGGTGGAGCACGTGGAGCTGTCCTCGCTGCTCGGCTGAGCCGCCCGCCCCGCCCCGGGAAGCCGGTAAGTCGGCTAAGTCACCCACCGGCAAAGGCGATACTCCCCCCGTCGCGGCTTCGCTCGATCGGGGGGAACCCCGCCACAGGCCGTCAACGCCGCGCAACCGGCCGGACCTTGCCCGACAAGGTCCGGCCGGATGTGTGTATGGTCACTTCGCGATTCTCGAGCAACTCGCCTCGAACGTAACCCTTCAACCGATTCGCACACCGGTGAAACCTGCCGTGCGACGGCCGTACGCCCTTGACAGCGGGATGTTTCATTGCCGACACATCGGGCCGGGTCCGGCGGATTGTGTTGCTGCGGACGCCCGACACGCCATAGAGTCGCCAACCGTCGGCATGGTGCCACGCTGACCTGTCTAGAAGTTTCCTGGTCACCAAGGAGGTAAGACGACTTGTGAATGAGTCGACATTTACTCCCGGGGGTGGTCAACCAGGAATGCCTGCACGGGGCCAGGGCTCCGCGGGGTTCGAGGCTGTCGGCTCCGTCGCTGTGCGCACCTTCGCAGCCCACCAGAGTCAGCAGGCGACTCACACAGCACACCAGAAGATGGATGGCCATCACGTGAACGCCATGGCCGGCGACGGAAGTGGCGCGCCCCACAACCACTTCGCCGACTACGACGAACTGCCCGAGGGGCACTTCTACGACCCCGACGCGGAGTACGAGCCCGACCCCGAGTACGCGGCCACACTCGCGCCCGACGCGGCCAGACAGCGCCGGGAGCGCATCGGCCCGACCGGGCGCCCGCTGCCGTACTTCCCGATCCCGGGCCCGCTGACCGACCACGGACCCGCGAAGATCATCGCGATGTGCAACCAGAAGGGCGGCGTCGGCAAGACCACGTCGACCATCAACCTGGGTGCCGCGCTCGCGGAGTACGGACGCCGTGTCCTGCTCGTGGACTTCGACCCGCAGGGCGCGCTGTCGGTCGGACTCGGCGTCAACCCGATGGAGCTCGACCTCACCGTCTACAACCTGCTCATGGAGCGGGGGATGGCGGCCGACGAGGTGCTGCTGAAGACGGCGGTCCCCAACATGGACCTGCTGCCCAGCAACATCGACCTGTCGGCGGCCGAGGTCCAGCTCGTCTCCGAGGTCGCCCGCGAGTCGACGCTGCAGCGCGCCCTGAAGCCGCTGCTGGACGACTACGACTTCATCGTCATCGACTGCCAGCCCTCGCTCGGCCTGCTCACGGTCAACGCCCTGACGGCCGCGCACAAGGTGATCGTGCCGCTGGAGTGCGAGTTCTTCGCCCTCCGAGGCGTGGCCCTGCTGACGGAGACCATCGAGAAGGTCCAGGAGCGGCTCAACCCCGACCTGGAGCTCGACGGGATCCTCGCCACGATGTACGACTCGCGCACGGTGCACAGCCGTGAGGTGCTCGCGCGTGTCGTCGAGGCGTTCGACGACCACGTCTACCACACGGTCATCGGGCGCACGGTCCGCTTCCCGGAGACCACGGTCGCCGGTGAGCCGATCACCACGTACGCCTCCAACTCCGTCGGTGCCGCCGCCTATCGCCAGCTCGCCAGGGAGGTGCTCGCCCGGTGTCACGCCGAGTGAGTCTGCCGGGGGCCGACGAACTCTTCCGTACGACAGGGGGGATGGGACTGCAGTCGTCCACGCCCAGGCGTGCGGCCAACGGCGACGCCCGGGTGCCCGCTCCGGCGGGGGAGGGCGACGCGGCGGCGGTAGCGGGCGCGGAGGACGCGCCGCAGTCGGTGCCGGCGCAGGGCGGCGACGGCGAGGGCGCGGAGCATGTCGCGGCCGACGCGGAGCCGGCCGAGGCCGGGGAGTCCCGCAGTCGTTCCGCGGCCGCCGAGCGGTCCGGCGCCGGGCGTCGGCAGGCGGCGCAGGAAGGTTCTGCCGCCGCTGCCGCAGCGGCGGCACCGCGCAAGCGTGGGCGGGCGGCCACGCGCCGTCCCAGCGGCCGTGAGCGGCACGACGAGAAGATCACGGTGTACGTGTCGGCCGAGGAGCTCATGGACCTGGAGCACGCCCGTCTCGTGCTCCGCGGCGAGCACGGCCTGGCCGTCGACCGCGGCCGCATCGTCCGCGAGGCGGTCGCCGTGGTCCTGGCCGACCTGGAGACCCGCGGGGACGCCAGCATCCTCGTACGACGACTGCGCGGGCGGTAGCGGTAGCCTGCGGGGGCCATGACCTCGAACGCTTCCCCACCTCCCCCCGGCGGCCCGGCCGGCCGTCGGCGTGCGCTGGGGAGGGGGCCGGGGGCTCCGCGGGTGGCTCCGCCGGTGGAGCGGACGGATGCGGTGGAGCCGGATGTGCCGCCGAGGGGCGTGGACGAGCCCGAGGCGCCGCCGACGGCGGCCACGGCTGGGTCTGAGGATCTGTCTGCGGACCCCGCTGGGCCTGAGGTGCTGCCGGCGGCCACGGCCGGATCCGAGGATCTGCCTGAGGGTACCGCTGGGTCCGAGGTGCTGCCTGCGGGTACCGCCGGGTCGCGGGCGCCGTCGCCCGAGGTCGCGGACACCGGCCCGTCGGGTGGGCCGTCGGCCGGGACCGGGGCTGCCGAGTCGGGCGCGGGCCTCGCGGGCGTCGGGGCCGGGGCCGGCATCGATGCCGAGCGCCCCGTCCCGGAGTCGGGGGACGCCGGCGAGTCCGCCGCCGGGCGTGTCGAGGGCGACGACGGGGTCTTCAAGGTCCGGCTCGCCAACTTCGAAGGGCCCTTCGACCTGCTGCTCCAGCTGATCTCGAAGCACAAGCTGGACGTCACCGAGGTCGCGCTGTCCAAGGTGACCGACGAGTTCATGGCGCACATCCGGGCCATGGGGCCGGACTGGGACCTGGACGAGACGACCGAGTTCCTCGTCGTCGCGGCCACCCTGCTCGATCTGAAGGCCGCCCGGCTGCTGCCCGCCGCCGAGGTGGAGGACGAGGCCGACCTCGCCCTGCTCGAGGCCCGGGACCTGCTGTTCGCGCGGCTGCTCCAGTACCGCGCGTACAAGCAGATCGCCGACATCTTCAGCGGGCGGCTCGACGACGAGGCCCGGCGCTACCCCCGAACCGTCGGCCTCGAACCGCACCACGCCGAGCTGCTGCCCGAGGTCGTCATCAGCATCGGGGCGGAAGGGTTCGCCAAGCTCGCCGTGAAGGCGATGCAGCCCAGGCCCAAGCCGCAGGTGTACGTCGACCACATCCACGCCCCCCTGGTCAGCGTCCAGGAGCAGGCGCAGATCGTCGTCGCCCGGCTCAGGGAGCTGGGCGAGGCCAGCTTCCGGGCGCTGGTGGAGGACACCGACGACACCCTGACCGTCGTGGCCCGCTTCCTCGCCCTGCTGGAGCTGTACCGGGAGAAGGCCGTGGCGCTGGAGCAGGAGGCCGCGCTCGGGGAGCTGCTCGTGCGGTGGACCGGCGGGGACGGGGACGAGACACCGACCGTCACCGACGAGTTCGACCGGCCGCCCGAGCCGCCGAAGGAGGAGAAGAAGGCGTGAGCCAGGAAACCACCGAGGTCCCGGCCGGGCTGCGCGACGTCGCCGGTCTCGACCTCAAGCCCGCTCTCGAAGCAGTCCTCATGGTCGTCGACGAGCCCGCGACCGAGGAGCACCTCGCGAAGATACTGGAGCGGCCGAAGCGGCAGATCGCGGACGCCCTGCGCGAACTGGCCGACGAGTACACCGTCCAGGGCCGCGGTTTCGAACTGCGGTTCGTCGCGAACGGCTGGCGGTTCTACACCCGCGCCGCGTACGCGCCCGCCGTCGAGCGCTTCGTGCTGGACGGCCAGCAGGCCCGCCTCACCCAGGCCGCCCTGGAGACCCTGGCCGTCGTCGCCTACCGCCAGCCGGTCAGCCGCAGCCGCGTCTCGGCCGTGCGCGGAGTGAACTGCGACGGCGTCATGCGGACCCTCCTGCAGCGCGGTCTGATAGAGGAGGCGGGCACGGAACCCGAAACAGGTGCGATCCTGTACAGGACGACGAACTACTTCCTGGAGCGGATGGGCCTGCGCGGTCTGGACGAGCTCCCGGAGCTCGCGCCCTTCCTCCCGGAGGCGGAGGCGATCGAGGCCGAGACCCAGGAGGGCGTACCGTCGTTCGACCCGGACGCGCCCGACGACGACGCGCCGGGCCGCCCGGTGAGCCCGGGGACCGACGACGAAGACGACCAGACGGAACTTTGATGCGAAGCAGCGGCAGCGGCAAGAGCGGCGGGCGCGGTAACCACCGCGGCGCCGGCAACAACAGGGACCAGAAGCAGGGGCAGGGCCGCCCCCGCAAGCCCCGCCCCGAGGAGCGCCGCTACGACGTGGGCCCCGGGGCGACCAAGGACGGCCCCAAGGCCGGGCGCGGAGGAGCCGCCCGGGGCGGCGCCAAGGGCGGGCCCAAGCAGCCCCAGCGACAGGGGCGTACGGCCCCGGCGCGCCCCCGTGAGTACGAGGCGCAGATCGAGGAGCGCAACCGCGACCGGTACGCCGGGAAGAAGGAGGTCAAGCTCCCGAAGACCTTCCCCGGCGCCGAGCAGGAGGGCGAGCGGCTGCAGAAGGTCCTCGCCCGGGCCGGCTTCGGCTCCCGGCGCGCCTGCGAGGAGCTGATCGAGGAGGCCAGGGTCGAGGTCAACGGCGAGATCGTCCTGGAGCAGGGCAAGCGGGTCGACCCGGAGAAGGACGAGATCAAGGTCGACGGGCTGACCGTCGCCACGCAGCGCTACCAGTTCTTCGCGCTGAACAAGCCCGCCGGTGTCGTCTCGACGATGGAGGACCCGGAGGGCCGGCAGTGCCTCGGGGACTACGTCACCAACCGCGAGACCCGCCTCTTCCACGTCGGCCGGCTCGACACCGAGACCGAGGGCGTCATCCTGCTCACCAACCACGGCGAGCTGGCCCACCGGCTGACCCACCCGAAGTACGGCGTGAAGAAGACCTACCTCGCGCACATCGTCGGCCCCATCCCGCGCGACCTGGGCAAGCAGCTCAAGGACGGCATCCAGCTGGAGGACGGCTACGCGCGCGCGGACCACTTCCGGGTCGTCGAGCAGACCGGCAAGAACTACCTCGTCGAGGTCACCCTCCACGAGGGCCGCAAGCACATCGTGCGCCGGATGCTGGCCGCGGCCGGCTTCCCGGTCGACAAGCTGGTCCGGGTCGCCTTCGGCCCGATCACCCTCGGCGACCAGAAGTCGGGCTGGCTGCGCCGGCTGTCCAACACGGAGGTCGGGATGCTGATGCAGGAAGTCGACCTCTAGAACTTGTGAGTGACAGGCACCCCCTTTTATAGTCGTGGCGACTATTAAAGGGGGTGCAGGTCATGGACGGCTACGACAAGTACGCCCATGAACCCTTCGCCGTCACGGTCGACCTCGCCGTCTTCACCGTCCGGGACGGCGCCCTGCACGTGCTGCTCGTCGAGCGCGGGCAGGAGCCGTACGCCGGACACCGGGCCCTGCCCGGCGGCTTCGTTCAGCCGGACGAGTCCGCGGAGACGGCCGCGCGGCGTGAACTCGCCGAGGAGACCGGCCTGTCGGACGTCTCGGGGCTGCACCTGGAGCAGCTGCGGACCTACAGCGAGCCCGGCCGCGACCCCCGGATGCGGGTCGTGTCGGTCGCCTTCGCCGCGCTGCTGCCCGACGCGCCCGAGGCGCAGGGCGGCAGCGACGCCGCCCGGGTCGACTGGGTGCCCTACGGCACGGCCGGGCCGCTCGCCTTCGACCACGACCGCATCCTGGCCGACGCCCACGACCGCGTCGGCGCCAAGCTCGAGTACACCTGCCTCGCCACGGCCTTCTGCCCGCCCGAGTTCACCCTCGGCGAGCTCCAGCGGGTCTACGAGACCGTGTGGGGCACCGCGCTCGACCGGCCCAACTTCCGGCGCAAGGTCCTCGCCACGCCGGGCTTCGTCGAACCCGTCCCCGGCGCCGCGCGGCTGACCGGCGGCCGGGGCAAACCCGCCGCGGTGTACCGCGCCGGTGCCGCCACCACCCTCCATCCGCCTCTCCTCCGGCCGTCCCGGGAAGGACACCCCGCATGACCACGCTCGTTCACAAGCAAGCCGCCACCGGAGCACTCACGGGGCTCGCCCTCGGGGACGCGCTGGGATATCCGACCGAGTTCAACGACGTGCCGACGATCATCGCCAAGCACGGGCCGTGGCGGGAGCTGCCGTTGCCGAAGCACGCCTACGTCTCGGACGACACGCAGATGACCCTGGCGGTGGGACGGGCGGTGCGCTCGGCGATGGACCGGGGGCTGCTCACCCCGATGGTGCTGGCCCGGACCCTACGTGAGGAGTTCGTGGACTGGTACCAGTCGCCGCAGAACAACCGCGCCCCCGGCGGGACCTGCCTCAGGGCCTGCTCGCTGCTGAAGGACGAGGCCCGGCCCTGGCAGGACGCCAGCCAGATCGGTTCCAAGGGCTGCGGTGCCAACATGCGCGTCGCGCCCCTGGGCCTGGTGCCCGGCCTGAGCGACGAACAGCGGGCGGGCGCCGCCCAGTTGCAGGCGGCGCTGACCCACGGGCATCCGACGGGCCTCGCGGCCGCCGACCTCACCGCGCACGCCGTACGCCTGCTCGCGCAGGGCACCGAGCCGGCCGCGCTGGTCGGGCTGCTCCGGTCGTACGCCCTGGAGAACCGCAGCCACTACCACGAGCGCTGGCTCGGCGACCTGTGGCGTCGCGCCCAGGATGCGAGCCCCGAGCAGTTCATCGCGCGCGGCTGGGACGAGTGCCTGGAGATCCTCGACCGCCTCCAGCACGCCGTGCGCACCGTCTCGCCCGAGACCGACCCGTGCCTGGCCACCGGCGAGGGCTGGATCGCCGAGGAGGCCCTGGCGACCGGGCTGCTGTGCTTCCTGCTCTTCCCCGAGGAGCCGGTGACGGCCCTGCGCCGCGCCGCCTGCACCGCCGGCGACTCGGACTCGATCGCCTGCCTGGCCGGGGCCTTCGCGGGCGCCCACCTGGGCGCTGAGGCCTGGCCGAGCGACTGGGCCGACCGCATCGAGTACCGGAGCGACCTGCTGACCCTCGGGGCGCTCTGGGACGCGTGACGGCTGCCGTCACAGGGCTGCTCGGCGTACCCGGACGAGGAAGTCCTCCACGCGCCGCCGGTCCGGTTCCGCCGGGAGCGGGCTGCGGCCGGCGGCCTCGTGGGCCTCCCGCTCCAGGCGGGTCATCCAGGACGCGACCTCGGACCAGGTGACCTCGCCGCGCTTCACCGCGAGCAGCGGCTCGCGGTGCTCGCCGACGTCGACGGTGAGGCCACCCGTGCGCAGCAGGTCCCGGGCGCTGATGAGCAGGCGCAGCAGGTGCATCGCGTGCTTCCAGCGGGGCGTGCCGTGGGCGCGGACGTCGGCCTCCAGCTTGCGGCGCTGGCTGTGCGCGTACCGCGTGAACGTCTCGTGGACCCGCCGGGACAGGAACGCCCCCCGCAGGGCGAGAAGCTCGCGGCCGGTGTCGTCGGCGTACTCCACGAGCGGGGAGTGCAGGCACTCAAGGATGTTCGGGTTGGCGCGCAGGGCCAGCTCGCAGAACCGCTCCAGCTCCCAGCTGAACTGCTCCTCGCCGGGCCCCTCGACGTGCGTCGGCGGCTTGTCGAAGCGCCAGAACAGGGGCGTGGGGGCCAGGAACACGCCCCGGCGGTCGGTGTCGCTGCCGTCCGTAGCCAGCCCGAAGGCGCGCGACCCCATCACACAGGCGTAGATCGTGTGGTCGCGTACCAGGGTTTCGGGCTGCATGTCCGGGAGCGTACGCGGAACCCTCAGGCCAGCCGCACCGAATTTCCCTCCACGGTGATCCGCTCGGCGGGCAGCGGCCGGGTCGCCGGGCCGTTGGCCACCGAGCCGTCGGCGATGTGGAACCTGCTGCCGTGGCAGGGGCAGTTGATCGTGCCGTCGGAGACCGAGCCCACCGTGCAGCGCTGGTGGGTGCAGATCGCCGAGAACGCCTTGAACTGCCCCCGCTCCGGCTGGGTCACCACGACCTCGTCGTCCTTGAAGATCTTGCCGCCGCCGACCGGGATCTCGTCGGTGGAGGCCAGCTCCTTGCCGCCCGGGGCGCCCGTCTCCGTGCCGGTGGCCCCCTGGTCGGTGGGGGTGGCCGTCGACGCGGAACCGTTGTCGTCCCCGCCTCCGCCGCAGGCCGCGACGAGCGCCGCCGCGCCCGTGGCGCCTGTCGCGAGGAGGACCGTGCGGCGTGTCGTGCTGGGGGTCATGTCGTCACTCCGAGGATGCCGAAGACGGATAAATCGGAAATAGCTGCATCCTGGCACCGAACCCGCTCAAGGAGAAGCAACCTCGGCGTCTCACCCGGCGGGCGCCGCGCACCGGTGCCGCGCGGGCTGACTAGGCTTGACACGCAGAGCGACAGGCACGTCAGCAAGGAGCAGCGCCGTGGCGGTACGAGCGGTCCGGGGAGCCGTCCAACTCGAACGGGACGAGGCCGGGCACATGGACGAGCAGGTCGGGGCCCTGCTCACGGCCATCCTGGAGCGCAACGGCCTCACCGCCGACGACCTGATCAGCATCTGGTTCACGGCCACGCCCGACCTGCACAGCGACTTCCCGGCCGCGGCCGCGCGCAAGCTCGGCATCGTCGACGTCCCGCTGATCTGCGCCCAGGAACTCGACATCGAGGGCGCCATGCCCCGCGTCGTCCGGGTCCTCGCGCACATCGAGTCCGACCGGCCCCGCGCCGACATCGCCCACGTCTACCTCGGCGCCGCGGGCGCCCTGCGCAAGGACATCGCCCAGTGAGGACCGCACTCGTCATCGGCACCGGCCTGATCGGCACGTCCGCCGCCCTCGCCCTGTCCCAGCGGGGCGTCACGGTGCACCTCGCCGACCCCGACCCCGAGCAGGCCCGTACGGCGGCCGCGCTCGGCGCCGGCACGGACGAGACGCCCGACGGGCCCGTCGACCTGGCGATCGTCGCCGCCCCGCCCGCGCACGTGGCCGACGTGCTCGCCGACGCCATGAGCCGCGGCCTGGCGCGCGGCTACCTCGACGTCGCCAGCGTCAAGGGCGGACCGCGCCGCGAGCTGGAGGCACGCGGCCTCGACCTCGCGGCCTACATCGGCACGCACCCCATGTCGGGCCGGGAGAAGTCCGGCCCGCTCGCCGCGACCGGCGACCTCTTCGAGGGCCGCCCCTGGGTGCTCACCCCGACCCGGGACACCGACACCGAGGTGCTGAACCTCGCCCTGGAGCTGGTCTCGCACTGCCGTGCCGTGCCGGTCGTGATGGACGCCGACGCCCACGACCGGGCCGTCGCCCTCGTCTCCCACATGCCCCACCTGGTCTCCAGCCTGGTCGCCGCGCGCCTGGAGCACGCCGAGGAGGCCGCCGTACGGCTGTGCGGGCAGGGCATCCGGGACGTGACGCGGATCGCCGCCTCCGACCCCCGGATGTGGATCGACATCCTCTCCGCGAACCCCGGGCCGGTCGCCGACCTGCTCACGGAGGTCGCCGCCGACCTGGAGGAGACCGTGCGGTCCCTGCGCGCGCTGCAGTCCTCCGACGACCACAAGCGCCGCGAGGGCACCGGCGGGATCGAGGACGTCCTGCGGCGCGGCAACGCCGGGCAGGTCCGCGTCCCCGGCAAGCACGGGTCCGCTCCGCGCGCCTACGAGGTCGTGGCCGTGCTCATCGACGACCAGCCCGGTCAGCTGGCCCGGATCTTCGCGGACGCGGGCATGGCGGGCGTCAACATCGAGGACGTGCGGATCGAGCACGCGACGGGGCAGCAGGCCGGTCTGGTGCAGCTCATGGTGGAGCCGAAGGCCGCGCCCGTGCTGTCCGCCGCGCTGCGGGAGCGCGGCTGGGCGATCCGGCAGTAGCCCGTGAGGTGCTGTCGGGCCGGTTCTGGGGGCTGCTGCCCCCAGGCCCCCGCTGCGGCCTGGACGGCCTCGTCCTCAAGCGCCGGACGGGCTGGAAGTGGCCGAGCGCCGCTGTCACCCACGCGCGGCCGGACGAGTGACACGAACCCAGTAACCTTGTGCGGGGCAGTCGCGCCCCCACCCCGCCAGCCCGGTCCAGGAAGGTCCCCCACTGTGGAAAGCGCCACGCCAGTGATTGTCGCCATCGACGGCCCCTCCGGCACGGGCAAGTCGAGCACCTCGAAGGCCGTGGCGGCACAGCTCGGGCTGAGCTACCTGGACACCGGCGCCCAGTACCGGGCGATCACCTGGTGGATGGTGAACAACGGCATCGACATCGACGACCCCGCCGCGATCGCCGCCGCGGCCGGCAAGCCCGAGATCGTCTCCGGCACCGACCCGCAGGCCCCCACCATCACCGTCGACGGCGTCGACGTGGCCGGCCCGATCCGCACCCAGGAAGTCACCTCCAAGGTCAGCGCGGTCAGCGCGGTGCCCGAGGTGCGGGCCCGGATCACCGAGCTGCAGCGCTCGATCGCGGCCTCCGCGGAGAACGGCATCGTGGTCGAGGGCCGGGACATCGGCACGACCGTGCTGCCGGACGCCGACCTGAAGATCTTCCTCACCGCCTCCGCGGAGGCGCGCGCCGCCCGGCGCAGCGGTGAGCTGAAGGGCGCCGACGTGCACTCCACCCGCGAGGCCCTGATCAAGCGCGACGCCGCCGACTCCAGCCGCAAGACCTCCCCGCTCGCCAAGGCGGACGACGCCGTCGAGGTGGACACCACCGAGCTCACGCTGGCCCAGGTCATCGAGTGCGTCGTCACGCTCGTCGAGGAGAAGCGGGCCGGGAAGTGAGTCTCCCTTCGGAAAAGGGCGCCGAGGTCGGGCGGCGCATCGGCGTCGGCCTGATGTACGGGCTGTGGAAGCCGCGGGTGCTGGGCGCCTGGCGGGTGCCCACGAGCGGGCCGGTGATCCTCGCGGTCAACCACTCCCACAACATCGACGGCCCGATGGTCATGGGCGTGGCGCCCCGGCCGACGCACTTCCTGATCAAGAAGGAGGCGTTCGTCGGCCCGCTCGACCCGTTCCTGACCGGCATCGGCCAGCTGAAGGTGGACCGCGACACCACCGACCGCACAGCGATCACCCGGGCGCTCGGCGTCCTGGACAACGGCGGCGTGCTCGGCATCTTCCCGGAGGGCACCCGGGGCGAGGGTGACTTCGCCTCGCTGCGCGCCGGGCTCGCCTACTTCGCGGTGCGCAGTGGTGCCCCGATCGTGCCGGTCGCCGTGCTGGGAAGTTCCGACCGGCCGGGACGGTTGATAAAGGCGCTGCCTCCGCTGCGCTCGCGCGTCGACGTCGTCTTCGGCGAGCCCTTCGAGGCCGGCGACGGCAGCGGCCGCCGTACGCGCAAGGCGCTCGACGAGGCGACCGGGCGCATACAGAAGCAGCTGGCCGCCCACCTGGAAAACGCCAGGCGCCTCACCAGGCGCCAGGCGACACTTGAGTAGTGGATCAGCCCGGACGACAGCGGGTACTCCACCGACCACCACGATGAACGAGGTACGGACTTCATGAACGACCACATCCAGCCCGAGGGCGCGCACGAGCACGACCACGGGGCGCTCGGCGACGCCGAGTACGCGGAGTTCATGGAGCTCGCCGCGGAGGAGGGCTTCGACCTCGAGGACGTCGAGGGCGCCATCGAGGCGGCGGGCCACGGCCCGCTGCCCGTGCTCGCCGTCGTCGGCCGCCCCAATGTCGGCAAGTCGACCCTGGTGAACCGCATCATCGGCCGCCGCGAGGCGGTCGTCGAGGACAAGCCGGGTGTCACCCGTGACAGGGTGACGTACGAGGCCGAGTGGGCGGGCCGCCGCTTCAAGGTCGTCGACACCGGCGGCTGGGAGCAGGACGTCCTCGGCATCGACGCCTCCGTGGCCGCCCAGGCCGAGTACGCCATCGAGGCCGCCGACGCGGTCGTGTTCGTCGTCGACGCCAAGGTCGGCGCCACCGACACCGACGAGGCCGTCGTCCGGCTGCTGCGCAAGGCCGGCAAGCCGGTCGTGCTGTGCGCCAACAAGGTGGACGGCCCGAGCGGCGAGGCCGACGCGGCGTACCTGTGGTCGCTGGGGCTGGGGGAGCCGTACCCGGTCTCCGCGCTGCACGGCCGCGGTACGGGCGACATGCTCGACCAGGTCCTGGAGGTGCTGCCCGAGGCGCCGCGCGAGACGTTCGGCGGGGGCGGCATCGGCGGCCCGCGCCGCATCGCCCTGATCGGCCGCCCGAACGTCGGCAAGTCCTCCCTGCTGAACAAGGTGGCGGGCGAGGAGCGCGTCGTCGTCAACGAGCTGGCCGGAACCACCCGCGACCCGGTCGACGAGCTGATCGAACTCGGCGGAGTCACCTGGAAGTTCGTCGACACCGCCGGCATCCGCAAGCGCGTCCACCTCCAGCAGGGCGCCGACTACTACGCCTCGCTGCGCACGGCCGCCGCCGTCGAGAAGGCCGAGGTGGCGGTCATCCTCATCGACGCCGCCGAGTCCATCTCGGTGCAGGACCAGCGCATCGTCACCATGGCCGTCGAGGCGGGCCGCGCGATCGTCCTGGCGTTCAACAAGTGGGACACCCTCGACGAGGAGCGCCGCTACTACCTGGAGCGGGAGATCGAGACGGAGCTCGGCCAGGTGGCGTGGGCGCCCCGGGTGAACGTCTCGGCGCGCACCGGGCGGCACATGGAGAAGCTGGTCCCGGCGATCGAGACGGCCCTGGCGGGCTGGGAGACCCGGGTCCCGACGGGCCGGCTGAACGCCTTCCTCGGCGAACTGGTCGCCGCCCACCCGCATCCGGTCCGGGGCGGCAAGCAGCCGCGCATCCTGTTCGGCACCCAGGCGGGCACCAAGCCGCCGCGGTTCGTGCTGTTCGCCTCCGGCTTCATCGAGGCGGGCTACCGGCGCTTCATCGAGCGCCGCCTGCGCGAGGAGTTCGGCTTCGAGGGGACGCCGATCCACATCTCTGTGCGGGTGCGCGAGAAGCGCGGCAAGAAGAAGTAGCGAAGCAGGAAGGGGAAGGGGCGGCCCCCGACGGGGCCGCCCCTTCCTCTGTGCGGTGCTCGCTCAGACGCCGCTGCGCCGGCCCGGCGGCAGTGCGGCGGGCACGTGGTGCATGCCCGGGCCGCCGTGCGAGCCGATCGTCCCGACACGCTGCCATTGCGGCTGCTGTCCGGCAGTGTGCCGGGCGCTCTGCGCCCCCGCGCTGTAGGCGCTGTACGAGCTGCCGTATGAACTGCTGTACGAGCCCGTACTGTGCGGAATGTTCCCGAAGGCGGTGAAGCCCAGCTTCTCCTCGCCGCTGCGGTCGCCGGGCAGTGCGCGGAAGGACTTGACGTACTCGGCGTAGAGCGCGTCATAGATCGGCGTGGCCGATGGGCCGCCCTGGGAGTCCTGGGCCGACCGCGCGGAGGGGACCGACGAGAAGGACTGGCGGCGGGGAACGTCGTATGCGTGCACGTATGTCCAAACGACCCCGCGGGTCAAGGGATGCGGCCCCGGTTACGGCTTTCGCAGGGCTGCCGCCCACGCGGGTGACACGCGGCTCAGGTGCCGGCCAGGGGCAGCGCCGCACCGACGAGCTGTCCGTTGGCCGCCGCCTTGTCCAGTGCGTCCCGCAGCAGGTCCTCGCGCGGCTGGCGGCCGATCGAGCCGACCGGCGCGGCGAACATCAGCACCTGCTGGTGCTTGTTGGCGGCCGCCCGCCAGCCCTCGGTGACCTGCAGCGGCTGGTGCGCCTGCCACCAGGCCACCGGCTGGCCGCCGTTGCTGCCGGGCTGGAGCACCGCGTGCAGCCGGCCCACCGCGAGCAGTACCGACCAGCCGTGCAGCACCGGCGGTACGGCGGACAGCTCGGGCAGCGGCATGAAGCCCTGCTCGATCAGCAGCGGCAGGAAGTCGTCGCCGGCGCCGGTCGTGCCGGGCCGGGCGATGGGCGCGGTCGGCTCCACCACCAGGGCCGGGTGCAACTCCCCGCCGATCAGGACCAGTCCGCTGGTGACGCCGAGCACCGCCTGCTCGGGCACCACCTTGTCGGGCTCCAGGTCGACGGTGTCGCCGGTGATGGACTTCACGGCGCCCCGGAGCTGCTCCTCGGTGACCTGGACGACCTGCGAGGGCAGGCAGCCGGCGTGGGCGAAGGCGAGGACGGCGGTCTCGTCCCCGATGAACAGGACGGTGCTGGTGCGCTCCTGCTCGGAGTCGCCCGGGGTGCGGCAGGACGTGCAGTCGTAACTGCCCGGGGCGGTCTCTCCGGCGAGCAGGCGGTCGGCTTCTTCGTCGCCGATCTCGGCGCGTACCTCGTCGCTGACGTCGAGCATGCGCGGCACGGGTGGCTCCCTCGGGGATGTGGTGCGGGGCGGGGCCGGGTGGCTCCCGGTCCGTGGTCCGGGCGGGTCCCGGCTCATGAAGAAGACAACGGGCGATCTGTGGCGGGAGTCACGCCCCGGAGCGAACGGAATCGAACCATCCAGCGCGCGGGGTCACGTTCGGTCCGGAATCGCCCACTCAGCGCCAAGTGGGCGCCCTGCAAAGGGCGTTGGGCTGGTGAACTGGGGAACAGGCCATCGGGCGGGTTGGTCGACAAATCCGGAAATCCGCGAATGAAGTGGGTGTCCGGAAATTGCCGTTACCCGAGGTATCGATGAACTGGCCTGCCCCGACGGGCGACTGGTTGATGCCGGACCGTCAACCTCCTTGGATTCCTGTGCCGGTACCACTCGCCCCGACGCTCGGAAGAACCAGGGGGCGGACTCCAGTTCGCCGCCTCCACCTGGCGGGCCTACGGCGGCACCGCCTACGCGCCCACCGCGTCGCCGACCGGGCGAGCAGGTCCCAGCAGATCGCCGTCGCCACCAAGGTCCAGCGGGCGCAGGGCTGGGACGCCCGGCCGACCTGCTCGGCACGCGCCGGGGCGAGCGGCGGCGCGCCCGCCACCGACCCGGTGACTCTGAGCCGCTGCTCCCCCTCGCCGTGACACGGGCCCCGTCCGGTCGGTCTGACCGGGCGGGGTTCCGGCGCTTCGGGTCAGGGCGCGATCTCGCCCGCCTCCCCGGCGAACACGACGGCTCCGCGCCGCAGTTCGTACACCAGGACGGGCCGGCCGCGCAGGGCGGGCGGCAGCCGCTGCTCGGCGACCACCACGCAGGCGTCCAGCCCGCCCAGCAGCTCGTAGGTGCGGGCCGCGACCGCGGGCGACATGCCCTGGGCGGGCTCGTCGACGAGCACCACGCGCGCGTGGGCCAGCAGTGCCCGGGACAGGGCGAGCATGCGCTGCTCCCCGCCGGACAGGGTGCCGGCGCGGCGCTCCAGCAGGGGCCGCAGCTGCGGGTAGGCGTCCAGGGCCGCGTCGTGGTCCGGGGCGGCGAGGGCGAGGTTCTCGCGCACGGTGAGCGAACCGAACACGGCCTGCCGCTCCGGGACCAGGCACAGTCCGCGCCGGGCCCGCTCGTACGCGGGTACGCGGGTCACGTCGGCCCCGTCCCACACCACCGCGCCGCCCGACAGGGGGACGGTGCCGGCCAGCGCGCGCAGGACCGTCGTACGGCCGGAGCCGTTGCGGCCCAGCAGCACGGTGAGACCGGGGCCGGGGGCGGCGAGGGTGACACCGTGCAGGGCCTCCAGCGGGCCGTAGCGCACGCGCGCGTGGCGCAGGGAGAGGGTCGTCATGGGCCGTCCCCCGCGCTCCGGGGCGTCCGGGAGGCCGACCGGCGGGCTCCCGGCTCCAGGGCGTTCAAGGTGCTCATCGGTCGGCCCCTGTGCCCAGGGCGTCCAGGACGCGCTCGGGGGGACCGGAGGCGACGATCCGGCCCGCGGTCATCACGTGCACGACGTCGGCGAGGCCGGCCACCAGGTCCAGGTCGTGCTCGACGACGAGCAGGGCCGTGCCGTCGGCGGCCAGGGCCTTCAGGACGCGGGCCAGGGCGGCGACTTCGGCGGTGTCGAGGCCGGCGGCGGGCTCGTCGAGCAGCAGCACGCGGGGGCCGCCGGCCAGGACCCGGGCCAGTTCGACGCGGCGCAGCGTCCCCGTGGGCAGCCCGGCGGCGGGCAGCGTCCGCAGCGGCCCGTCCAGCCCGAGCAGCCTCAGCATCCGCTCCACGGCCCCCCGGTCGGTCACCCGGCCCTGCTCGGCACCGACCCGGACGTTCTCGGCGACGGTCAGCGAGGGGAAGACGGCCAGTTGCTGGAAGGTCCGCGCGACCCCGAGGCGGGCGCGGGCGTGCGCGGGCAGCGCGGTGATGTCCCGCCCATCGAGCCGCACGGTCCCGCGCGCGGGCCGCAGCGTCCCGGCCAGACAGTGGAACAGGGTGCTCTTCCCGGCCCCGTTGGGGCCCACGACCGCGGTGATCCGCCCCGGGGAGAGGTCGAGGTCGACTCCGTGGAGGGCGGTGAAGCCGCCGTAGCGGGCGTGCAGGTGACGGGCGGTGAGAAGGGGAGCGGTGGGGGCGGGCGGTGTGCGGGGGACCGGGGAGGCCGGTGGAGGGCCGCCGGTGCGGGATGTCCCGGCACCCGTGGCTGTCGCCCCTACCGGCGGCGGTGCCGCCCTGGCCGTCCGCGGCTCGGGGCGCAGCAGCCGACGGGCCCGGGCCCCCACCGGCGTGAGGGCCGGTGCGCGCCGTAGCCGCAGGCGTTCCGTCGTCGTGCGCAGGGCCTCGTACGGGCCGCCGGGGAAGCGGCCCACCAGGACGGCCAGGACGCCGATCAGGGCCGCCGCGACGC
This sequence comes from Streptomyces sp. Go-475, assembly GCF_003330845.1. Classification (GTDB taxonomy): domain Bacteria; phylum Actinomycetota; class Actinomycetes; order Streptomycetales; family Streptomycetaceae; genus Streptomyces. The sequence continues at coordinate 1,669,361 of NZ_CP026121.1, read as the reverse complement.
CGCCGCGGGTGCCCGCGTCCAGGCCGACCAGGAGGGCCGCGGCGGCGAGGGCGCCCAGGGTGCTGTCGGCGCCCAGCACCACCACCGCGGCGAACCACAGCAGCCCGCGCACCGGGTCGTACGCGGCGGCGTCGAAGGCGCGCAGGCCCATGCCGAGCATGCCGCCGCCCAGCGCGGCGAGCGCGGCGCCCGCCACGAAGGCGCGCAGCTTGAGGGACGGCACCTGGACGCCCGCCGCCTGCGCGCCCGCCTCGTGGTCCCGCATGGCCGCCAGCGCCCGGCCCGTCCGGCCCCGGCGCAGCGCGTGCGCCGCGAGCAGGGCGGCCGCCAGCAGCACCAGCTCCAGGATGTAGTACGCCCGGTCCCCGTCGAAACCGGCCGGGCGGCCCAGCGACAGGCCCGCCGTGGCGTACGGCTGGGCGAAGACGAAGCGGCTCACCCCCACGCCGATCGCGAACGTCGCCAGCGCCAGCGCCAGGCCCCGGCGGCCGATCGCCGGCCAGCCCGTCAGCAGGCCGAGCGGCGCAACCAGGACGACCGCCACCGCCAGGGCCGCCAGCTCCGGCAGGGCAGGCAGGCCCGGGAAGCGGCCGGCCGCCAGCAGCGCCGTGAACAGGGCGCCGAGCCCCGCGTAGGCCGCCTGCCCCAGCGAGATCTGGCCGCCGCGGCCGGTGACCACCACCAGGGACAGCAGGATCACGGCCAGCGCCGGGACCTGCACCGACGTGTGCAGGTCCCGGCCGGCGAGGCCCAGCGGCAGCAGGAACAGCACGCCCGCCACGATCCACGCGCCGGGCGGCGTCGGCACCCGGGCGGTCGCCGTGCGCGGCAGCGCGTCGCGGGCGCCGACCCCTGGCAGCACCAGCGCCGCGACCAGCAGCGCGACGACGAACAGGTTCGTCGTCGCCGCCTGGAGCAGCGGCTCGCCCCACCCGGACGGGTGCAGCCGCGTCAGCTGGCTCTGCGCCACCCCGATGCCCAGCGCCACCACCACCGCGACCGGCAGACTCCGCATCCGCGCGGCCACCGCGACCGCCACGACCTCCATCACGAGCAGCGGCAGCCCGTACGGGTCGAGCCGCACGTACGGCGCCAGCAGCACGCCCGTCAGGCCCGCCGTGAACGAGCCGAACGCCCAGCCCGCCGCCGCCACCCGGTCCGCGTCGATGCCGCCCAGCACGGCGAGCCGCCGGTCGTCGACCACGGCCCGCAGCTCCCGCCCGAACCGCGTCCACCGCACCACCGCCGCGACCCCGGCGGCCAGCACCAGCACCACCGCCAGCTGCCCCCACGGCTCGTCCGGCACCAGCTCCGGCGCGTCGTCCCGCGCCCCCTGCCCCCACAGCAGCGCCGCCCCGCCCACCAGCAGCACGAACACCCCGATGGACGCCACCAGCGTCTGCGCCGGGTCCGAGCCCAGGACCGACAGGGGCCGGAAGACGAACCGCTCCAGGACGACACCCAGGCCCGGCGCCAGCACCAGCAGTGTCACCACCGCCCCGAGCCACAGCGGCCAGCCCCACTCGACCACGCACTGCCGCAGCGCGTACGCGCACACCATCGCGATCGCGCCGTGCGCGAAGTTGAGCACGCCGGTCGCGCGGTACGTCACGATCAGGCCGATCCCGGTCAGCGCCGCCGCGCTGCCGACGGAGAGGCCGGCGAGGGTGAGGTCGTACGTGAGCGAGGACATCAGTCGGTTTCTTCGACCGGCTCGCAGATCGGGCAGGGGCCCAGTTCACCGCTCGCCACCAGCTTGGAGTCCACCGGGACCGCCTCCGCCTTGCCCGCGACCAGGGGACAGTCCGCGCGGTGCCACAGCGTGCCGCCCGGCACCATCCGCAGCTCGCCGCTGACCGCGAGCGGCGCGGTGGCGGCCTGCCCGGTCTCCTCCGCCTCGGCCGGCTCGGCCGCCACCAGCAGGCCGTACAGCTCCTCCACGCGCGCGGCGGCCACCGAGCCCCGCCCGTGCGCCAGCAGCACCGCCCCGGCGACGATCAGCGCGGCGCCGGGGACCGTGCAGGAGGCCAGGTAGGGCAGCTGCCGTTCGGCGTAGCGCTCGCCGGAGACGCCGTACCAGCCGACGACGCACAGCACCGCGCCGGCGGCCAGCGCGGCCCAGCCGGCCCACAGGACGGGATGCACGGTCCTCAGTCGGCTTGTCCGCATCGCTGGCTCCCACACGTCGGTCGTGGCTGGGCACGCGCCTGGCTGCCTGTTCAAGTCCGCCGATCGCTTGCACTATGCCCTGTGGAAGCTGACCCTGAAAGCACCGGGCGCGCATGGCCCGGACCGACACCCGGTGGTGAGCCAGATGGTTCTCGGCAGCGACCTCAGGCGGGGGAACGCGACAGGGGGCCCGCGCACCGCGGGACGGGGCACGGCGATCACGGCCGCCCTCGTACTGGCCCTCTTCCCGGCCCTCGCGGCATGCGGCGACGACAACGGCGGCTCAGACGGCACCACGCCACCCACACCGACCGCGGAGCGCACCACGAGCGCCCCGGCCAGCGCCCCCGCGGACCGGGCGGCGGCCGAGGCGGAGATCAAGCGGAACTGGCAGAGGTTCTTCGACCCGAAGACCTCCGCCCAGGACAAGGTCGCCGTCCTGGAGAACGGCGACCGGATGGCCCCCGTCCTGGAGGCCTTCAGCGGTGACGCGCGCGGCGGGCAGGTCCAGGCGCAGGTCACCAAGGTCGAGTTCACCTCGGCGACCGAGGCGGACGTGACGTACACGCTCACCCTCAAGGGCGCCACCGCCCTGCCCGACGCCTCCGGGACGGCCGTGGAGCAGGACGGCACCTGGAAGGTGTCCGCCAAGACGCTGTGCGCGCTGGTGCAACTGAGCGGCAATGCGTCGCCGGTCCCGGGCTGCTGAGGCCGTCGCCGCCGCGCTGCTGCTCGCCCTGAGCGCGGCCTGCGGCAGCCGGCTCCCGGAGAGCGACTTCGAGCACGACGACCGCACCCCCGCGCCCCGCGACACCGCGCCGCTGCGGGTCGGCATCATCACCAGCGCCACCAGCCCGGTCGGCGGCGCCGCCTTCACCGGCCCGCGCGACGGGGCCAGGGCCTGGTTCGACCGGCTCAACGCGCGCGGCGGCATCGACGGCCGCCGCGTCGAGGTGCGCCTGTGCGACGACGGCGGCAGCGGCGTCGGCAACAACGAGTGCGTGCACCGACTGGTCGAGGAGGACGAGGTCGTCGCCCTCGTGGCGACCACCGCCCTCGACTACGCGGGCGCCTCGCGCGTCTCCCGCGCGCGCGTGCCCGACATCGGCGGCCAGCCCATCGGCGCCGCCTACGACACCTATCCGCACCTGTACGGCATCTACGGCAGCCTCGCGCCCCGGAACGGCACCACCGGCTGGGACGGCACCCTGTACGGCGGCACCGAGGTCTACCGCTACTTCAAGCGCGAGCACGGCGCCCGCACGGCGGCCGTCGTCTCCTACAACCAGTCCGCGTCCGCCGCCTACGCCCGGCTGGTCGAGCGGGGCCTGCGCGCCGAGGGCTACCAGGTCGTCACCGAGCAGGTCGACTTCGCCCTGCCCAACTTCCGCGCCGTCGCCGCCGACCTGAAGGAGCAGGGCGCCGACCTGGTGTTCGACGCCATCGACGGGCACGGCAACGCCCGGCTCTGCCGGGCCATGGACGAGGTCGGCGCCCACGTCACCGCCAAGGTGACCAACGTGCAGAACTGGACGTCCACCGTCCCCGACGACTACGAGGACGCCCCGCGCTGCCGCAACGCCCTCTGGGCGACCGGCTCCAGCCGCAACTTCGACGACACCCGCCACCCGGCCGTACGGGAGTTCCGCGAGGCGACGAAGGACCTGAAGACGCACTCCCAGTGGCAACTGGAGGGCTGGGCGGCCGCCCGCTGGTTCACGGACGCCGCGCGGTCCTGCGCGCGCACGGGCATCACGCGCGCGTGCGTCGACGCCTACATGAACCGCAGCCAGGGCTACACCGCCGGCGGCCTGCTCCTCCCCGTCGAGTTCGCCCGGCTGCCCGAGCCGCCGAAGACCAGCGACACCTGCCTGTCGGTGGCCCGCTGGCAGGACGGGAAGGGCTGGGTCGGCCAGGGGGACATGAACCGCACCTGCTTCACCGTCCCGCAACTGCCCTACAGGCCTTGAGGACAGCAGCTGTCCGCAAGGGCTGGCAGACTCGCCCCATGTTGGAGACCTCGGCACGTCTGCTGCGTCTGCTGTCCCTGCTCCAGGCCCACCGCGAGTGGACCGGCCCCGACCTGGCCGAGCGGCTCGGTGTCAGCGCCCGCACCCTGCGCCGGGACGTGGACCGGCTGCGCGAACTCGGCTACCCGGTCAACGCCAGCCCCGGCACCGGCGGCGGCTACCAACTGGGCGCGGGCGCCGAACTGCCGCCGCTGCTGCTGGACGACGACGAGGCCGTGGCCGTGGCCGTCGGACTGCGCACGGCCGCCGGACAGGGCATCGAGGGCATCGGCGAGACCTCCGTCCGCGCCCTCGCCAAGCTGGAACAGGTGCTGCCCGACCGGCTGCGCCGCCGCGTGGGCGCCCTCAACGCCTTCACCGTGCCCATGCTGCGCGGCCCGGCGCCCTCCGCGGTCGACCCGGCCGTGCTGACCGAACTCGCCCACCTGTGCCGGGACGCCGAACGGCTGCGCTTCGCGTACGAGGGCCACGACGGCACCTCCTCCCGCCGCACGGTCGAACCGCACCGCCTGGTGTGCACCGAGCGCCGCTGGTACCTGGTCGCATGGGACCTCGACCGGCAGGACTGGCGCACGTTCCGCGTGGACCGCCTCACGCCCAAGCCGCCGCACGGCCCCCGCTTCCCGCCCCGCGAGCCGCCCGCCGAGGACCTCGCCGCATACGTCTCCCAGGGCGTCTCCACGCGCGTGTACGCCACCCACGCCGTCGTGCGGCTCCTGGCGCCCCTGGAGGAGGCCGCCGCGCACATCTCGCCCTCCGCCGGAGTGCTGGAGGCCGAGGGCCCCGACACCTGTCTGCTGCGCTGCGGCGCGGGCAGCCTCGACGTGATGGTCATCCACGTGGTGATGCTGGGCTTCGAGTTCGAGGTGCTGGAGCCGGAGGGGCTGATCGAGGCGGTCAGGAGGACTCGCGACCGGCTTGATGGGGCTCTGGCTCGGGCTGCGCAGTCACCGCCGCGTACTCGGGATGGTGCAGGTCGAACGCCGGCGACTCCGAGCGGATCCGGGGCAGCGTCGTGAAGTTGTGCCGGGGCGGCGGGCAGGAGGTCGCCCACTCCAGGGAGCGGCCGTAGCCCCAGGGGTCGTCGACCTCGACCTTCTCGCCGTACCTGGCGGTCTTCCACACGTTGTAGAGGAACGGCAGCGTCGAGATGCCGAGCAGGAACGCGCCGATGGTCGACACGGTGTTGAGCGCCGTGAAGCCGTCCGCCGCGAGGTAGTCGGCGTACCGGCGGGGCATGCCCTCGGCGCCCAGCCAGTGCTGCACCAGGAACGTGGTGTGGAAGCCGACGAAGAGCGCCCAGAACTGGATCTTGCCGAGCCGCTCGTCGAGCATCTTCCCGGTGAACTTGGGCCACCAGAAGAAGAACCCGGCGAAGATCGCGAAGACGACGGTGCCGAAGACGACGTAGTGGAAGTGCGCGACCACGAAGTACGTGTCCGTCACATGGAAGTCCAGCGGCGGCGACGCCAGGATCACCCCGGTGAGCCCGCCGAACAGGAACGTCACCAGGAAGCCCGTCGCCCACAGCATCGGCGTCTCGAAGGACAGCGAGCCCTTCAGCATGGTGCCCGCCCAGTTGAAGAACTTCACACCCGTCGGCACCGCGATCAGGAAGCTCATGAAGGAGAAGAACGGCAGCAGCACCGCGCCGGTGGCGAACATGTGGTGCGCCCACACGATCATCGACAGGCCGGTGATCGCCATGGTCGCCCCGACCAGCGTCAGATAGCCGAACAGCGGCTTGCGGCTGAAGACCGGGATGATCTCCGTGATGATGCCGAAGAACGGCAGCGCGATGATGTACACCTCGGGATGGCCGAAGAACCAGAACAGGTGCTGCCACAGGATCGCCCCGCCGTTGGCCGCGTCGAAGACCTGCGAGCCGAACCGCCGGTCCGCCTCCAGCACCAGCAGCGCCGCCGCCAGCACCGGGAACGCCATCAGGATGAGGATCGACGTGAACAGCGTGTTCCACACGAAGATCGGCATCCGGAACATCGTCATGCCGGGGGCGCGCATCCCGATGATCGTGGTGATGAAGTTGACCGCGCCCAGGATCGTGCCGAAACCCGACAGCGCCAGACCCATGATCCACAGGTCGGCGCCGATGCCCGGTGTGCGTTCCGCGCTGTTGAGCGGGGCGTAGGCGAACCAGCCGAAGTCGGCCGGCCCGGAGGGCACCAGCAGCGAGCCGAGCACGATCAGCCCGCCGAACAGGAACAGCCAGTACGAGAACATGTTCAGCCGCGGGAACGCGACGTCGGGCGCGCCGATCTGCAGCGGCATCAGCTCGTTCGCGAAGCCCGCGAAGGTCGGCGTCGCGAACAGCAGCAGCATGATCGTGCCGTGCAGCGTGAACGCCTGGTTGAACTGCTCGTTGTTGATGATCTGGAGGCCGGGGCGCGCCAGCTCGGCCCGCATCAGCAGCGCCATCACGCCGGCGACCAGGAAGAACACGAACGACGTGATCAGGTAGAGGTGGCCGATCTTCTTGTGGTCCGTCGTCGTGAGCCAGTCGACCACCACCCGCCCGTGCCGCGTCCGCTGCTCGGGCGCCGTCGCCTGTACGGTCTGCGTCCCCATCGCTCGCCCCTTCGCTCATCGCGTACCGGGCCCGCCGCAGCCCGCGCCACACGTACCCGCGAGCCCACGTCATGATGCTCGCGGCACGGCGGGCTCCGACAGGGGGCGTACCGGCCTCTTCACGCCGAAGCCCTGCCAATTCCGGTGCGGTGTACCGCCCCGCGGACCCGGTGCGGGGCCGGAATGGAACGAGTCCCGGGGGAACTTCTCCCGGGTCATTCCGACGGGCTTTTCCATCAGCTCATGCGACTGCCGGGAATTACGGTCGAATGCCTGCGGAAGGCCTACGGAACCGCTCGTCCGTGTGACCGGCACTCCCCGAAACGCCTGTCGTGATCTTGTGACAGAAGCGTGACAGGAGACGGACGGCGACCGGGGTCGCGGGCCCGGCCTTCCCCGGTCGCCGGGCAGGACATAGCGTGGCCGCATGGCATCGATTCCGACACCTTCCGCGGAACCCGACGACAGCCCGGACACCTATGTCGGCCTCGCGGCCGACCGGGCCGAACGCCTCGCGCGCGAGCGCGGCTGGGCGACGGTGCGCGCGCTGCCGCCGGGGGCGATCATCACGATGGAGTACCGCGTGGGCCGGCTGAACTTCGAGGTGAAGGGCGGCCGGGTGGCGCGGGCCTGGAAGGGCTGAGACACCGCGAAGGCCCCGGTTCCGCTCGGGAACCGGGGCCTTCGCCCTGTCCGGCCGGGTGTGCGTACCGGCCCGGTCGTCGCCGTGGTCAGCCGCCCGTCAGCGGCCGGGCCGAAGGGGTCGAGCCGCGCGGGTGGCGCTCCGGCTGCGGTGGCCGGCGGCTGCCGGCGGGGGTGATCGGCGTGCGCTCCGAGCGGGACGTGTGCGGGCCCGGTGCCAGGTAGGCCGGGGCACGGGACGAGCGGGCCGCGACGTCCTCCCGATCGGCGGGCAGCGGTGTGACCACCACGGGCGGGGGGCCGGCCGGGGCGGTCGCGGCCCGGCTCCGGCGCTCCCGCCAGCGGTCCCGCAGGTCGAAGATGCGCTCCTCGGACCGGGCGATGAGCGGCTCGAACCAGGGCAGGGCGAGCAGGATCAGCAGGCCGGCGGCCCAGCCGAGCAGTACATCGCTCAGCCAGTGCGTACCGAGGTAGACGGTGGCCATGCCCACGCCGAGCGAGGTCACGGCGGACACGGCGGACAGCCAGCGGCGCGCTCTCGGGGTGGAGGCCAGATAGGCCAGGATTCCCCAGGTCACCACGGCGTTGGCGGTGTGACCGCTCGGAAATATATCGCCGCCGCGCCACATCTCGTTCGAGCCGATCACCGTCGCGTAGTGCGGCCCCAGGCGGCCCATGCCGTACTTCGCGGCGCCGACCGTCACGTTCAGCAGCAGCAGTGAGACGCCGAGGGCGAGCAGCGGGCGCAGCGTGTGCTGCCGCCAGGAGCGCCAGCCCAGCCAGGCCGCGACCATCACGGCGGTCGGGCCGCGCTGGCCGAGCACCACGTAGTAGTCGACGAACCAGTGGATCCCCGACCACTGCTGGTACGGCCGGAAGAACATGACCTGCCAGTCGAGCCGGACCAGCCAGGACGTGATGATCACGGCCCACACGATCGCGCCGTAGAAGGCCAGGGTCGCCGCGAAGAGCACGATGCGGTGCCTGCTCATCTTCGGCACATCGATGTGGGCCGGTCGTTCCGGCTCACGGTCCAGCCGGGCGAACACCCGGTCCAGACGGGTGAGCTTCGGTTCGGTACGCACCCAATCGACGTTACAGCGAGTGAGCTCAGATCCCGGTCGAATCAACGGCTTTGTGATGACGATGTGATGTGGGATTCCTCTCAGGAGGAGGTTTATTTCCAGCGAATCTGCAATCGTCGGCCGCCGTGGCCTTCAATTCCTTTGATCATTCCGGGGGCGGGTTTTATCGCGCTTTTGAATTCGTTCACCGGAGCATGGGGTGGAATTCTCCCGGCGCTCACAGCGGGTCAGGGCGGACCGGAGCCGTTCAGCCAGAACGCCCCGTACGCCGCCGAGGCGACCGCCACCGCCCCGAGCACCCAGGCTGACCTGCGGATACTCAGCCTCGCCAGGGCCAGGGCGAGGGGCAGCAGCAGGGGGAAGGCGGGCATCAGCAGGCGCGGTTTCGAGCCGAAGTAGCTCGACGCGCACAGGGCGAGCGCGGTGACGACGCCGGTGTAGACCAGCAGCGGCAGCGGCTGGCGCTGACGTACGCCGACCGCATACAGCCAGATGACTGACGCGACCCCGAGGATCAGCCCCACGCCGGCCAGGGCCGAGGGGAACGACGTGAACTTTTCGCCGACGAACCGGGCGAACGCGTAACCGCCGTCGAAGCCGTTGCGCCAGCCGGCCTGCACATCGAGATAGCCCAGCGGGCCCTTGCCCGTGCGGTGGCCGACCCAGAGGACGTAGCCGGCGGTGCCGAGGGGCGCGAGCAGCATGCCCAGCACGCGGCGGGCCCGGGGGCGGTCGCCGGCGGGGGCGGCGGGGTCGTCGTCCCGCCGGGCGCCTCCGCCGGCCGAGCCGGCGGCGTGTGTCCCGCCGTGCGCGCCGTCCGCCCCGGCCGCGCGCCGCTCCCGCACGAACGAGACCACCGCCGTCACCCACACGGCCGCCACCACCGCCACCCCCACCGGCCGGGTCAGCCCCGCCAGCAGGGCCCCACCCCGTGAGCCCGCCGATCGCGAGGAACATCTTGGAGGTACGTACATGTCCGGGACGACCACGGCCGCCGCTTCGCTGCGCCGTCGGGCGGCCGGGGCCGGTGCCAACCGCTGGGTGGTCCTGGTCGTCCTCTGCGTCAGCCTGCTGCTGGTCGCCGTCGACGCCACCGTGCTGCACGTGGCGGTCCCCGCCGTCACCGAGGACCTCAAGCCCGGCGGGATCGAGCTGCTCTGGATCGTCGACGTCTACCCGCTGGTCTGCGCGTCGCTGCTGATCCTGTTCGGCACGCTCGGCGACCGCGTCGGCCGCAGAAGGGTCCTGCTCCTCGGATACGCGCTCTTCGGCGTCGCCTCGGCCCTCGCCGCCCTCGCGGACAGCGCGCAACTGCTCATCGTGGCGCGGGCGCTGCTCGGGGTGGGCGGCGCGATGATCATGCCGGCGACCCTGTCGATCCTGCGGCAGGTCTTCCCCGACCGGCGGGAGCGGGCGCTCGCGATCGGCGTCTGGAGCGCCGTGGCCGCGGTGGGGGCCGCGGTCGGGCCGCTGCTCGGCGGCTTCCTGCTGGAGCACTTCTGGTGGGGCTCGGTCTTCCTCGTCAACATTCCGTTGATGCTGGTCAGCCTCCCGGTGGGACGTCTGCTGCTGCCCGAGTCGAAGGGCGACGGCAACGGGCCCTGGGACGTCGTCGGCGCGCTGATGGCGGCCGCCGGCCTGTTCGGCGTGGTGCTGGGCGTCAAGCGGCTCGGGGGCGGGGAGCCGGTGGGGAGCCTGTTCACCGTGCTGCCGCTGGTGGCGGGCGCGGCGCTGCTCGTCGGGTTCGTGCGGCGGCAGCGGCGGCGGGAGCATCCGCTGGTCGACCTCACGATGTTCGCCCGGCCGGCGTTCAGCACGTCCGTCGGGTGCATCGTGCTGGCGATGCTCGCGCTGGTGGGTCTCGAACTGATCGCGGCGCAGTACCTGCAGCTGGTGCTCGGGCTGTCGCCGCTGGAGACGGGGCTCAGGCTGCTGCCGCTGACGTTCGCGGCGATGGCGGCCGGGCTGGCCGGGGCGCGGATGCTGCGGCGGTTCGGGCCGCGGCGGATGGTGTGCGCCGGGTTCTGCCTCACCGCGTTCGCGGTGGTGCTGCTGACGGCGCTGGGCCGGACCGACGACTGCGCGCTGATGCTCACCGGGTTCGTGCTGCTGGGCTTCGGGCTGGAGACGACGCTGTTCGGGGCGTACGAGTCGATGCTCAGCGAGGCGCCGCAGGAGCAGGCCGGTGGGGCGGCGGCGATCGGGGAGACGTCGTACCAGCTGGGGGCGGGGATCGGGATCGCCCTGCTCGGCAGCGTGATGAACGCGGCGTACGCGCCCGGGCTGTCGGGCGTGCCCGGGGTGCCGGAGTCGGCGTCCTCCTCGGCGGGACATTCGCTCGGGGAGGCGTACGAGGTTGCCGCGCAGCTGGGCGGTTCCGCGGGTGTTGCTCTGCGGCACGCCGCCCGGGACGCGTTCGTCCACGGGCTGCATGTGACGTTGCTGGTGAGTGCGGGGTTGTTGCTGCTCGGAGCGGTGATGGCGTTGCGGTTGCCGCGGGTGATGCAGTGTGAGGCGGGGGCGGTGGAGGTACCTGCCCCTCGGGACGCCGCGGAGTCACGCGTCTCGGTGTGACCCACCTCGGCCCACCCACGCGCCGCCCGTGACCGCGTGCCGACCACGGGCGAGCTTCACCTCTCAGTCGGCGGTTACGGGTGGTGCGGGGGCAGGCGGGCGTCGTAGCGTCTTGGCTAGCGGTGCTAGTTAAAGAGTCTCGGAGGGTGTCGATCATGTCCGGTCCGTCCAAGCTGCCTCCTTTCGATCCCGCCGACCCCCTCGGGCTCGACGACCTGCTGGAACCGGAGGACCTCGGCATCAGGGACACCGTGCGGTCGTGGGCCGCCGACCGGGTGCTGCCGTACGTCGCAGAGTGGTACGAGAAGGGCGAACTGCCGGGCATCCGGGAGCTCGCCCGGGAACTCGGGAGCCTCGGTGCCCTCGGGATGTCCCTGGAGGGGTACGGCTGCGCCGGGGCGAGCGCCGTGCAGTACGGGCTCGCCTGCCTGGAACTGGAGGCCGCCGACTCCGGCATCCGCTCCCTCGTCTCCGTGCAGGGCTCCCTCGCCATGTACGCCCTCCACCGCTTCGGCAGCGAGGAGCAGAAGCAGCAGTGGCTGCCCCGCATGGCCGCCGGCGAGGTCATCGGCTGCTTCGGTCTCACCGAGCCCGACCACGGCTCCGACCCCGCCTCCATGCGCACGTACGCCAAGCGCGACGGCACGGACTGGATCCTGAACGGCCGCAAGATGTGGATCACCAACGGGTCGGTCGCCGGAGTCGCCGTCGTCTGGGCGCAGAGCGAGGAAGGGATCCGCGGGTTCGCCGTACCCACCGACACCCGCGGGTTCTCGGCGCCGGAGATCAAGCACAAGTGGTCCCTGCGCGCCTCCGTCACCAGTGAACTCGTCCTCGACGACGTACGGCTGCCCGCCGACGCCGTCCTCCCCGAGGTCACCGGCCTGCGCGGACCCCTCAGCTGTCTGTCGCACGCCCGGTACGGGATCGTCTGGGGCGCCATGGGCGCGGCCCGCAGCTGCTTCGAGGCCGCCGTCGACTACGCGAAGTCACGGGAGCAGTTCGGGCGGCCCATCGGGGGCTTCCAGCTCACCCAGGCCAAACTCGCCGACATGGCGGTGGAACTGCACAAGGGGATCCTGCTCGCCCATCATCTGGGGCGGCGGATGGACGCCGGCCGCCTGCGTCCCGAGCAGGTCAGCTTCGGCAAGCTCAACAACGTGCGGGAGGCGATCGAGATCTGCCGCACGGCCCGCACGATCCTGGGGGCCAACGGGATCTCCCTCGAATATCCCGTCATGCGGCACGCGACCAACCTCGAGTCGGTGCTCACCTACGAGGGCACCGTCGAGATGCACCAGCTCGTGCTGGGCAAGGCGCTCACCGGGCTCGACGCCTTCCGGTAGACCCCGGCCGGTGAACCGCGGGGGCAGGGCCGGTGAGCGGCCCTGCCTCAGCTCTGGTTGAAGAAGCCGTCCGTGCGGTGCGCGGCCGGGTCGCCGTTCACGATCTCCGTGTTGGCGGGGGTCAGCAGGAACACACGGGTCGACACTCTCTCGATCGAACCGCGCAGGCCGAAGATCAGCCCGGCCGCGAAGTCGACCACGCGCTTGGCGTCGCCGGCGTCCATGGCCGTGAGGTTCATGATGACCGGCACGCCCTCGCGGAACAGCTCGCCGATGGCGCGGGCGTCCCGGAAGCTGTCCGGGGTCACCGTGCCGATGCGGCGGCCCTTCTCCTCGGCGACGTCCGAGGCCACCTTGACGCGCGGATCGGTGACCCAGGCCTCCCCGGGCTCGGTCCCGTCGGAGTAGTCGTCGTCGTAGTAACGCTCGTCTTCGTTGTCGTCGACGAGGCCAAGCCAGGCACTTGCCTTGCGTACCGATCCCATGGACGCCTCCTCTCACAGCGGTCTTTCTGCTTTCCGCACCCCTATGGTCGTCCATGATGCGGATGGCGCGCCAAGTGGATAGACGCCGCGCGGGGGGTTTGTGACGGTACTGGTGCACAGCGAATCCGTCGAGAGTCCGTGTGTCCCAAGGGTCGTTTCCCAAACGGCTGCTGACTGTGAGTGAAATACGATTCTTCTCGGCGTCCGGGTGACGGGCGGGGCGTACGGGTGAATGGCCCGGTCGATACGATGCCGCAGCTCAGCGTCGTGCGCATTTGCGCGGACAGTGCCTCGCACTGCGCGGCGACCACGGACAGTTCGCTCGAACAGTGACGAACTATGACGGGCCTCTCCTATCAGTTTTGACGGAGGCTCAGGCCGATCCCGGTGCGGCCGGGCGGCGTACGGCCGGGCCGTGCCCGGTGCGCGGCATGCGCACCGCCTCCGTCGCACACACCGCCCTCCTGGTCGACGCCGTGGACCGGCAGACCGGCATCGAGGCGCTGGCCGGGCCCGGGACGCCGATCCTGACGGTCACGAACCGACCGGGACCGCGACGGCCGCGCCTTCGCCCACACGGCCGTCCTCGCCGGCCGGCCGCGCAACGCCGCGCCGCTCGCCGAGGCCGGACGCCTGGCCCATCTCCTGGACGCCGTGGAGGACCGGCACATTGACGCGGCGTCAGGCGCCTGGAACCCGATCGCCGCGACCGGTACCTCACTGGCGGAGGCCCGGCTGCTGGCCGACGACGCGGTGCCCGGCGTCCGGCTGGCGCTGCGGGAGGCGGAGTTCACCGACGGGTGGCTGGTCCACCGGCTCCTCGTGCACGAGCTGCGCGCTGGGGATGCCGGGCCGCCAGGTCCGTTGGGGGACGTGGGGCCGCTGTGAAAGATCGTTCCGAGGCCGACGGCCGAAAGGCCCCCTTGCGCCGACCGTCCGTTCGGCCGAATACTCCCTCCCAGCGCTTGTCAGGGGCACGGCGTGTTCGGAATCCGGACTGCCGGCCCCAGGCTGCGCCTCACGGGCCCACAACCCCACGAGGGCCCCCGACTTCCTTTGTGGAGGAACGAAAAGTGAGGATCAAGCGCACCACCCCCCGCAGCGGCATTTCGAGACGGACCCGGCTGATCGCCGTTTCCACCGGCCTCGTGGCCGCCGCAGCGATCGCGATCCCCAGCGCGAACGCGTCCGACGCCCCCAGCACCTTCAGCGCCGCCGAGCTCAAGAGCGCCAGCGGCTCCATATTGAAGGCCGACATCCCGGGCACCGCCTGGGCCGTCGACAGCAAGACCAACCGCGTGCTCGTCACCGTCGACAGCACGGTCTCCCAGGCCGAGATCGCGAAGATCAAGCAGCAGGCCGGCGCCAACGCCGACGCGCTCACGATCAAGCGCACCCCCGGCAAGTTCAACAAGCTGATCCAGGGCGGCGACGCCATCTATGCGAGCAGCTGGCGCTGCTCCCTCGGCTTCAACGTCCAGAACAGCAGCGGTCAGCAGTTCTTCCTGACCGCCGGCCACTGCACGGACGGCGCGGGTACCTGGTACTCCAACTCCGGCCGCACCACGGTCATCGGCTCGACGGCCGGCTCCAGCTTCCCGGGCAACGACTACGGCATCGTCCGCTACAGCGGCTCCGTCAGCCGGCCCGGCACCGCGAACGGCGTGGACATCACCCGCGCGGCCACGCCCAGCGTGGGCACCACCGTCATCCGCGACGGCTCCACGACCGGTACGCACAGCGGCCGCGTCACCGCCCTCAACGCCACCGTCAACTACGGCGGCGGTGACATCGTCTCCGGCCTGATCCAGACCACCGTCTGCGCCGAGCCGGGCGACTCCGGCGGCCCGCTCTACGGCAGCAACGGCACCGCGTACGGTCTGACCTCCGGCGGCAGCGGCAACTGCTCCTCCGGCGGTACGACGTTCTTCCAGCCGGTCACCGAGGCCCTGAGCGCCTACGGCGTCAGCGTCTACTAGGCCGGTCGGGCCCGAGCTCCGCAGCAACCTGTGCCCCCGTGCGCTTCGGCGTGCGGGGGCTTTTTCGGCTGTGCGGGCAGGGACGAAAACCAGCCACGTGCAGACCTCACAGAGTGCGCACATATTACTCACGCGTAATGTTTGCAGTGCGAACGGGAGTTGATTGCGTCCGGTTTGACCGTGGACGGTCAAAATAAGGGGGCGTGCGAAGCGCTGTCTACGCGCGTCTCGAACTCACCCTTGTGTGCTCCCCGTTGTCCTCGGAATAGTGGGCGCTCGTCAACCAAGCCTTCCGGTTCGCGAGGTCCCCACAACCTCTCGGGCCGACCCCCCACAGGAGGACGTGAGTTGAAGCACCGACGCATACCCAAGCGGCGTGCGGCCGTGGCAGGTGCGGGTATCGCCGCACTGGTCGCCGCGGGAGTGACGTTCCAGACCGCGAACGCCAGCGAGACCCCGGAGGCGTCCGCGCCCCGGACGCTGTCGGTCACGGCGGCCGGAAAGCTCGCCTCGACGCTGGCCAAGGACCTGGGCGCCGACGCGGCGGGGACGTACTACGACACGAAGAGCAAGAGCCTCGTGGTGAACGTGCTCGACGAGGCCGCCGCACAAGCCGTCGAGAAGGCCGGGGTCAAGGCGAGAGTCGTGGCGAACTCCCTCGCCGAACTGAAGAGCGCCCGCAGCACGCTGAAGCGGGACGCGACGATCCCGGGCACCTCCTGGGTGACCGACCCGACGACGAACAAGGTCGTGGTGACCGCGGACCGTACGGTCTCCGAGGCCGAGTGGACGAAGCTGACGAAGGTCGTCGACGGGCTCGGGGCGAAGGCCGAACTCAAGCGGACGAAGGGGGAGTACAAGCCCTTCATCGCCGGTGGTGACGCGATCACCGGTGGCAGTGGCCGCTGCTCGCTCGGCTTCAACGTGGTCAAGGGCGGCGAGCCGTTCTTCCTGACCGCCGGGCACTGCACCGAGGGCATCTCCACCTGGTCCGACTCCAGCGGCAAGGAGATCGGCACCAACGCGGACTCCAGCTTCCCGGAGAACGACTACGGGCTGGTCAAGTACACGGCGGAAGTGGCTCACCCGAGTGAGGTGAACCTGTACGACGGGTCGACCCAGAAGATCACGGGCGCCGCCGAGGCGACCGTCGGTATGGAGGTCACGCGGAGCGGGTCGACGACGCAGGTGCACGACGGGAAGGTCACGGGGCTGGACGCCACCGTGAACTACGGCAACGGCGACATCGTGAACGGGCTCATCCAGACCGACGTCTGCGCCGAACCGGGGGACAGCGGTGGGTCGCTGTTCTCGGGGAGCAACGCGATCGGGCTCACGTCGGGTGGCAGTGGTGACTGCACCTCGGGCGGGGAGACGTTCTTCCAGCCGGTGACGGAGGCGCTGTCGGCGACCGGGACCGAGATCGGCTGACGCACGGTTTCGTGAGGCCCCGCCCCTTGTGAGGGGCGGGGCCTTCTTCTGTGTTCAGGTCTTGCGGCGCGCCGCCGCCAGTGTGATGGCCGTGCCCGCCAGTGCCCATGCCGCCAGTACCAGGAGGGGGCCGGTCATCGCGTTGGTGTCGAAGTAGGCGATCGAGCGTGTTGCCCAGGTGCCGGCGCCCGGGGGCAGGGCGGGGCCGATCGCCTTCCAGAAGGGTGGGAGGAGGGGTGGGGGCAGGGCGCCGCCCGCGCTGGGGTTGCCGAGGATGACCACCAGCAGGATGACCAGGCCGATGCCGATCGTGCCGAAGAGGCCCTGGAGGGCGAGGGTGGCCGCGCCCACGGCGAAGATGATCAGGGTGCCCAGGCCCCAGAGGGCCGCTGTGCTGCCGGGGACGGCGTCCAGGACCGGGCCGGCGATGAGGGCACCGCCCAGGCCGCCGACGATCGCGACCAGGGCCAGCACCGCCAGGCGGATCGCGGCGCGGGTGGGGTCGGCGGGCTTTGCCCCGGCGCTGATGGCCAGGGCCGCGGCGCCCAGGTAGCCGCCCACACTCCAGCCGATCACCAGGTAGAAGGACGACAGGCCGTTGGGGTCGTGGGCGGCTGACGGGACCACGTCCACCGTTCGGAGGGTGCGTTTCTCCGACCTCTCCAGGGTGGTGACCAGGCTCGTCAGGGTGGTGGACAGGACCCTGCCGCCGCCGGAGGCGACCAGGAGGGTGTCGGTGGCGGCGGTGGGGTCGATGACCAGGGCGGCGTCGATGTCGCGGGTCA
This sequence comes from Streptomyces sp. Go-475, assembly GCF_003330845.1. Taxonomy (GTDB): domain Bacteria; phylum Actinomycetota; class Actinomycetes; order Streptomycetales; family Streptomycetaceae; genus Streptomyces. The sequence goes on along the minus strand of NZ_CP026121.1, from coordinate 1,652,249 downwards.
TGATCTGGTTGCGGGCCGTGGCCTCGTCCGGCAGGGCGCGGGGGTCCAGGGGGGAGCCCGGGAGGCGTTCCAGCCGGTGCACCGCCTGGGCGGACGCGTCCTGCGGGGCGACCACGCCGAAGGGCACGTCCCTGGGCTTCGGGTCGTGCAGGGCGCCTACGTAGGAGGCGATGAAGAGCAGCTGGAGCGCGATCACGCCGAGGATGAGCAGGGTGGCCCGGGGGGTGACGGCGTCTCTCACCTCGGCGAGGAACGAGCGGTGCGGCATGCCTCCACGGTCGGGGGGTGCGCGGTGTTTCCGCAGGTGGGGCGGGGCCGAACGGATGTCGCACATACATTCGAGGATGGGGGTATGGTGGGGGTGAGGTAGCTGGGAACAGATGTTCGAGAGCCGGTGTGGTTCACGAGTGCGGGAGGTGCGTGTGCCGGGCTTCACGCATCTGCACACCGTCTCCGGGTTCTCGTTGCGCTATGGAGCCTCGCACCCGGAGCGGCTGGCCGAACGTGCCTCCGAGCGGGGCATGGACGCCCTGGCCCTCACCGACCGCGACACGCTCGCCGGGGCCGTCCGGTTCGCGAAGGCCTGCGGGAAGGCGGGGGTCCGTCCGCTGTTCGGGGCGGACCTGGCCGTGGCGGCAGCGGAGCCTCCGGGCGCGGCCGGGCGGCAGGGGCGGCGCCGGACCCCGGTGCGCGGCGGCGCCTTCGTCGATGAGTCGGCTCCCCGGGTGATCTTCCTCGCCCGGGACGGGGCCCGGGGGTGGGCGGGGCTGTGCCGGCTCGTCTCGGCCGCCCACGAGGGGGAGGGAACGCCCCTGCTGCCGTGGGACCGCAACCATGCCGAGGGGCTGACCGTGCTGCTCGGACCGGACTCGGACGTCGGGCGCGCCCTGGCCGCGGGGCGTCCCGACCGGGCGGCGCGGCTGCTCGTGCCCTGGCGGGAGGTCTACGGCGACGACCTGCGGCTGGAGGCCGTCTGGCACGGCCGCAAAGGCACCGGGCCCGGGTCGCTGCGGCTGGCCGCCCGTACCGTCGGGTTCGCCGCCGAGCAGCGGATCCGGCCCGTGCTCACCAACGCCGTGCGGTACGCCGACTCCGGGCTGGGGCCGGTCGCCGACGTGCTGGACGCCGCCCGGCGCCTGGTGCCCATCGACCCGACCAAGGAGCTGGACTCCGGAGAGGCCTGGCTCAAGGGCCCGGGTGCCATGGTGCAGGCCGCCGAGCGGATCGTGGAGGCCGCGGGGTTCCGGCGGGACACCGCCCACCGGCTGGTGGAGCAGACCGAGGCCACGGCCGCCGCGTGCCTGGTCGACCCCGAGGACGATCTCGGGATCGGGACCGTCCACTTCCCCGAGCCGCATCTGGTCGGTGCCGGGCGCCGTACCGCCCAGCGGACGCTGGCCTCACGGGCGGCGGCGGGAATGGTGCTGCGCGGGTACGACCGGCGGCGGGAGTACTGGGAGCGGATGCACCATGAGCTGGACATCATCGCCCACCACGGCTTCGCTTCCTACTTTTTGACCGTGGCCCAAGTGGTCGACGACGTACGGGAGATGGGGATCCGGGTCGCCGCCCGGGGGTCCGGGGCGGGGTCGCTCGTCAACCATCTGCTCGGCATTGCGCACGCCGACCCGATCGAGCACCGGCTGCTGATGGAGCGGTTCCTGTCCAAGGAGCGGGTGGTGCTGCCCGACATCGACATCGACGTGGAGTCCGCGCGCCGGCTGGAGGTCTACCGCGCGATCATCGACCGGTTCGGCACCGAGCGGGTCGCGACGGTCGCGATGCCGGAGACGTATCGCGTGCGGCACGCCATCCGGGACGTGGGGGCCGCCCTGTCCATGGACCCGGCCGAGATCGACCGGGTCGCCAAGTCCTTTCCCCATATCCGGGCGCGGGACGCCCGCGCGGCGCTGGAGGAACTGCCCGAACTGCGTGCGCTGGCGGGGGAGAAGGAGAAGTACGGGAGGCTGTGGGAGCTGGTCGAGGCGCTGGACGCGCTGCCGCGTGGGGTGGCCATGCACCCGTGCGGGGTGCTGCTGTCCGACGCCTCCCTGCTGGCGCGTACGCCGGTCATGCCGACCAGCGGCGAGGGCTTTCCGATGTCGCAGTTCGACAAGGACGACGTCGAGGACCTCGGGCTGCTGAAGCTGGACGTGCTCGGGGTGCGGATGCAGTCGGCCATGGCGCACGCGGTGGGGGAAGTGGAGCGGGTGACGGGCGAGAGGGTCGACCTGGACGCCCTGCCGCCGGGGGATCCGGAGACCTACCGGCTGATCCGGTCCACCGAGACGCTCGGCTGCTTCCAGATCGAGTCGCCCGGGCAGCGTGACCTGGTCGGACGGCTCCAGCCGGGCACCTTCCACGATCTCGTCGTCGACATCTCGCTGTTCCGGCCCGGGCCGGTCGCCGCCGACATGGTGCGGCCGTTCATCGAGGCCCGGCACGGGCGGGCGCCGATCCGCTATCCGCACCCGGACCTGGAAGAGCCGCTGAAGGAGACGTACGGGGTCGTCGTCTTCCACGAGCAGATCATCGACATCGTCGACATCATGACCGGCTGCGGGCGCGGTGAGGCCGACCGGGTGCGGCGCGGGCTGTCCGACCCGGAGTCGCAGGGGCGGATCAAGGTGTGGTTCGCGCAGCACGCGGCGGCGAACGGCTATGACGCGGAAACGATTCAGCGGACCTGGGAGATCGTCGAGGCCTTCGGGTCGTACGGCTTCTGCAAGGCGCACGCGGTCGCCTTCGCCGTGCCGACGTACCAGTCGGCGTGGCTGAAAGCGCATCACCCCGCCGCCTTCTACGCCGGGTTGCTCACGCACGACCCCGGCATGTACCCGAAGCGGCTGCTGCTGGCGGACGCGCGGCGGCGCGGGGTGCCGGTGCTGCCGTTGGACGTGAACAAGTCGGGAGTCGCACACCGTATCGAACTGGTGTCCGGTAAGTGGGGGCTGCGGCTGGCGCTCTCCGATGTGCACGGCATCAGCGAGGCCGAGGCGGCGCGGATCGCCGAGGGGCAGCCGTACGCCTCGCTGGTCGACTTCTGGGAGCGGGGCCGGCCCAGCCGTCCGCTGGCCCAGCGGCTCGCGCAGGTGGGAGCGCTGGACGCGTTCGGCGCCAACCGCCGTGATCTGCAACTGCATCTGACCGAGCTGCACCGGGGCGCGCGCGGCGCGGGCGGCGGCCAGCTCCCGTTGGCCGGCGGGCGTAAGACCGCACCGGCCGGGCTGCCCGACCTCACCTCGGCGGAGCGGCTCAGTGCCGAGCTGGGTGTGCTGTCCATGGACGCCTCGCGCAACCTGATGGACGACCACCGGCAGTTCCTCGACGAGCTGGGCGTGGTGTCGGCGCGGCGGCTGCGCGAGGCCCGGCACGGGGAGGCGGTGCTGGTCGCGGGTGCCAAGGCGGCCACCCAGACGCCGCCGATCCGGTCCGGCAAGCGGGTCATCTTCTCCACCCTGGACGACGGCACGGGCCTGGTCGACCTCGCCTTCTTCGACGACTCCCACGACGCCTGCGCCCACACCGTCTTCCACTCCTGGCTGCTGCTGGTGCGCGGGGTGGTGCAGCGCCGGGGCCCGCGCAGCCTCAGCGTGGTGGGATCCGCCGCCTGGAACCTCGCGGAACTGCTGGAGGTGCGCCGGGAGGAGGGGCTGGAGGGCGTCGCGGCCCGGCTGGCCGGGGCCGGTGGCTCCGGTGATTCCGGTGACGGCGGTGAGGGGGCCGCGCGCCGGCGGCTCGCCGGCTCCGAGGGAGCGCCCGCGCCGGCGGGCTCCGCGGCCCGGGATCCGATGGAGCAGCGGAAGATCCGCATGCCCACGGGGTACGAGATGCACCCCTGGGCCGATCTGCGTCCCGCGGGCGAAGGGCCCGCGGTGGGAAGAAAGTTGTGGCACCAGAGTCCGGGGAGTGCGGGATGACCATCCTCTGCGTACGTTTCCAGCTGCCGCCGGCCCGCGAGGCCGACCTGCCCCGACTGCTCGGGATGCTGGAGGAGTTCACGCCCGTCGTCCAGGCCCTGCCACCCGACGGGGCGCTGGCCGACCTGCGGGGCGCCGAGCGGTACTTCGGCCGGGACGCCGTCGAACTGGCCTCGGTGATCCGGGTGCGGTCGCTCGCGCTGCACGGCGTCGACTGCCTGATCGGTGCCGGGCCCGGGCCGATGCTGGCGCGCGTGGCGCTGCGCGACGCCGTGCCCGGGGTGACGTGCGCGGTGCCCGAGGAGCGGGACGCCATCGCGGAGTTCCTCGCGGACAAACCCGTCGCCGTGCTGCCCGGAGTGGGCGCCGCGACCGCCCGGACACTGGGCGAGTACGGCCTCGACACCCTCGGCCTGGTCGCCGCCGCGCCGCTGTCCACGCTGCAGCGGCTGGTCGGCGCGAAGGCCGGCCGCGAACTGCACGAGAAGGCGAACGGCGTCGACCGGGGCCGGGTCGTGCCGAACGCCGTCTCGCGCTCCCTCGCCACGGAACGCCCCTTCGAGCGCGACGAACTGGACCCGGACCGGCACCGGCGGGCACTGCTCTCGGCCGCCGAGGAGATCGGCGCCCGGCTGCGCGCCCTGGACAAGGTCTGCCGCACGCTCACCCTCACCGTGCGCTACGCCGACCGGTCCGCCACCACCCGCAGCCGCACGCTGACCGAACCGACCGCGCACTCGCCGGCGCTGACCAGGGCCGTCTACGGCATGTACGAGGCGCTCGGCCTGCAGCGCGCCCGGGTCCGCGCGATCGCCCTGCGCGCCGAGGGGCTCGACCCCGCCGACCAGGCCTCCCACCAGTTGACGTTCGACCCCGTGGACGAGAAGGTCCGCCGCATCGAGGAGGTCGCGGACCGCGCGCGAGCGAAGTTCGGACCCCGGGCGGTGATGCCCGGGGGACTAGGGGGACTGGCGGCGTAGATCCTTCCGCGTGACGTCAGTTGGCCCACGGCGGCGCGATGCGCGTGCCGTCGGCGAGCCGTGCCTCCAGGCCCACGGAGGTGGTCACCCAGGAGTACGCGGTCCGGTCGGTGGGGTTCTCGACGGTCAGGGTGGCACCGGAGTTGATGATCACGGTGTCGCCCGCCGCGATCCGCTCGGTGCGGCCGTCGAGGGTGATGAGCAGCTCGCCGTCGAGCAGATGGAAGATCTCCTCCCGGCTGACGGTGTGCGCCGGCGCCTTGAGCCCGGCGGGGATCTCACCGCGCCAGGCGCACAGCTCCTCGCTGCCGCTGCGGGGCGTGGCGTACGAGACGAAACGGGCGCCGTGGATCTCGTGGGTGACGGCTTCGGACGAGCGGACGACGGGCATGACGGCCTCCAAGTGGTCAAGTAGCTTGACTGTATGGTCAAGCTGCTTGACCATCACGTCAAGGGTGTTTCAATGCACGCGTGCACAACTCCGAGGCCATGGCCCTGTCCGCCGCCCTGCTCGCCGCCGCCGGCGGGCTCACGCAGCGCATCCACGAGGGCGTCGTCGCCCGCGGTTTCGAAGGGCTGCGGCCCGCGCACGGCTTCGCCTTCGCCCGGCTCGCCCCGGACGGCGCGACGGTCACCGACCTGGCCGTCCACCTCGGAGTGACCAAGCAGGCCGCCAGTCAGCTCGTCGACGAGATGGTCCGCAAGGGGTACGTCGAGCGGCGGCCGCATCCCGAGGACGCCCGGGCGCGGCTGATCGTGCTGACCGTGCGGGGGTGGGACTGCGCGCGGGCGGCGGAGGAGGCGGCCGCGGAGGCTGTGCGGGAGTGGAGCGCCGTTCTGGGGGAGCGGGAAGTGCGGGCGCTGGGTGAGCAGTTGCTGCGGATCGCCCCCGCCGGGCCCCTACGACCCGCCTGGTGATGGGGCGTCGGGCGAGGTCCCGACGTAGGTTACCGCTGCAAGTTTTTACTGACGCGTAACTTCCCAGTTCGGCTACCCGCTCGTAACTTGACGAGTGAACAGCATCCTCGTGATCCGGATCACAGGGCGTAGTGCCGTCGCACCCCCCTTGAGCCGCAAGGAGATCACCCGATGCTGCCCTGGAAACGAGCGCTCAGACCCCTGGCCGCGCTGCTGCTGACCGCCGCGGCCGTCACCGTCCCCACCACCTCCGCGCAGGCCACCGGCGCCCCGAACTCCGGCTGGAACGACTACTCCTGCAAGCCGTCCGCCGCCCACCCCCGCCCCGTCGTCCTCGTCCACGGCACCCTCGGGAACTCCGTCGACAACTGGCTGGGCCTCGCCCCCTATCTCACGGTCCGCGGCTACTGCGTCTTCTCCCTCGACTACGGCCAGTTGGAAGGCGTCCCCTTCTTCCACGGCCTCGGCCCCGTCGAGAAGTCCGCCGCACAGCTGAGGGACTTCGTCGACAAGGTGCTCGCCACCACCGGCGCCGCCGAGACCGACCTCGTCGGACACTCGCAGGGCGGCATGATGCCCCGCTGGTACCTGCGGTTCCTCGGCGGGGCCGCCAAGGTGAACGCCCTGGTCGGCATCGCGCCCACCAACCACGGCACCGACCTCGGCGGCTTCACCCGCCTGCTGCCCTACTTCCCGGGCGCCGCCGACCTGCTGTCGAAGAACACGCCCGCCCTCACCGACCAGGTCGCCGGCTCCGACTTCCTGAAGAAGCTCAACACCGGCGGCGACACCGTGCCCGGTGTGCGCTACACCGTCATCGCCACCAAGTACGACGAGGTCGTCACACCCTGGCGCAGCCAGTACCTGAGCGGGCCGGACGTGCGCAACGTGCTGCTCCAGGACCTCTGCCCCGCCGACCTGTCGGAACACGTGGCCGTCGGGCTGCTGGACCGGATCGCCTTCCACGAGGTGGCCAACGCGCTCGATCCGGGCCGGGCCACGCCCACCACCTGTGCCTCGGCGTTCGAATGACACGTGTCAGGGAAGCGATTCGGGGCCTGTCCGGCCTGAGCCGCCGGACAGGCCCCGAGCCTGAGGGTGGCGCGGGTCAGCGGCCGTGGCGGCCGCCGCTCACCGCCCGGCGCCGGGCCGACAGGAACAGGGCCGACGCACCGAGGGCCAGCGCGGCCGCGCCACCGATCGCGACGTACGGGGTGCTGCCGTCACCGCCGGTCTCGGCGAGGTTCGCGCCGGCCCCGGCCGCCCCGGGCTGGTTCGGCGTGGCGGCGGTCTCGGGCCGGCCGGGTGTGGCGGCGGCCTTCGGCCGGTCCGGCGTGTCCTCGGCCGCCGCGGCCGGCTCCGCCGAGGTCCGGGAGTCGTCGTCGCCGTGCCCGTGGTGCTCGATCGTCGATCTGCCGTTGCCCTCGTCGATCTGCTTCTCCGTGGGAGCGGAGGCGGCCGGAGCCGCGCCGCCACCCCCGCCGAAGCTGACGTCCGAGCAGGAGTAGAACGCCTCCGGGCTGTCCGAGCGCTGCCAGACCGCGTACAGCAGGTGCTTGCCGGAGCGCTCGGGCAGGCGGCCGGAGAAGGTGGAGAAACCGCCCGTGGCCGCCGGGTCGGTGGCCGTCGCCACCGGGTGCTCCAGGTCCAGGTCGTGCCAGGCGAGCGGCTGGGCCGGGTCGTAGCCGGGCTTGGTGAGGTACACCGTGAAGGTGCCCTTGTGAGGGGCCGTCACGCGGTACTTGAAGGTGTGGGAGCCGCTCTTCACGCTGGTCGCGGGCCAGTCGGCGCGGGCCAGGTCGAGCCCCTTGAACTGCTCGTTGCCCGCGCTGCACAGCTTGCCGTCGGGTATGAGCTGCCGGTGGCGTCCGCCCGCGTCGCCGATGCGGATGCCGTTCCAGTCGTAGAGGGCCTGCGTGCCGCCCGCCGCCACCGCCGCCCCGCACGCGGCCGACTTCGGGCTCTCGGGGCCCTCGGCGTAGCACTGCGAGACCCGGCTGACCGGGTCGCCCATCGAACCGTGCGCGACCGCCGGCGGGGCGGCCAGCGCGGTCAGGGCGAGCGGGAGCGTGCCGAGGGCGGCGACGGCGGTTGCCTTGCGGCGTGCGGGCATGCGGAAACTCCTCGAAACGGTTCCTGGGACAGGTCGGGCCCGAACGGGCCGGATCCCGTGGGTGATCCGAAGCTAGCCCCACAGAGCCGTGAAATCGCCTGCTGAGGGCGGGTGAGGGAGATCCTTATGGCCCGCTTAAGGGAGTGCTCAGACTGGCATCAGGTAGATACCGTCGCCGCATGACAGACGAGGAGATCCGGCCGGCCGGCGCCGCCGACGTACCGGTCGTCGAGCACATCATCGACGCGGCCTTCAGCCCTTACATCGAGCGCATCGGCCGGGTGCCGCAGCCCATGGAGGAGGACCACGCGGCGAACGTGGCCGCGGGCAAGGTGTTCCTGACTGGCGCGCCCGTCGTCGGCCTCGTCGTGGTCGAGGCGTTCCCCGACCATCTCTTCCTGGACACCATCGCCGTCCACCCCACCGCGCACGGCAGGGGAGTGGGGCGACGGCTGCTGGCGTTCGTGGACGCCCACGCGCGTGCGCTCGGCCTGCCCGAGGTCAGGCTCTACACGAACGCGCTGATGTGGGAGAACCAGAAGATCTATCCGAAGTACGGCTACGAGCTGGTGGAGCGCCGCGTGGACGGGCCCTACGACCGGGTCCACTACCGCAAGCGGCTGCTCTGACGCGTGCGTCTCATGCTCGGCACCGGCCGGCTCAGGCGTCCGGCCACCAGATGCGTGCGATGTCCTTGCGGACCTCCGGGCGCCCGGCAGGGCACTCGTCGGCCTCCTCGCGGACCCGGCGGACGTCCGTCTTCTTCAGGGGCTTCTGCACGGTCACACGGCGCATGGCTGCCTCCTCACGGGTCTACCGGGTTCCGCGTTCTCACGGAGGTAGACCTTTCGGGGGAGAGTTCCTCATCGCTCCTGGTCTGTCAGTGGCGGCAGTCACGATTCGAGTGTCAGTGGCGGGTGTCACTCTTGGGCGCATGACGAATCAGAGTGACGGCATGACCTCGGCGAACGTGGACTGGGACGCGCGGGCCGCCTCCTTCGACGAGGAACCGGACCACGGCTTGCGCGACCCCGCGGTGCGCCGCGCCTGGGCCGGGCGGCTGCGCGGCTGGCTGCCCGGGCGCGCGGGCGACGTCCTCGATCTCGGCTGCGGCACCGGCAGCCTGTCACTCCTCGCGTCCGAGCAGGGGCACCGGGTGACGGGCGTGGACCTCTCCCCGGCGATGGTGACGCTCGCCCGGGAGAAACTGGCCGGGCGCGACGCGGTGTTCCTCGTCGGCGACGCCGCGGCACCGCCCGTGGGGGAGCAGCGCTTCGACGCCGTGCTCGTACGGCATGTCCTGTGGGCCCTGCCCGACCCCGGCCGCGCCCTCCGGCACTGGTACGGGCTGCTGCGGCCGGGCGGGCGGCTCGTGCTGGTCGAGGGCGTGTGGGGGAGCTTCGACCCGGTCGGCATACCGGCGGACCTGCTCACCGCCCTCCTCGCCCCGATCGCCGGACAGGTGCGCGTGGAGCGGCTGTCGGGCGACCCGCTGCTGTGGGGCGGGGAGGTGACGGACGAGCGGTACGCGGTGGTCGCGCTGGTCCGGGAATCAGGCCAGGAGCGCGGCGAAGTCGCCCCCGCGGGCGAGTGACTCCAGTTCGTCGAGCGCGGCCAGGGCGGCGGACGCGGCCTCCGGGTCCGACTCGGCGAGGCCGCTCTCCGCGAACTCGTCCTCGTCCAGGCGCCGTACGTCCGTGCCGTCGGCGGAACGCCACAGGTCCAGGTCGAGGTCCTCGACGACCAGCTCCGGGCCGGAGCGCTCGGCGGGGCGGGTGATGTCGCAGTACCAGCCCTTCAGCGCGCCCGTGGCGGAGCGGACCTCCTTCACCGCGTACCAGCGGTCGCGCCAGTAGTACTCGGTGAAGACGTCCCCGGGCTCGAAGCGGACGAACCCGAAGTCGCGGACCCCGGAGCCGGCCCAGGGGGCGCGGACCGCGATGCGGGTGCCGTCGTCCGTCAGGAGCTCACTGCTGTAACGGATCTTCGTACGGCCCGCCTTCACGAGGACGACGTCGAGCTGCCCGGGCCGGTCAGCCGAGTTCGCGGACATAGCGCACCTCCGTCGCGCAGACTTCGTAGCCGAACCACTTGTTGATGGCGATCATCGGACCGTTGCCGGTGTCGTTGCCGGTGAACGCCTCCGTGTACCCCGCGGCGCGGGCCCGGTGCAGGGAGTCGTTCTTGGCGAGCTTGGCCAGGCCCCGGCCGCGGAACTCCCGGGCGGTGCCGGTCATGGCGGTGGCGTAGCGGGTGCCCCCGTCGGTGTAGGCCACGCTGAACGCGGCGGGGCGGCCGTCGACGACGGCGACGGACGTCAGGTCGAGGTTGAGGAGCGGGTGCTTCCAGGTCTCCTCCAGCCACGCCTCGTAGTCGGTGAACTCGACGTCGATGTCGCTGGGTTCGTCCGCCACCACCTCCGCGTCCAGATCGAACACCGGGCGCGGGTCGTCCGCGAAGTCGGTTCCGGTCCGCAGCTCGACACCGGCCGGCGGGTCCTGGCGGGGCGGCAGCGGGCCGGCCGCCAGGTCGAGCCGGAGGAAGTAGGCGGACCGGCTGGCCCGGAAGCCGCGCCGCTCGGCGAACGCGCGGTTCTCCGGCTCGTCCAGCACCCAGGCGAACAGCTTCGTCACGCCCAGCCCCGCCAGGCGCTCCTCGGCGGTGCGCAGCAGCAGCGAACCGGCGCCGCGGCGCGTGCGGTCGGGGCGTACGTAGATGTTGGCGGAGCCCTGGCCGGGTTCCGGGCTGTCATGCGCGACGCTGATCTGGGCCGTGCCGATGATCTCGCCGTCCTCCTCCGCGATCAGCTGTCCGAAGTGGGCGTCCGGGTGGGCGTGCGTCAGGGTGTGCACCACCGACTCGGGGGTGGACAGCATGTAGGGCAGGGCGAGTCGGCGGGTGTCGGAGAACCCCTCGGCGTCGGCTCGGACGTCGGGACGCAGGTCGCGCACGGTCATGGTCATGATGGCGCACGTTACGCGGGGGCGCGTTCCGGGTGCCTCTCATTTTCCGCCGGGTACGGGACAATCGGGCTGTGACCTTGAAGATCGACATCGACGACAGCGCCCCGCCCTACGAGCAGGTGCGGGCGCGGATCTCCGAGCAGGCGCGGTCGGGCGAGCTGCCGGTGGGGTACCGGCTGCCGACCGTGCGGGGGCTGGCCGAGTCGCTGGGGCTCGCCGCGAACACCGTCGCCAAGGCGTACCGGGCGCTGGAGGCGGACGGCGTGATCGAGACGCGGGGGCGGCACGGCACGTTCGTGGCCGCCGCAGGCGCGGCGGCGGACCGGGAGCTGGCGTCGGCGGCGCAGGCCTACGTGGAGCGGGCCAGGAGACTCGGCCTGGGCGAGGACGCCGCACTGGCCGCGGTACGGGATGCCCTGCGGGCGGTTTACGGGCAGTAGGGCGACGCCCTCCGGGTGGCTCCCCCCGGCCGGGCGTCGGGCGCTGCGGGCCGGGCCGCGTTCGGCACCGCAGGGCCGCGCCGTCGTCGCCGAGCGCCGCCGCGGCGGAAAAGAGAGGCGTGGCGTCTCGGGGGAAGGGCGAGTGTCGTCGCGGCGGGTAAGGGAGTCACGCGCGGGCCAGGTGCTCCGGCGTCCGTGTGATGTCCAGGCCCGCCGACCTTGCCAGCCTCGCGAACGCCCTCGCGTCCGCCACCGCCGCGCCGCCCGGGTCGTTGTTGAAGTACGCGTAGACGTCCTCGCCGCCGGACCAGGTCGTGGCGACGCGGTCGAGCCAGGTGGCGAGGGAGCGGCGGCCGTAGCGGGGCCAGGGGTGGGCGCGGCCCTGGTGGAAGCGGACGTAGCCCCAGTCGGCCGTGCGCCACAGCGGAGTCGCCGGGCGGGCCAGGACGTCGGCCCAGCACAGGGCGGCGCGCCGGGACTCCAGGACCGAGCGGACCTCCGGCGTCCACCAGGAGTCGTGGCGGGGCTCGACCGCGACCCGGGCCGAGGCGGGGAAGCAGGCCAGACAGGCGTCCAGCAGACCCGGGTCGGCGCGCAGGTTGGGCGGGAGCTGGAGGAGGACCGGCCCGAGCCGGTCGCCGAGACCGGCCGCGTGGCTCATCAGGCGGTGCACCGGTTCCTCGGGGTCCTTCAGCCGCTTGATGTGGGTCAGATAACGGCTCGCCTTGACCGCGACGACGAAGTCCCCGGGCACCCGCCTCCGCCAGTCCTCGAAGGTCTCCCGGGCCGGGAGCCGGTAGAAGGCGTTGTTGATCTCGACGGTGGCGAAGTGCCCCGCGTACTCCTCCAGCCAGAGCCGCATCGGCAGCCCGGACGGGTACAGGACGTCCCGCCAGTCCTTGTACTGCCACCCGGACGTACCGACGAACAGGGTCATACCCCCATCAAAGCACCGCGCGGCCTGGAGGGGGGCGGTGGCGATCCGGTCCCCTGGGCCGCTACGCGTCGGCGCGCGTGTGGAAGCGGTAGAACAGCAGCAGGAAGACGCCTGCCGTGACCAGCACCGACGTGATGACCACCGGGCGGAGGTCGTCGCCGGTCTGGCTGTAGAGGAAGCCCAGCGCGACACCGGCGAAGACGGCCCGGAGCAGGGCGTGCAGGTCGCGCCGCAGGCGGCGGGTCACCTGCACCACGGCGACGCAGACGGCCACGAAGGCGAGCGCACTCCACACCCCCCACGCCAGATCCGACCCGGTGATCGGACCGCCGTGGCGCCGGTTCACCGCCACCCAGTTGCCGTAGACGAGACCGAGGACGACGGGCAGGACCCACCGCGCGAGGCGGTGGGCGGGTTCGCCGAACACGGTGGGTGCCGTATGTGCCATCAGGCCCTCCTCAGTCCCGGCGCAGCGCGGTGCCGCCGCCGCGCACACCCTGGCACGCCCGGGTAACAGGAAGGTGAGAGGCAGTTGTGCGCGGCCCGCTACAGGTACAGCCCCGCGTCCGCGCCGTCGCGCGGCTCCGGCAGTGCCGTCGGGGACGTGCCCCGGCGCAGCGCGTACAGCTCGGCCAGGGTGGCGCCCTCGCGGCCGATGCCCTCCTCCGTGCCGAGCCAGCCCACCGCCTCCCGGCGGGTCAGCGGACCCACCTCGATGCGGGCGAGACAGCGGCCGGGGCGCACGACGGCCGGGTGGAGGCGCTCCAGGTCCTCGTTGGTGGTGACGCCGACGAGGACGTTGCGGCCCTGGCCGAGCAGTCCGTCCGTCAGGTTCAGCAGCCGCGACAGCGCCTGGCCCGCCGTGTGCTTGGCCTCTCCGCGGATCAGCTCGTCGCAGTCCTCCAGGAGCAGCAGCCGCCAGCGGCCCTTGCCCGTCGCGTCCTCCTCGCCGATGGCGATGTCCATGAGGTAGCCGACGTCGGAGAACAGCCGCTCGGGGTCCAGCACGCAGTCCACCTGGCACCAGTCGCGCCAGGAGCGGGCCAGGGTCCGCAGCGCCGAGGTCTTGCCGGTGCCCGGCGGGCCGTGCAGCAGCAGGAGACGGCCCGCGATGTCCTCCGGGGTCGTCTTCATCAGGCGGTCCATGGCGTCCGCCACCAGCGCCGTGTAGTTGGGCCGTACTTCGTCCCAGGTGCCCGCCGCGATCTGGCGGGTCGTGCGGTGCGGGCCGCGGCGCGGGGAGACGTACCAGAAGCCCATCGTGACGTTCTCCGGCTGCGGTTCGGGCTCGTCCGCCGCGCCGTCCGTGGCCTGGTCGAGGACCTTCTTCGCCAGCTCCGCGCTGGTCGCCGTCACCGTCACGTCGGCGCCCCGGTTCCAGCGGGAGATCAGCAGCGTCCAGCCGTCGCCCTCCGCGAGGGTGGCGCTGCGGTCGTCGTCGCGGGCGACCCGCAGCACGCGGGCGCCGGGCGGCATCAGCGTCGCGCCGGAGCGGACGCGGTCGATGTTCGCCGCGTGGGAGTACGGCTGCTCGCCCGTGGCGAAGCGGCCGAGGAACAGCGCGTCGACGACGTCGGACGGGGAGTCGGAGTCGTCGACGTTGAGCCGGATCGGCAGCGCCTCGTGCGGGTTCCCAGACATGCCGCCATGATCCGGCACGCGGGCGCCGCGTGCACCCGGTTTCCCGGTGCACGCGGCGTGTTCCCGGACGCGGGTCAGCCGCCGGGGGACACCAGCCGGCGTGCCTGGCGCGCCCTGCGGACCACGGCGTACCCCTTGGTCAGGGCGCGGTCACCGGCGAACGTACGGGCGATCGCCCGGCCCTCGATCACCCGCTCGAACTCGTCGATGCCCGTGCCGCGGCGCACCGTCACGCGCCGCAGGGCGTACGGCCCCTGCGCCCGGCGCGCGAGGGCGTTGCCCACGGCGAGGGCCTGGGTGTACCCCGTCTCGCGCACCGCCTGCCGCACCCGGCGGCTGGAGTAGCCGTACGGGTAGGCGAACGAGGCCGGTACGGTGCCCAGTTGGTCCGCGACGATCTCCTTGCAGTGGATCAGCTCGAACCGCAGGGTGGCCTCGGAGACCTGGTCGAGCTGCGGGTGGCTGTGGCTGTGCCCGCCGATCTCGACGCCCGCCGCCGCGAGTTCGCGCACCTGGTCCCAGTCGAGCATGGTGTCCAGGCCGCCCCCGGTGTCGTACGGGCCCCTCAGCCACCCGGTCGAGACGAACAGGGTGGCCGGGAAGCCGTGCTTGGCGAGGGCGGGCAGGGCGTGCCGGTGCACGCCCTCGTAGCCGTCGTCGAAGGTGATGAGCACCGGCCGGTCGGGCAGCGGGCGGCCGGAGCGCCAGCGGGCCGCGAGGTCGGCCGTGGTGAGCGGGGTCATGCCCCGGTCCGCGAGCACCGCCATCTGCCCGGCGAACGCCTCCGGGGTCACGGACAGCGCCCGGGTCGCCTCGTTCGGGTCGGTCGCGACCGCGTGGTACATCAGGATCGGTACGCGGGTGTCGTCACTCACGGGCCGCCTCCCCTACCGCCGGCACCTGGAACGTCGTCCCGCCCCGGCGGGCCCGGACGCTGCCGACGACGTATCCGCCCGCCGCCGTCAGCACCCCGGCCACGATCGCGCCCGCCCGGCCCGCGCCCCCGGGCCGGGCCAGCAGGGCGTCCCGCAGCCCCCGGGCCACCCCGGCCGGCAGCACCCGGGTCGCGTACCGGCGCTCGGACTCCAGGCCCTTGTCGGCGCCGACGCTCCGGGCCACCAGCGCCTTGGAGAGGCCCTCGGCGTACGCGCGCGTGCGGAAGTAGCGGAAGTGCTCGCGGGCCTCGGGCACCCGGTGGTGGATGACCGCGCGGTCGTCGATGAGCAGCACCGCGTCGGGCCGGGCGCGGCTGAGGCGGATGCACAGCTCCGTCTCCTCGCAGCCCAGCGGGCGTTTGTCGCCGTCCCGGCCGATGCCGGTGGCGAAGCCGCCCGCCGCGTCGAAGGCGCTGCGCCGGAACGAGGCGTTGCCGCCGAGCACGTTGCGCACCCGGACCCGGCCGCCCGGCAGGCCCCGGTAGGTGCAGCCCACCACCCAGTCGAACTCCTCCGGGAACCAGTCGGGCCGCCGCCCCGAGGCCCAGACCGGCACCGTGCGCCCGCCGACCGCCAGCACCCGAGGGTCCTCGTACGCCTCGGCGAAGTGCCGCAGCCAGTCGCGCTCGGCCACGGCGTCGTCGTCGAGGAACGCCACGATCTCGCCGCGCGCGGCGGCGATGCCGGTGTTGCGGCCGGCGGACAGGCCGCGGGGGCCCGCGTTGGCGAGCACCCGCACGTCGCCGGCTTCCTTGTACTCCTTGCCGAGCCGGTCCAGCAGGGCCTGGTTGTGGTCGACGACCAGCAGCGTCTCCAGGGCCGGCCGGGACTGCGCCCGCACCGAGGAGACCGCCGCGAGGATGTCCTCCCAGCGGTCCTCGGTGTACGCGCAGATCACGACGGAGACGTCGGGACCGCTCAACGCACCTCTCCCCGGACGGCGTCGAGCATCGGCGACCGCTCCGGACGGCGGCGCAGCGCCCGGCGGTTGGAGCGCTCCTGGAGGATCACCCGCAGCACGCGCAGCCCGTCCCGCACGGCCCGCAGGTTGCTCGTGCCGTGGATGCGCAGGTACTCGTGGCTCGGGATCTCCTGCACCTTCAGCCCGGCCTTGACGACCCGGATGTTCATCAGGGTCTCGACCTCGAAGCCCGTGCAGTCCAGGTCGATCTTGTCGAGGCAGTGCCGCCAGAAGGCGTTGTAGCCGTAGCACAGGTCGGTGTAGCGGGCGCCGAACTTGCGGTTGACGACCGTGCACAGCGCCCAGTTGCCCATCTTGCGGATGAACGTCATGTCGTCGGTGCCGCCGCCGTTGGCGAAGCGGGAGCCCTTGGCGAAGTCCGCGCCGGAGACCAGCGCGGAGACGTACGACACGATCTCGTTGCCGTCGGCCGAGCCGTCCGCGTCGACCATCACGATGATGTCGCCGGTGCAGGCCTGGAAGCCGGTGATCAGGGCGTCGCCCTTGCCCTTGCCGCGCTGCTCGACGACCTTGACCCCGGGCCACAGCTCGCGGGCCACCCGGACGGTGTCGTCGGTGGAGTTGCCGTCGACCAGGACCACTTCGTGGATCCAGTCGGGCAGGGTCTTGAAGACGTACGGAAGGTTCTCCGCCTCGTTCATGGCCGGGATGACCACGCTCACCGGCGGCGCTATCGCCAGGTGAGAGGAGACGGGCCGGTACTTCGCCGCGGTCGGCGGACGTTCGTCCGTCACGGCCGGCTGCAGAACTGAGCTCATGAGTCGGGGCCCTCTCGTCCGGTGGACCGCCCCCCCAGGGCAGTCCGGATCCAGTCCGGTTCGAAAGGGGGGTTCTCACCCGGGGCACGCCGAGATGGACCTTCGGCACGCCGGGTGAGCTGGCAAAGCTGGCCGGCCCGGAAAACGGCAGCCGACCGCGCGGCACGGCCCGGAGACAGTTGCGGTCACCGAGCACGGCACCCCCCTACCGCGCCCCGCGCCGGTACGTCGCGGTCCTTGAGCCCTCCCCTAGAGCCGCGTACTGACGGACCGATGCGGGTGAGATGTATGACGGTATTGACGATTGAACCCGTATGGCAAGACCTGGAACGGCCCCTCACGTTTTTGTTGGTTTGGTCGTTGCGGGAGGTGCTTTGTGGGGCGCAAGTTGAAAGGTTCCCGTCACATAAACGCCGTTCCCCGGCGGGCGCGTCACGCCTGCCGGGGAACGACCGTTCAGATGTTCGTGCTTACGGTACGAGCTGCAGCAGCCGGTTCGGCGAACCCGAACCCGCGCTCGTGACCTTGCCGGTGACGGCGCCGCCGACCAGGGCCGAGGCGACCTGGGCCGGGGTGGAGGAGGTGTGGCCCGCCAGGTAGACCGCCGCGGCGCCCGCGACGTGCGGGGTCGCCATCGAGGTGCCGGAGATGGTGTTGGTGGCGGTGTCGCTGGTGTGCCAGCCGGCCGTGATGGAGGAGCCGGGCGCGAAGATGTCCAGGGCCGAGCCGTAGTTGGAGTAGCTCGCCTTGGCGTCCGTGCTGGTGGTGGCGCCCACCGTGATCGCCTCGGCGACCCGGGCCGGGGAGGACGAGGAGGCGCTGGTGCTGCTGTTGCCCGCGGCGACGGCGTAGGTGACGCCGCTGGCTATGGAGTTGCGGACCGCCGTGTCCAGGGCGGCGGAGGCGCCGCCGCCGAGCGACATGTTGGCGACCGAGGGGCCCGAGTGGTTCTTCGTCACCCAGTCGACGCCCGCGATCACGCCCGCCGTGGTGCCGGAGCCGCTGTTGTTCAGCACCCGCACGCCCACGATCTTCGCCTTCTTGGCGACGCCGTAGGTCGAGCCCGCGATGGTGGTGGCCACATGGGTGCCGTGGCCGTTGCCGTCGGAGGCGTTGGTGTCGCCGTCGACGGCGTCGTAGCCGTGCGCGGCCCGACCGCTGATCTGCTGGTGGGTGATGCGCACACCGGTGTCGATCACATAGACCGTGACACCACTGCCCGCGCTGTCCGGGTAGGTGTAGGTGCCGGAGAGCGGGAGCGAGGCCTGGTCGATGCGGTCCAGGCCCCAGGGGGCGTTGGTCTGGGTGGCGGCGAGCGTGACGCGCTGGTCCTGCTCGACGGAGGCCACCGCCGGGTCGGCGGCGAGCCGCCGGGCCTCGGTGGCGGAGAGGGCGGCGGAGTAGCCGTTCAGCGCCTTGCCGAACGTCCTCTTGACCGTGCCGCCGTACTCCTCCACGAGGTCCTTGCCCGCGGCCGAGGACGCCTTCAGGCCCGCGCTCTTCTTGAGCGTGACGATGTAGCTGTCCTTGACGGCGGCCGGGGAGTCCGCGGCGAGCACCCGGCCCTCGGCGGGGGCGGCCTGGGCGGGGAGGGCGGTGAGGCCGCCCACGAGGGCGGCGGTCGCCGACAGGGTGACCGCGGCGAACCCGAGTCTCTTGCTACGCAGTTGTGCCATTACGAGGGAGTCCTCCTCTAGGCGGCGCGCGCCTGGGTGGGGCGCGCGTCATGTGGGGGGTGTGCGCGTGCTCGCGCACACGGACCGGGAGCGTCGCGTTCCGCTCGCGGCCGGAGTAAAGCGTCGACCATCTACCGGCGTAGAACAAGAGAGCTGAGCACTAGTCAACAAATCTGTCATGTCCGCGTAACAACGAGTGCCGAACGCGTAACACGACGTGCGGTGAACGCGCCGTGAGCATCCCGGAAAGGGCCGAAAAGACTTGGCATGGACACTTCCTGTCAACACGCGTAGCTGCTACGACGGTTGTGGCAGAGATCCTGCTAAAGGGAGGTTCCATGAGACGTTCCCGATTTGTCGTCCTCGTGAGCTCACTCCTCCTCGCCGTCGGCACCGCCCTCACCGGGGCAGCCACGGCGCAGGCGTCCTCACTCGCCGCAACTGGCGGCTATGTGGCGCTCGGTGACTCCTACTCCTCCGGAGTGGGCGCCGGCAGCTACATCAGTTCCAGCGGCGACTGCAAGCGCAGCACGAAGGCCTACCCCTACCTCTGGGCCGCCGCCCACTCACCCTCGACCTTCGACTTCACGGCCTGCTCCGGCGCCCGAACGGGTGATGTTCTGTCCGGACAGCTCGCCCCGCTCAGCGCCGCCACCGCCCTCGTCTCCGTCAGCGTCGGAGGCAACGACGCCGGGTTCGCCGACGTCATGACGACCTGTGTGACCCAGTCCGACAGCGCCTGCGTCTCCCGCATCAACACCGCCCGGGCGTACGTCGACTCCACACTGCCCGGCAAGCTCGACAGCGTGTACGCGGCGATCCGCTCCAAGGCGCCGGCCGCCCGCGTCGTCGTGCTCGGCTACCCCCGCTTCTACCAGCTCGGCACCACCTGCCTCGGCCTCTCCGAGACCAAGCGCAAGGCCATCAACGACGCCTCCGACCACCTCAACACCGCCATCGCCAAGCGCGCCGCGAACCACGGCTTCACCTTCGGCGACGTGCGCGGCGCCTTCACCGGCCACGAGATCTGCTCCGGCGACTCCTGGCTGCACAGCGTCAACTGGCTCAACATCGGCGAGTCCTACCACCCGAAGGCGCCCGGACAGTCGGGCGGCTACCTGCCCGTGCTCAACGCCAACGACTGACCGCTCAGCCGGAGTCCTGGTCCGACTCCGTGTCGGAACCCGGGTCCGAACCCTGGTCCGACTCCGCGTCCGAAGCAGAAGGGGAGGCCCCGCCCGTCGGGGTCTCCGTCTCACAGGTGATCGAGAACGGCACCGAGTCGGACGTCGTGCGCACCGGCTCCCGCACCTCCACGCCGATCTCGTTCTCGAACGTCCCGCTCTCCGCGTCCGTCGTCACGGTCACCGCGTCCTGCTTCGTCCGGCCGCCGCCCTCCGGGAACGACAGCGTCTTCCAGCCGCCGTCGAGCACCGAGCCGTCCTGCGTCACCCAGCGGTAGCGCACCTCGGCCGGCAGCCGCCCCACCGTGAACGTGGCCGTGAACCGCGGCGCCCGCGCGCTCTGCGGCGGGCACGGGCCCGAGTAGTCCGTGCGCGTGCCGTCCAGGGCCACCCGCACCGACTGCGGCGGCGGACTGCTTGCCTCGCTCTCGCTCTCGCTCGGCGTAGGGGAGGGGCTCGACTTCCCGCTCCCGGTGCTCCGCGGCGGGCTCTTCGTCTCGGTGGGCGTGCCCACCCCGGCGCCCTGGTCGCCGTTGCCGTCGCCGCCCCCGTTGTTCAGCAGCGCGTACGTCAGCCCGGCCACCGCCAGCGCCAGCGCGGCCACGCCCGCGACCAGCACCCGGCCGGCCCGGCGGTCGCGGTGCTGACCGGTGGCCGTGTCCCGGCCGGTCGCCGTCGTCGCCCCGGAGCCGGAGGCCGTCGGCCGGCCCGGGAACGGCATCGGGGGCGTGGGGGCGGGCTCCGGGTGGGCCATCACGGTCGGCGGGTACGGCACCGCCCGTGCCGTGTCCGCGCGGGGCGAGCCGCCCGCCGCGACGACCCGCAGCTCCTGCTCGGCCCGCTCGGCCGGCAGTCGCTGCTCGGGGTCCTTGCGCAGCAGCCCCTCGATGACCGGGGCGAGCGGGCCGGCCCGGTACGGCGGCGGCAGTTCCTCGTCGACGATCGCGCGCAGTGTGCTCAGCGGGGTGTCATGGCGGAACGGGGAGTGGCCCTCCACCGCCGCGTAGAGCAGCACCCCGAGCGACCACAGGTCCGACTCCGGGCCGGGCGTGCGGCCGAGCGCCCGCTCCGGGGCGAGGAACTCGGGCGAGCCGATGACCTCGCCGGTCATGGTCAGCGCGGAGCTGCCCTCGACCATGGCGATCCCGAAGTCGGTGAGCACGATCCGGCCGTCGTTCGCGATCAGCACGTTGGCCGGCTTCACGTCCCGGTGCAGCACCCCGGCCTCGTGCGCCGCCCGCAGCGCGGCCAGCACCTCCGCGCCGATGTGCGCGGCCCGCTGCGGTGCCATCGGTCCCTCGGCGTCCAGGACCTCGGCCAGGGACAGGCCGCGGACCAGCTCCATGACGATCCACGGCCGGCCCTCGTCCGTCGCCACGTCGTAGACCGTGACCACGTTGCGGTTGGCGACCCGGGCCGCGGCCCACGCCTCCCGCTCCAGCCGGGCGTACATGCGCCGCACGTCGTCGCCCCCCAGCCCGGCCGGGGCGCGCACCTCCTTGACGGCGACCTCGCGGTGCAGCACCTCGTCCCGGGCGCGCCACACCGTCCCCATGCCGCCCTCGCCGAGCGGTGCCAGGAGCCGGTAGCGGCCCGCGATCACCCGCTCATGGCCCGGTTCTTCGGACACGGCGCCCCCATTCGCAGCCGGGCGGAATCTCCATGAGGTCTGTTTTCCCCAGGACGTCGGATTTCCTCACGAACGTAACTCAGCCCAGCGCGGATGCCGCCCCCTTGAACACGAGTCCGGCCCCGAGGACGACGACGGCGAAGGCCGAGCCGAGCGGGGCGGTCCGGCGCACCAGGGCCGCCATCGGGCCCGCCGTCCAGCGGGGGCGCCGGTCCAGGAGCCGGGTCATGCCGCTGCCCGCCTTGACGACGGCGTACCCGGCGGCCGTGAGGGTGAGCGCCAGCCCGACGCCGTACGCGACGACGAGCAGCAGACCGAACCAGGCCTGTCCGAGGGCCGCGGCGCCGACGAGCACCACCACGGCGGACGGGCTGGGCACGAGCCCGCCCGCGAAGCCCATGAGGATCGTGCCGCGGAGGGTGGGGGCGACGGGGTGGGAGTGGGTGAACCCGCCATGGGTGTGCTCGATGGTGTGGGGGTGGGGGTGGCTGTGGTCGTGACCGTGACCGTGACCGTGCGCGTGGTCGTGATCATGCCCGTGGTCATGGTCATGCCCGTGGTCATGGTCATGGCTGTGGTGGTGGTCGTGGTCGTGGTCGTGCGTATGACCGTGCCGGTGCGGGTGTGTGCGATTGCGCAGGGCGCGGCGCAGCAGGCTCGCGCCGGCCAGGGTCACCAGGATCCCGCTGGCGACGCCGAGCCAGGCGATCACCGAGGGGGCCGCCGCCGAACCGGCCGTGACCAGCAGGCCGAGGGCGACCACGCCCAGGGTGTGGGTGACCGTCACCGAGGCGGCCATGGGCAGGACGTCCTTCATCCGGGCCTGGCCGCCCCGGGCCGCCGCCGTCGCGGCCATGATGGTCTTGCCGTGGCCCGGGGCGAGCGCGTGCATCGCGCCGAGGACGACGGCGATGAGCAGGGCCAGAGCGGCGAAACCGGCCGTGAGGTCGTGCCGGGCGACCAGCTCGTCCAGGGCCCGCGTCCAGCGATCGGCACCGCGCGGCAGCACCGAGGCGGCGGGGGCGTCCGACTCCTCGTCGGCCAGGGCCGGTCCGCCGGGGCGCACGCGCAGCGCGGCGGACGCCGTGTCGGCGGGGGAGGACAGCAACTCCTCCGGGTATGCGGTCAGTTCGCCGGACATCGACTTCCGCGGTACGTCCGACGCGGTGAGCGTCATACGGTCGCCCCGCGCCGTGATCTCCCGCCAGCCCGGGCCCGAGGAGGCGCCCGCGCCGCGGAAGCCGAGGGACACGCTCTCCCGGTCCGCCGGGAGCGGAGCGGTCAGCTCGCACTCCACGCGGAGGGTGTCCAGCCCCGCCTGCCCGGGCCGCACGCGTGCGTGGCTGCGCTCGGCGGTGAGGCGGGCGGCCCGGCCGTCGACGGTGACCCGGCTGTCCTGGGCGGCCGCGGCGCACCGCTCCCGGGCCCACAGGGCGATGCCCAGCCGCTCGATCTCCGGTTTCGCCTGCGTCGCCGGGATCTCGGCGAGGTCCTCGACGTGGTGGACGCGGAGTTCGCCGGGGGTGGCGACCAGTCCGTCGTAGCGGTTGACGGTGAAGTTGCCCAGCGGGTGGGCGCTCGCCGTGGCGGCGGGCAGCAGGGTGAGCGCGCAGGCGGCCGTGAGGACGGCGGCACCGGACGCGAACAGCCGGCGCGGGGTCACCGGTTCCCCTCCAGGTCCTTGAGTGCGGTACGGGCCTCGCGCGCGCCGAGGGGCGAGAAGCCGGGGTTCAGGTCGAGCGCGGCCTTGAGGTGGTCGCGGGCGGCGCGCTCGTCGCCGGCGGCGCGTTCGATGATGCCGCGGTGGTAGAGGAAGGCGGCGTTGCGGTAGCCGGTGGCCGTGGCCCGGCGGGCGTACGGCAGGGCTTCCGCGTCGCGGCCGTTGACGTGCAGCGCCCAGGCGAGGGCGTCGGCGGTGTGCACGCTGTGCCGGCGCTCCCACTCGGCGCGGGCGGCGCGCAGGGCCGCCTTCTTGTCGCCGTGGTCGGCGGCGGCCATCGCCGTGTCCAGGTCGGCGTTGACGCCGCCCGCGCGGGCGAGGGACGTCCAGGCGTCCACCAGGGCGTACTGGTCGCCGGCCCTCGCCCGGTCGCCGCCGGCGCCGCGGTCCTCGTACAGCTCGCCGAGCGCGACGAGCGGGCCGGGCAGCGGGAAGCGGGCGACGACCTGCTCCAGCCCCTTGACGGCCGCCGCCCGGTCGCCGCTCGCGGCCTGGGCGCGGGCGCGGCCCTCCAGGGCGGGCAGGTAGCCGTCGTCGGCGGCGAGGGCGCGGGCGTAGTGGTCGAGGGCTGTCCGGTACTCGCCCTGGTTCCAGGCGAGTTGGCCTAGGGCGGTGGCGACGTACGCGATGTCGGCGGGCGCGTGGGCGGAGCCCAGGGCGCGCTCCAGCACCTCGCGTGCCGTGCGGACGTCGCCGCGCAGTTCGCGCACGTACGCGTACCGCGTGAAGACGGGCACGCCGGGGCGCCGGTCGTCCGCGGTGTCGGCGGCCTCGGCGGCGTCGTCGTACCGGCCGAGTTCGACGAGGGCGTCGATACGGGTGCACAGGGCGCGTTCGTTGTAGGGGTTCTGCTTCAGGGCCCGGTCGGCGTACTCCAGGGCGCCCGGGAAGTCGTGCCGTGCGGCGGCCAGGGCGGCACGGCCGGCGAGGGCCTGGTCGTTGCCGGGCTTCAGGGAAAGGGACCGCCGCAGCGCGCGCTCCGCCTGCGGGTAGCGTGAGGGGTCGCCGTTCGTCCGGGCCTGCTCGACGTAGGCGACCCCGAGGGTGGCCCAACTGCCGTGATCCCTCGGCTGGGCACGCAGGTGCCGCTGGAGGGACGCGATCCCGGCGGCGAGATCACCCCGGGCGAGATCGCCGGGCGACAGCGCCCCGGCGGCGGACACGGCCTGGGCACCGGCGCCCGCACCGCCGTCCCCCGCACCCCCGAAGGCGACGGCACCGCCGGTCAGCGCGACCGCCAGCAGCGCGGCACACCCGGCCAGATGAGCCGCCCGCCAACGCCGTCCCCCGTCGGCGGCCCGCCGCATCGCGGCCACGCGCCGGTCGACGTCGGCGGCGTCGGCATCAGCGTCGCCGCCGGCGGCATCGGCGTCGGTGGGGTCGATGCCGCCGTGCGGCTCGCTCCCCGCGCCGGAGTCGCCACCTTCGACCGCCTCCGCCCCCGCAGGGGACTCGCCGTCCGTACGCGACTCGCCCTCCGTACGAGACCCGCCGTCTGTACGCGACCCGGCCTCCG
The DNA here is from genome assembly GCF_003330845.1 of Streptomyces sp. Go-475. GTDB lineage: Bacteria > Actinomycetota > Actinomycetes > Streptomycetales > Streptomycetaceae > Streptomyces. The sequence goes on along the minus strand of NZ_CP026121.1, from coordinate 1,627,936 downwards.
AAAGGGACTCGCCCTCCGTAAGGGCTCCGCCCTCCGGTTCCGTCGGCTGCGGGCGGTCGTCGCGCCTCTCCGGTGTGCTGTCGGTCGTACGCGGAGGCATGACCTCTCCTCGGTCGGGGGTGCTGGTGCGGGAGGGGGAGGCGCGGCCCGTGCCGTGGGGGATGGTGGGAACGGGCCGCGCCGGCCAGGGGAGCGGAACGGGTCAGTACGCCCGGTTCCGCATGCGGCGCCACCACATCAGGGCCGCGCCGATCAGGACGATGCCGCCCGCCCCGGCCCCGGCGGACGCGGCGATCAGCCGCATGTCGTCCGAGCCCTGCGCGTTCGCCGGCTGGAGCGCGTCGCCCAACTGGCTGCGGACGTCGTTGCCGCCGTCCACGCCCTTGGCGAGCGGACCGCGCGAACCCTCCGTCGGCAGCGCGACGTACGGGAAGGACTTCTCGAAGTCCTTGTCGTTCTTGTCGACCGCATCGCCCAGGTCGTTCTTGGCGCCCAGCAGCTCACCCTCGACGACCTGCAGCGAGGCGTCGATCACGTCGTCGGTGAGCCGGCGGCCGTTCGGGAAACCGGCGTTGTCGCCGTCGAGGACACCGAGCCGCTTGGGCTTCGCGGCCGGCTTGATCGAGGTGTTGAGGCGCAGCTGCTCCGACGGCGTGACGTGCGGCGGCTGGTTGAGGTCCTTGACGCCCTTGAGGAAGACGTCCACCAGGTCGTTGCGCGGCTCGTCCGGCGCCGGGATCTTGTAGATCGCCTCGATGAGCTTCGGCAGCTCCGGGTTGGTGACGTTCTTCAGGAACTGGGCGTCGTCCCGGGGCGCGGACGCGTTGAAGGTGTCCTTGTCCTTCAGCGGGTTGACGACCTCGTTGACCAGCGGGTTGCCGAGGCGCGAGACCTGCGCGAAGTAGCCCTGGGCGTTCTTGCGCTGCGTCGTCGACCAGATGCCGATGACCGGCTGCTCGTGCGACTCGGTGAGGAAGCTGTTGGGGACCTGCAGGGCGATCGTGTTGACGTTGTAGCCCTTGAGCGTGTCGTTGCCGACCTCGGAGAGGTTCCCGCCGTAGAGCAGGTCGAAGACGCGCAGGTCCAGGAAGAACGGGTCGTCGGCCTGCCCGGCGAACGTCTGGGCACCCCCGGCGAGCTTGTGGATCGCCTGCTTGCGCAGGGTGTCGTAATCGGGCATCGACGCCTTGCCGACGTTCGACGGCGCCACCGGCACGTCGTCGGCGACCTTGGTCTTCGACACCGCCTTGAGGTCGCGCAGCTTGATCAGTTCGAGGTCGTACGTCTGCGTGATGTTGAGGTCGGGGTCGTCGAGGCTCTCGACGGGACCCGTGTTGTACAGGAACGTCTTGTCGTTCTTCGTGTGCGTCTTGAAGGTGTACCGGAACAGCAGGTCTTCCTTCGCGTCGCCGTTGCTGTCGACGCGCAGGTCGTACTGGGCGTCCTCGGCGAACGTGAAGAAGTTCGGCCCGCCCGCGGGCTCCTCGAACGGGATCCAGTTCGCGATGATGGTCGTCGTGTCCGGCTTGTCCGGGCTGACGAACGCGTACACGTCCGTGTTGTCGTACTGCGGGGTCCCCGAGATCAGCGGGGCCTCCCGGTGACTGGAGGCGGAGGCCGCCTCAGGTGCCAGCGCGGTCACACCGGCGGCGGTGAGCCCGCCGGCGGCCAGCGCACCACAGATCGCGGTCGCGATGCTCCCGCGTCCCGCACCGGTCCTGGAGATAGGTGTCATGCCGTCCGTCCTCCGTGCCAACTTGCCTGACACACACCCTTCGGAGCGGTCGGCGAAGCGGATTGGTCGAATCTCAAACGTTCTTACGGCGCGTTTGAAAGGTTGTTTCATCTCCGGCGACCCGCGTTTTCGGCGCGCTGATCCGTAACCCCCTCCGGAGGTGTGTGTGTTGCGAATGCCTCGCGTGAGGGGACAGGCCCGGTGCGGCCTCGGAGAGGGGGACCGAGTGGAGGCGGACGAACTGCTGCTGCTCGTGGCGAGCGGGGACCAGAGGGCGTTCGAGGATCTGTACGGACTGGTGTCCGGCCCGGTGTTCGGGCTCGTACGGCGTGTGGTGCGCGACCCCGCCCAGTCGGAGGAGGTGGCTCAGGAGGTGCTGCTCGAACTGTGGCGGTCCGCCGCGAAGTTCGACCCGGGGCGCGGCAGCGCGATGTCCTGGATCCTCACCCTCGCCCACCGCCGCGCCGTCGACCGGGTGCGCAGCGCCCGCGCGGCCGGGGAGCGCGAGCAGCGCGAGGCGCTCCGCGCGAACCAGCCGGCCTTCGACCAGGTCACCGAGGAGGTCGAGGCCGGTCTGGAACGTGAGCTGGTGCGCCGCTGCCTGGACCGGCTCACGGTCCTGCAGCGCCAGTCGGTCACGCTCGCCTACTACGAGGGCTACACGTACCGTGAGGTGGCCGAGCGGCTCTCCCTGCCGCTGGGCACCGTCAAGACGCGGATGCGCGACGGGCTGACCCGGATGCGCGACTGCCTCGGAGGCGTGGCATGAGCCTCTTCCGCCGCGAGGACCTCCACTCGCTCGCCGCGCCCTACGCGCTCGACGCCCTCGACCCCCTGGAACGGGTCCGCTTCGAGAAGCACCTGAAGGGCTGCGACCGCTGCGCCGCCGAGGTGCGCGCCCTGTCCGAGGACGCCGTCCGGCTCGCCTGGTCGGCCGCCGCCCCGGCCCCGGCCGCCCTGCGCGACCGGGTCATGGCCGCCGTACGGACGACCCCGCAGGACCCCGCGCCTCAGGACACCGCCCGGGCGCCGGCACGCGCGCGTGCGACGCAGCTGCCGCCGCACGTGTGGGGCACCCAGCCGCCGCCCCGGCAGCGGCAGCGGCGCCGGATCCCGCTGTTCGTGCCCTTCGCCACGGCCACCGCCGCCGCGGCCCTCGTCGTCGCCTCCCTGTTCGCCGTGCAGGCGAACCGCGCCCAGGACGAACTGGCCGCCGAACGCGACCGGTCGCGTGAGATCGCCCACGTTCTCTCAGCTCCGGACGCCCGCGCGAGCAGCGGCCGGGACGGGCGGGGCCGCACCATCGGAGTGATCGCTTCCGCCACGGAGGGGAGCGCGGTGGTCACCCTCGGCGGATACGGTGCCCCGCCGGGCGGCCGCGTGCACCAGTTGTGGCTCATGCGCCCGGGCGCGCAACCACGCTCCCTGGGCCTCTTCGAGGGCGACACGCCGCTGGTCGCGACCGGTCTCGGCACCTCCGCGACGTCACTGGCCGTGACCGTCGAGCCCGCGGGCGGATCGCCGCGGCCCACTACGCAGCCGATCGTCCAACTCGCCCTGAAATCTGTTGGATTCGGAGAGTGATCGGAGATACATCGTCAACCCCCTTATGGGGAAGGTGAATCCTGTGACCGCGATACACGTGTGCTCGGACGGGGCGATAGGGTTAACCTGCCCGGGCCGGGTGGACTCGTACGGGTGGGGAGTGACATGGAACAGATAACAGTGCGCAGCAGGGCCAGGGTCCCTGCGATCACCTGCGGGAGCAGCGCGACCAGTTCGCGCCTCGACCGCCACCTCTCGGTGCTGGCGGGCCCTGCCGTCCCGCAGCGGGAGACGGTCGAGGCGACCTCGCTGATGCGCGAACTGACCGCGCGCCGGCCGCAGGACCGCAGCGGCAGGGGAGCGCGCGTGCGCCGCGTCTCGCTCTTCGCACCGCTGCGCCGACTGCGCCGCTCGCTGTTCGGCAGCAGGTAGGGGCCCGCGCTCGGGCGGTCGCACCGCCCCCCGCGCACGCTGCGCACTCGTCGTCCGTCATCCCCGCGGCACGCAGCGGCGCCAGGTGTGTTCCCGAGCGCGGTACGCCCCCTGTCGGCTGCCTCATCCCCGCCCGGCAGTGACCGGGGGCTCCGCGCGGCCCCGGTGCCCGAACCGCCCGTTCACCGCTCCCCGTGCGCGTACTGGCGCACCGCCAGCGGCACGAACACCCCGAGCAGCACCGCGCACCACAGCAGTGACCCCGCCACGGGGTGGGCCACCGGCCAGGCCGCCCCTTCCGGCACCGGCGCGTTGCCGAAGAGGTCCCGCAGGGCCGTCGTCACCGCGCTGATCGGATTCCACTCGGCGACCGCCCGCAGCCATCCCGGCAGCCCGCTCGTCGGGATGTACGCGCTGGACAGCAGCGGCAGCAGGAAGGTGGCTCCGCCGAGCTGACCGGCCGCCTCCTCGTTCCGGGTGAGCAGGCCGAGGTAGATCCCGGCCCAGGTGCACGCGAAGCGGAACAGCAGCAACAGCCCGAAGGCCGCCACCGCTTGGAACGCGCCGCCCTCGACCCGCCAGCCCACCGCGAGCCCCACCAGCAGGAACGGCACCGTCCCGGCCGCCGTGACCACCAGGTCCGCCGCGGCCTGCCCGAGCGGTACGGCCGCCCGGCTCATCGGCAGCGTACGGAAGCGGCTCGCCACGCCCCGGTGGGTGTCCTGGGCGGCCTGGAACATGCCGGTCATGATCCCGCCCGACGCGGTCGCCACCAGCAGACCCGGCACGAGGAACGAGCGGTAGGCCTCGCCCGGCATCGCCAGCGCGCTGCCGAAGACGTAGCCGAAGAACAGCAGCATGCTGATCGGCATCGTCTGGGTGAGGATCAGCAGCCCGGGGTTGTTCCGTATGCGCAGCAGCTGGCGGCCCAGCATCGCGGTCCCGTCGTACGCCAGCATGCTCATGCGGCACGCTCCTTCACTGTGTCGGTGTTCTCGGTGAGGCGCAGGAACACGTCGTCGAGGGTCGGGGGCCGCAGGCTCGCGTCGAGCAGCGGCACGCCCGCCGTGTCCAGGGCGCGCACCAGCAGCGGCAGGGTGAGCGTCGGGTCCTTGCTGACCACGGCGACGGCGTTGCGCTCCCGGTCGAACGACGGCTGCCCGCCCGTGAGCCGGTCGAGCACGGCCGCCGCCTCCGTGAGCACGTCCGCATCCGGCACGACGACCTCGGCGTGCGCCCCGACCAGCGCCTTGAGCTGCGCCGGCGACCCGGTGTGCGCGACCCGGCCCCGGTCCACCAGGGCGATGTCGTCGGCGAGTCGGTCGGCCTCCTCCAGGTACTGGGTGGTGAGCAGCACGGTCGTGCCCTCGGCGGTCAGGCCGCGCACCACGTCCCAGACCAGGTTGCGGCTGGCCGGGTCGAGTCCGGTCGTCGGCTCGTCCAGGAACAGCACGTCGGGGCGGCGGATCAGGCTCGCCGCGAGGTCCAGGCGGCGGCGCATGCCGCCGGAGTAGGTGGAGGCGGGCCGGTCGGCGGCCTCCGTCAGCCCGAAGCGGTCGAGGAGCTCGGCGGTCCGGCCTGCCGGTCCGCGCACCCGGTGCAGCCGGCCGAACAGGTGGAGGTTCTGCCGGCCGGTGAGGTCCCCGTCGATCGAGGTGTCCTGACCGGTGACGCCGATCCGGCCGCGCACGGCGGCGGCCTCGCGGACCAGGTCGTGCCCGGCGACCCGGGCGGAGCCCGCGTCCGGCCGCAGCAGCGTGGTCAGCAGCCGCACGGCCGTGGTCTTCCCCGCCCCGTTGGGCCCGAGGACCCCGCACACCGTCCCCTCGGCGACCGCCAGATCCAGCCCGCGCAGGGCGCGGACCTCCCCGAACCGCTTTTCGAGACCTTCACTAAGTACAGCGTACGTAGAAGTCATGGCATGACCATAGCGCACTACGTACGCTGTACGTAACTAGGATGGTGGCCGAGGTGATGATCGATGGCGGGCCGAGCTGCCGTACCCGAAGTGATCTGGGCGCGCCCCGAGCGCACCGGCCGTGGGCCGAAACCGGCGTTCACCCGCGCCGGCATCGCGGCGGCGGCCGTGCGGATCGCGGACGAGCGGGGCCTGGACGGGGTGTCCATGCGGCACGTCGCCGCCGAACTGGGCTGCGGCACGATGTCGCTCTACAACTACGTCCCCCGCAAGGAGGACCTGTACGAGCTGATGATCGACGCCGTCGGTGCCGAGCACGAGCTGTTCGAACCCACCGGCGACTGGCGCGCCGACATGCTCCGCAACGCGGAGGAGACGCGCGCCATCATGTACCGCCACACCTGGGTGCCCCGCCTGATGGCGGGGGTGCACGGCTTCGGCCCCAACACGCTGCGGTACCTGGAGCACTGCCTGGCCTGCCTCGAACCGCTGGACGTCGCGGGCGGCGCGAAGACGGAGCTGATCGCGCTGCTCAACGGCGTGGTGACGACCTACACCGCGAACGACATCGCGACCGTCGAGCGCACCCGCTCCATGCCGTGGTCCGTCGCGGAGGAGAACGCGGTCCGCATGGCCTATCTGGGCAGCCAGGTGGCCACCGGCGCGTATCCGCGACTGGCCGCGGCCTTCATGGAGCAGACCGGTCCGGTCGATCTGGAGGCGGTGTTCCGGCGGGCGCTCGAACGGGTCATGGACGCCTTCGACCCGGACTTCCGCAAGAGGCCCTAGAGCAGCGCTAGTTGCCCCTCCGGGCCCTCCTCGGGGCCGTCCAGGACCGAGGCCGGGCGGCGGGCCGTCGCCGGTACTGGGAGGACGCGCGCCTCGGTCAGCTCGGCGGTGGTGACCGGGTCGGGGAGCGCCAGGTCGTCCAGGGGGCGCAGTTCGGCCAGGAGCGCCAGGACCGTGACGAGCTCCAGCAGTTCCGACGTCCAGGCCTGCGGCCAGACGGTCGGGCGGATCGCCGCCAGGGTGCCCGGCTCGGCATCGGCGACGCGTGCGGTGAACCACTGCTCCAGGACGCGGACCCCGCCCACCTCGAAGTCCCAGGCCTCCGGCGGCACCGGGGAGATGCGGCCCTCGTCCAGCAGCAGGGCCTCCTCGTCCCGGTCGTAGCGCAGGGTCAGCGGCCGGGAGGGCAGCGGGGCGCGGACGTAGGGGCGGCGGCCGCCGGGGAGCTTCGGGCGCTCGCCGTCGCGGCGCATCAGCCACAGCATCCGGTGCCCCAGCTCCAGGCCCCGTTCCCACTCGTCGGCGTCCCCGGTCAGCGGGACGGTGAGGTCCGGGCGGGCCGAGGCCGTGATCCAGGCGAGCACGTCCAGCGGGGCGGGCGTGCCGCCCAGGCGGGCGCCCAGGTGCTCCAGCAGGCCGGGGGCGAAGTTCGGTTCGCGGCCGCCCGGGCGTCGGAAGAGGGGGCGGACGCGGCCGGGGCGGAGCAGCGGGAGCAGCGAGGTGACGAGGAGGGCGTCGGGCGCTTCCACCAGGAAGGCCTGCCGCTCGTCCGCCACGCGCCACAGCTCCGGGCGGGCCGCGTCGATCAGCCGCTGGTCGGGGATGAGCCACTGCTCGTCGAAGGGCGCGAGCAGCACGCGCACCGGCTCCGGACACGGGCCCGAGGCGCGCACCAGCTTCTCCGTACCGCTGTCGGCCCGGCCCGGCAGCTGGCCGACCGCCGTGTGCAGCGTGCGGGAGCGGCTCGGCTCGAACAGCGTCTCGCGGTCGGGCCCCTCGGCCTTCACCAAGGCGTCCCAGCGGGCCTTCAGGGACGCCGCGTCGGGGCCCGCCGGCCAGCCCCGGCCGAGCCGCGGCGGTGCGACGGACCACGGCATGAGGTCCGCCAGCAGCGGAGCGTCGTCGTGCGTCACGCCCCGCATCGTACGACGTGTCCAGCACCCCGTAGGGGCGCGGGGAACGGCGCGACCAGCCCCCACCGGCCCGCAGCGCTCATGTGGCGTCCAAGGTCACCGTGAAGGAGAACCGGTCCCCCCGGTAGTGGATGACGGCCACGTCCAGGGGCCGCCCCTCGGCGTCGTACGTGATGCCCGTGTAGTGCAGGATCGGGCTCAGCAGCGGCACTTGGAGCAGCCGGGCCGTCTCCGGGTCGGCCAGCCGCGCCTCCACCGTGTCCGTGATCCGGCTGATGTCCGCCCCGACGACGTCCCGCAGCACCTTGGTCATCGGCCACCGCACGAGATCGTCCAGGTCGATCCGCGCGGCCAGTTCGGGACGCACGTAGTTGCGGGCGTGGTTCGTCGGCTCACCGGTCTTCTCGTCGCTGCGCAGCCGGTGGTACGTCGACACCTCCGCCACGTCCGGGAAGAACTCGGCGAGTTCACCCGGCACGGGGGCCGTGCCGTGGTCCAGCAGTTCGGTCGTCATGCCGGACTGCTGGGCCACGATCGCGTCCACCGAGCCGAGCAGACGGACCGGCGCCCCCCTGCGCGCGTGCGGCTCGATGAACGTGCCCCGCCGCCGGTGGCGCGAGATCAGACCCTCGTCCTCCAGCTCCTTCAGCGCCTGCCGCATGGTCAGCACGCTCACCCCGTAGTGCCCGGCCAGCTGCTCCTCGGTGGGCAGGCGCAGCGGGTCCTGGGGCGAGCGGCCGAGGATCGAGGCGCGCAGCGACTGCGACACCTGGTACCAGAGCGGCAGCTTGCGGTTCAGGACGATCGAGTCCGGGGCGAAGGAGGTCACGGGCCATCCGTACCGGTAGGAAATGATCAGTGCAAGGGGTTGAAGTGCCGCTCCAGGCCCTGCCAGACGTCGTCGTAGCGCTGTTGCAGGTGTTCCGCCCGGGCCGCGTGCGGGGTGAGGGTGATCGGCCAGCGCGTCTCGAACATGAACGCCAGGCCGTCGTCGATCTTCTGCGGCTTCAGCTCGGCGGCGCTGGCCCGGTCGAACGTCTCCCGGTCCGGGCCGTGCGCCGACATCATGTTGTGCAGCGAGCCGCCGCCCGGCACGAATCCGCCCTTCCCGGCGGTCTTGGCGTCGTACGCGCCCTCGATCAGGCCCATGTACTCGGTCATCACGTTCCGGTGGAAGTACGGCGGCCGGAAGGTGTCCTCGCCCACCAGCCAGCGCGGGGCGAACACCACGAAGTCGACTCCGGCCAGGCCCGGGGTGTCCGACGGGGACGTCAGCACCGTGAAGATCGACGGGTCGGGGTGGTCGTAGGTGATGGTGCCGAGCACATTGAAGCGGCGCAGGTCGTAGGCGTACGGCACATGGTTGCCGTGCCAGGCGACGACATCGAGCGGGGAGTGGTCGTAGGTGGCCGTCCAGAGGTTGCCGCAGAACTTGTTCACCACCTCCACCGGGCCCTCGACGTCCTCGTAGGCGGCGACCGGGGCGCGGAAGTCACGGGGGTTGGCGAGGCCGTTGGCGCCGATCGGGCCCAGGTCGGGGAGGCGGAACGGCGCCCCGTAGTTCTCGCACACATAGCCGCGGGCGGACTCGTCCAGGAGTTCCACACGGAAGCGGACACCACGGGGGATGAGCGCCACATGGCCCGGCTCCACATGGAGCAGACCGAACTCCGTGCGCAGCAGCAGCCCGCCGCGCTCCGGGACGATCAGCAGCTCGCCGTCCGCGTCGCTGAACACCCGCTCCATGGAGGCGTTGGCGGTGTAGAGGTGGACGGCGATGCCCGTGCGCTGAGTGACGTCGCCGTTGCCGCCGAGGGTCCACAGGCCGGCCAGGAAGTCGGTCTCGGGCGCCGGGTCGGGCAGGGGGTCCCAGCGCAGCCGGTTGGGGTCGGGCACGGTCTGGGTGAAGGGTGCCGTGCGGATCGAGCCGTTGTGGACGCGGGTGAACGCCGGGTGCGCGGCCGAGGGGCGGATCCGGTACAGCCACGAGCGGCGGTTGTGGGCCCGCGGCTCGGTGAAGGCCGTACCGCTCAGCTGCTCCGCGTACAGCCCGAGCGGGGCCCGCTGGGGCGAGTTGCGGCCCTCGGGCAGTGCGCCGGGGACGGCCTCGGAGCTGTGCTCGTTGCCGAAGCCGGAGAGGTAGGTCAGCCCCTCGGCGGTCTTCCGCGCCCGCTCGCGCTCGGACCCGCTCGCGCGGGAGGTACCCCCATCGCCCATGATCGCTGCTCCCTTGCGGTTGATTCCTATGCAACACCGTAGGATTGCGATTTCGCGCGCGCAAGAGGGGCGCGAGCCGCGGGGTGCGAGTCCCGGCCTGAGCCCTCCTCTTCACGGATGACTCGAACCCGACTTGAGGACGATCCACCGGCCCGGACAGGTGTTCTACGCTCCCAAACATGTCGTGGACACGCAGACCTCTCACCGTGCTCGCGGTCGGAGTCCTCCTGGTCGGGGCCGTGGGCTGCGGCTCCGGTGACGCCCCCGGCGGCGAGGCGTCGCCCTCCCCGGCGGGCAGGCTGCTGGAGGACCAGGACAAGGAGGGGCGGCCCTATCGCGAGGTGGAGGCGGAGGGCGCCCCCGACGTCGGCATCGAGGTGCAGCCCGACCGGAGCGGCGGCTGGGAGGTACGGCTGACCGTGCGGAACTTCCGCTTCTCGCCGCCCGGCGCGGCGGCGCGGGCGGTGGCCGGGCGGGGCCTCGCGCACCTCTACGTCGACGGCCGCCTCGTCGCCCGGCTGCGCGCCCCCGAGCACCGGCTGCCCCCCGGCCTCGTGGGGCACGGCACGCACCACGTCACGGCCCGCCTCTACGCCGACGACGGCACGGTGTGGGCGGTCGACGGCAGGCCCGTGGAGAGCACCGCCGACATCACCGCGTCGAAGCCCGGGCCGGGGGTGCGGCCGAGCGGGGCCGTGCGGTGGGAGGTGGGGGTGCCTGTGGTGCCGGGTGTGGGTGCTCGGCGGGGGGTGGCGGCGGCTGTGGCGTCGGGCGCGGCTGCTGGGCAGGGGGCGGGGGCGCTCCTGGACGCCGGCGTGGAGTCCGGGGGGCGAGGTTCACCGGATCGGGTCGGAAAGGCATCATGAAGCCCGTGCCCCACGCGACATCGCTCCGTCGTGCGCCCGTGCAGCGGCGCAGTGCCGAACGCCTGGCCAGGATCCTCGACGCCTGCGCCGACCTCCTCGACGAGGTCGGCTACGACGCCCTGAGCACCCGTGCCGTCGCCCAGCGCGCCGGCGTCCCGATCGGCTCGGTCTACCGCTTCTTCGGCAACAAACGCCAGATGGTCGACGCGCTGGCCCAGCGCAACCTGGAGCGGTACACCGCCCGCGTCACCGAGCGCCTGGAAGAGGCCGGTGACGGGGGCTGGCGCGCGGCCATGGACGCCGTGCTCGACGAGTACCTGGAGATGAAGCGCACCGCCCCCGGCTTCTCCCTGGTCGACTTCGGCAACCAGATCCCGGTCGGGGCCCGGGACGCCGAACCCAACCACCGCGTCGCCGACCGCCTCACCGAACTCCTCGCCGGTCACCTCGACCGCGAGCCCGACGAGGATCTGCGCCGGGTGTTCCTGATCGCCGTGGAGACCGCCGACACCCTCGTGCACCTGGCGTTCCGGCTCGCGCCGGAGGGCGACGAAAAGATCATCACGGAGGCGAGGGAGATGCTGCGGGGGTATCTGGCCCGGGTGCTGGACTGACGCTGCCGGAATACCTCGCCCCGGTGCTCGACCGGCGTTCCCGGCGTTTCCGGGGTATCCGGCCCGGTGCTCCGCTCCGCCGGCACTCGCGGGGGTCTCCGGCCCGGTGCTCGCCCGCCCACCCGGACCCCCCGGACCGCCGGGCGCTCGCCTGATCTCCCCGACCGTGAGGGCTCCCCTCCCTGCATACCGGTCGGTATGCTCGGCCGCGTTCGTGCGTCACCGTAGCCGCCGCCCCGGGAGGACCCGTGTCCCGCACCGCCCTGCGTATCTGTCCCCTCTGCGAGGCCACCTGCGGCCTGAGCCTCACCATCGAGGGGACGCGCGTCACCCACGCCCGCGGGGATCACGACGACGTGTTCAGCCGGGGCTTCATCTGCCCCAAGGGCGCCTCCTTCGGGGCCCTCGACTCCGACCCCGACCGGCTGCGCACGCCGCTGGTGCGCAGGGACGGCGAACTGCGCGAGGCCACCTGGGAAGAGGCCTTCGACGCGGTCGCCGCCGGTGTCCGGCCGGTCGTGGAGCGGTACGGGCCGAACGCGGTCGGTGTCGTCCTCGGCAACCCCAACGTGCACACCCTGGCCGGCGCCCTCTACCCGCCCGTGCTGCTCGCCGGCCTCGGCACCCGCAGCGTCTTCACCGCCTCCACGGTCGACCAGATGCCCAAGCACGTCTCCAGCGGCCTGCTCTACGGCGACGCCAACGCCATCCCCGTGCCCGACCTCGACCACACCGACCATCTGCTCCTCATCGGCGCCAACCCACTGGAGTCCAACGGCAGCCTGTGCACCGCCCCCGACTTCCCCGGCAAACTCAAGGCCCTCAAGGCCCGCGGCGGCACCCTCGTCGTGATCGACCCGCGGCGCACCCGCACCGCCAAGCTCGCCGACCGGCACATCGCGATACGGCCCGGCACCGACGCGCTGCTGCTGGCGGCGATGGCCCGGGTGCTCTTCGACGAGGGTCTCGTCGAGCCGACCCCGCACGTCCAGGGCGTCGAGGAACTCTCCGACGCCCTGCGGGAGTTCACCCCCGAAGCCGTCGCCGAGGCCTGTGACGTCGAGGCCGGGCTCATCCGCGTCCTCGCCCGCGACCTCGCCGCCGCCCCCACGGCCGCCGTGTACGGCCGCATCGGCAGCTGCACCGTCCCGCACGGCACCCTCGCCAGCTGGCTCGTCGACGCGCTGAACATCCTCACCGGCAACCTCGACCGGCCCGGCGGCGCGCTCTTCCCGCAGGCCGCCACCGACAAGACCCCGCGCCCCGCCGGGCCCGGCCGGGGCTTCGCCCTCGGGCGCTGGCACTCCCGGGTGAGCCGGCATCCCGAGGCGAAGGGTGAGCTGCCCCTGTCGGCCCTCGCCGAGGAGATCGACACCGCCACCGAGGACGGCGAGCCGATCCGCGCGCTCATCGCCGTCGCCGCCAACCCCGTGCTGTCCGCACCCGACGGCGACCGGCTCGACACAGCGCTCGACTCGCTCGACTTCATGGTCAGTGTCGACCCGTACCTCAACGAGACCTCGCGCCACGCCCACGTGCTGCTGCCCCCGCCCCCGCCCTCCCGCAGCCCGCACCACGACTTCGCCCTCAACACCCTCGCCGTACGCCACCAGGTCCGCTACACCCGCCCCGCGATCCCGCTGGAGCCGGACCGCATGGCGGAGACGGAGATCCTGGCCCGCCTGATCCTCGCGGTGACGGGCATGCGCGGGGCCGATCCCGCGGCCGTCGACCAGATGGTCATCGACCAGACGCTCGGCAAGGCCGTCAAGGAGCCCCACTCGCCCGTGCACGGCCGCGACCCCCGCGAGCTCGCCACGCGGCTCACCGGCGACGACGGCCCCGAGCGCCGACTCGACCTGATGCTCCGCCTCGGCCCCTACGGCGACGGCTTCGGCGTACGACCGGACGGACTGACCCTGGAGAAACTGCTCGCGCACCCGCACGGCATCGACCTCGGCCCGCTGCGGCCCCGCCTGCCGCAGCCGCTGAAGACCAGGAGCGGCAAGGTGGAGCTGCTGCCCGGCCCGATCGCCGACGACCTGCCCCGGCTGCGCGCGGCCCTGGCCGAACGCCCCGCGGGACTCGTCCTGGTCGGACGCCGCCACCTCCGCTCGAACAACAGCTGGATGCACAACGTGCCCGCCCTCACCGGCGGTTCCAACCGCTGCACCCTGCACATCCACCCGGAGGACGCCGCACGGCTGGGCGTCGAGGACGGGGCGCCTGTGCGCGTGAAGGGCGCCGGGGGAGAGGTGACCGCGCCCGCCGAGGTCACCGAGACGGTCCGCCGCGGTGTGGTGAGCCTGCCGCACGGCTGGGGCCACGACCGCCCCGGCACCCGCCTCGGCCACGCCGCCACCGACCCCGGCGTCAACGTCAACCAGCTCCTCGACGGCAGCCTCCTCGACCCGCTGTCGGGCAACGCGGTCCTCAACGGCGTACCCGTCGACCTCGCCCCCGCGACCGTCCCCAAGGCCCCGGTCTTGACCGAAAAGCTCACCCCTCTGACCTGAGCAAAGCTGTGACCAGCAGTTTTGCGCTTATTGCTCGCGCGTCAACGTCTTGTTAACGCTGCTTGAACGGACCTAACGTCTCGGACACCGCCGGCCCTGGTGGGATGTTCAAGGGCGAACGTTAGGTATCCACTCATGCTGACCATCCTCGGCTTCGCCATGATCGCGACCTTCCTGGTCCTGATCATGATGAAGAAGATGTCGCCGATCGCGGCGCTCGTGCTGATTCCCGCGCTGTTCTGCGTGTTCGTCGGCAAGGGCGCCAAGCTCGGCGACTACGTCATCGACGGCGTGACCAGCCTCGCCCCCACCGCGGCGATGCTCATGTTCGCGATCGTCTACTTCGGCGTGATGATCGATGTCGGTCTCTTCGACCCGATCGTCCGCGGCATCCTCAAATTCTGCAAAGCCGACCCGATGCGGATCGTCGTCGGCACCGCCGTGCTCGCCGCGATCGTGTCGCTGGACGGCGACGGCTCCACCACCTTCATGATCACCGTCTCGGCGATGTACCCGCTGTACAAGCGCCTGAAGATGAGCCTGGTCGTGATGACCGGTGTCGCCGCCATGGCCAACGGCGTGATGAACACCCTGCCCTGGGGCGGTCCGACCGCCCGCGCCGCGACCGCGCTGAAGCTCGACGCCAGCGACATCTTCGTCCCGATGATCCCGGCGCTCCTGGTCGGCCTGCTCTTCGTCTTCGTCCTCTCCTACGTCCTCGGTGTGCGCGAGCGCAGGCGGCTGGGCGTGCTGACGCTGGACGAGGTGCTGGAGGAGGAGAAGGAGACCGAGACGGTCCTCGTGGGCGCCGGCGGCTCCGGCGACGGCAAGGTCTCCATGCGCAAGGGCGCCACGGCCGGCGCGGGCGGCTCCGGCACGGACGCTGCCGGGAACGCCGACGGCGCCGGCGACACCGGGGACTCCGCGGACGACGACGGCTTCCAGGGCCTCGACCCCAACCGGTCCACCCTGCGCCCCAAGCTCTACTGGTTCAACGCGCTGCTCACGGTCACCCTGCTCACCGCCATGATCATGGAGTGGCTGCCGATCCCGGTCCTGTTCCTGCTCGGCGCCGCGCTCGCCCTGTCCGTGAACTTCCCGCACATCCCCGACCAGAAGGCCCGCCTGGCCGCCCACGCCGACAACGTCCTGAACGTCTCCGGCATGGTCTTCGCCGCCGCCGTCTTCACCGGCGTCCTCCAGGGCACCGGCATGGTCGACCACATGGCCAAGTGGATGGTGGACGTCATCCCCGGCAGCATGGGCCCGCACATGGCCCTCGTCACCGGCATCCTCAGCCTTCCGCTGACGTACTTCATGTCGAACGACGGCTTCTACTTCGGCGTCCTGCCCGTCCTCGCCGAGGCCGGTGCCGCGCACGGCGTCTCCCCGCTGGAGATGGCCCGCGCCTCCCTGGTCGGCCAGCCGCTGCACATGTCCAGCCCGCTCGTCCCGGCCGTCTACGTCCTGGTCGGCATGGCGAAGGTGGAGTTCGGCGACCACACGAGGTTCGTCGTGAAGTGGGCCGCCCTCACCTGCCTGGTGATCCTCGGAGCGGGCATGCTCTTCGGCATCATCTGACCGCTCGACCGACGTTCCCCTGGAGGACAACGTGAGGCCCGGTGGGTACCGCGGCTGGCTGCTCCGCCTCGTCATCGCCTTCAGCTTCGCGCAGGGGGCGGTGTCGATGGCCCGGCCCGCCGTCTCCTACCGGGCCCTCGCGCTGGGCGCGGACGAGCGGGCCGTCGGTGTGATCGCCGGTGTGTACGCGCTGCTGCCGCTGTTCGCCGCCGTCCCCCTGGGCCGCCGCACCGACCACGGCCGCTGCGCGCCCCTGCTGCCGGTCGGTGTCGTGCTCATCTCCGGTGGCTGCGCGCTCAGCGGCGTGGCGAACTCCCTGTGGGCGATGGCCCTGTGGAGCGGGGTGATGGGACTCGGCCACCTCTGCTTCGTCATCGGCTCCCAGTCCCTCGTCGCCCGGCAGTCCGAGCCGCACGAACAGGACCGCAACTTCGGCCACTTCACCATCGGCGCCGCGCTCGGTCAGCTGGTCGGCCCGATCGCCGCGGGCGCGCTGATCGGCGGCGACGACCGGGTGGGCACCAGCGCGCTCGCCCTGATCGCGGCGGGCGGGGTCGCGGCGGTCGCGTTCACCTCGCTGTGGCGCATCGAGCACCGCCGTACGGCGGCCGCGTCCCGTCCGGAGAAGGGCGACCGCGTCCCGGTCCGGGGCATCCTGCGCACCCGGGGCGTGCCCGCGGGCATCTTCATCAGCCTCGCCGTGCTGTCCGCGACCGACATCCTCACCGCCTACCTGCCGGTGGTCGGTGAGCACCGGGGCATCGCGCCGTCCGTGATCGGCGTCCTGCTCAGCCTGCGCGCGGCGGCCACGATCGCCTGCCGGCTCGTGCTGACGCCCCTGCTGCGGCTGCTCGGCCGGACCCTGCTGCTGACCGTGACCTGCGTGCTGGCGGCCGTGCTGTGCGCGGGCATCGCCCTGCCGGTGCCGGTGTGGGCGCTCGCCCTGGTGCTCGTCGCGCTCGGCTTCTGCCTCGGCGTCGGGCAGCCGCTGTCCATGACGACGGTCGTCCAGGCCGCCCCCGACGGCGCCCGTTCCACGGCCCTCGCGCTGCGGCTGACCGGCAACCGGCTGGGCCAGGTCGCCGCGCCCGCCGCGGCCGGGCTGATCGCCGGGGTCGCGGGTGTGGCGGCGCCGTTCGTGATGCTGGGGGTGCTGCTGCTGGTGTCCGCCGGGGTCGCGGTGCGGTCGCCGAGGGAGCCGGAGGGGACGGACGGTGAGAAGGCGCAGGGGGTGCCGAGAGCGCGTCGGCGCGGGGTGGCGCTGCGCCGGAAGAGCGATATCTGACACGTCGTAGGGCGGTGCTGCCGCCGATTCGGCGGTGACGTGACAGAGAGTCAGATGACGAGGAGTTTGTATGAAAATCATCTGACTTGGAGGCATCTTCATGCCCGTCGTACCCCTCGCGCGCCGTGCCGGCACCCGCACCGCCGTCCTCGCCGCTCTCACCCTCGCAGGGACCACCCTGAGCGGTGTGCCCGCCCTCGCCCAACCCATCCCGGGGGACAACGGAGACGTCAAGATCCACGCCAGCACGACGCGGGCCGGCGACCAGCGCAACGACCCGAAGGTCTGCGACTTCTACCTCGCCGCGTTCGACTTCGACCCGGGCGAGAAGGTCAACTGGACCATCCAGACCCAGCCCGAGGTGCCCGGCGGGGCCACCCGCACCGGCACGTTCACCGCCGACCGGAGCGGCAAGGGCCGTACCGAGGCCGTCGACCTGCCCAACGGGCAGTACAAGCTCACGTGGCTCACCGACCAGGCCCACGGCGCCGGCAAGTTCAAGGTGTTCAAGGTCGACTGCCCGACCTCCAAGCCGACGACGCCGGTCGGCGGCCCGCCGGCGGGCGGTGGCGGCATCGCCCGCGGCGAGGCCTTCACACCGGTCGCCGGCGCGGCCGCCGTCGGCCTGGCCGCCGTCGCCGGGACGGTCTGGTTCCGGCTCCGTCGCCGCCCCGATGGCGCCGCGTAGGCCACGTTCCGCGTATCGCGCCGCTCCGGTGGGGCGGCGCGAGTTCGGTGCGGGTGGTGGTACGGGGGCCGTGGGGCGGCGGGCGTCCGGCCCGGGTGGTGCGGAGGCTGCGGGGTGGGGCGAGTCCGGCTTCGGGGGGCCGTCGGTGGGGCGGCGGGGAGCTGGTTCCGGGGCTCCCCGGGTGGGGTGGCGGGGGCCCGGTCCCGGGGTGTCCGGTGGTGGCGCCGCCTCGGTGGGCCGGGGCAGAGCCGGGGCCGGTGCGGGTGCCGTTCGGGTGGGGCGCCCTGGGGCCGGTCCCGGGGCCGTTGCCGCCCCGTCGGGCCGGCGGCGTGGCGGGGCCGGTGCTCCGGTGGTCCGGCGTGGGGGCGGTTCCGGTTCGGGCGCCGTCCCGGTGGGGCGGCGTATGGCCGGCGCGGCTCCCGGGGTGTGGCCCCGGCGGTCGCGCAGGCCCTGGTACCGGACGCGTGCGTACCGGTTGACGCGGACGGTGGCTCTGGCCGTGTCGTTGCTGATGGTCGGAGTCTGGTGGGACCCGGGCGAGGAACCCAGCACCACGGTCACCGCCCTCCCGCACGACCCCGCCGAGGTCGCATCGGCCGCGGTAGGGGGCGGCTCGGGCACCGGTACGGCCGATGCGCCGCGCGGCTCCGGCTCCGGCTCCGGCGCCCTGCGCGGCGGCTCCGGTACGGGCATGGCCGCCCTGCCGGACGGCTCCGCCGCCCCTGGCCCCGCTGCCGTGCCCGGAGGATCCGCCCGGGACGCGGCCACCGCCGGTCTGCCCGGCGGCTCCGGCCGGAGTACGGCCACCGCTGCCGTGCCCGGCGGCTCCGGCAGTCGTACCCCTGCCGCCCGGTCCGGCCCCGCCCGGTCGCCCGCGCCCCGCACCGGCACGCCTCCAGCGCCCGCACCCCGTTCCGCCGTGCCCCACACCCCCGGGCCCCCGCCCGGCGCCCCGGCGCCCACCCGCAAGTCCTCCACCCCCAGGACGCTGACTGGCGACCGCGCGCCCCGCCGCCAGCATTCGCCGCCGCCGCCCCTGGCCGCCCGGTGCCCCCACTGCCGCCCCCCACCGCCGCCCCCACCCGCGCCCGCCCCCCGGCCCCTGTCACCCGGAAGCCCCGCCGCCCGGCTGCCCTCCGCCCCTGCCCTGCTCCGCGCCACCCGCGTGCTCATCCCCTACCTCCGGGTGGACGCCCCGGTCATGGACCTGGGCCTCGACCGCGAGCACCGCCTCACCGCACCGCCGGAGGACGACCCGAAACTGGTCGGCTGGTACAAGCAGGGAGCCTCGCCCGGCGAGCAGGGCACCGCCGTGGCCGTCGGGCATCTCGACACCGACAGCGGTCCCGCCGTCTTCGCGGGGCTGACCGAGCTGAAGCGGGACCGGATCATCAAGGTCCGGCGCGCCGACGGGCGGATCGCCGTCTACACCGTGGACAAGATCAAGTCGTACGAGAAGGCGCACTTCCCGAGCCAGGAGGTGTACGGCGCCCGGGGCCGCCCCGAGCTGCGCCTGATCACCTGCGGCGGCAGCTACGACCGCCGGAAGGGCTACTCCGGCAACGTCGTGGTCTTCGCCCACCTCACCGGCGTCCGCTGACCGCCGCGGCGGGTCCGTGCCCGGCCGTGTCAGGGCGTCCGCCTTCTCACCACATGGACCGGGGCATCCGATCCCGCCCGGTCTCTTCCCCCAGCCGCGCACATTCCGTTAATTTCCGTGACCCACAGCCCCGTACGACCCGCACGGGGCTTCCGACCGCGAAGCACCTCGCGCCCTGATGACCCCTCGGGGGCCCCTCATGACACGCGCCATCTCCCTGCACGACGTCAGCAAGGCCTACACGCGGGGCGCCCGCGTGGTGGACCGGCTGTCGCTGGACGTCGCACCCGGCGAGTTCCTCGTGCTGCTCGGCCCGTCCGGCTGCGGTAAGTCGACCGTGCTCCGGATGATCGCCGGCCTGGAAGAGATCGACGAGGGCGTGCTGCTGCTCGACGGCGAGTACGCCAACGACCTGCCGCCGTCCGGCCGGGACATGGCGATGGTGTTCCAGAACTTCGCCCTCTACCCGAACATGACCAGCCGGGCCAACATCGGCTTCCCGCTGCGCATCGAGGCCCCGGGCACGGACCCCGCCCCGCGCGTGGACGCCACCGCCCGGATGCTGGGCATCGAGGACCTGCTCGACCGCCTGCCCGGCCAGCTCTCCGGCGGCGAACGCCAGCGCGTCGCCATGGGCCGGGCCATCGCCCGCCACCCCTCCGCCTTCCTGATGGACGAGCCGCTGTCCAACCTCGACGCCAAACTCCGCACGCATCTGCGCGCCGAGATATCCCAGCTCACCAAGGAACTGGGCGTCACCACGCTCTACGTCACCCACGACCAGGCCGAGGCCATGTCCCTCGGCGACCGGGTCGCCGTACTGCGCGGCGGTGTGCTCCAGCAGGTCGACAGCCCGCGGGCCGTCTACGCCCTGCCCAGCAACGTCTTCGTCGCGGCGTTCATCGGCACCCCGCGGATCAATCTGCTGAGGGGCCTGGTGCGAGCGCCCCTGGACGGGGCGATGACCATCAGCCTGGGCAAGCAGTTCCTGCGCCTGCCCGAGCCGCTCTCCCTCGACCACCAGCTGCTGCGCGTCCAGCAGGGCCGCGAGGTCATCGTGGGCCTGCGTTCGGAGGCCGTCCGCATCGCCAAGCACAGCGCGGCCCGCCCCGGCGAGGTGCCGATCACCGGCCTGGTCGAGCACGTGGAGTTCCAGGGGCACGAGATCCTCGTCCACTTCGACACCGGCTCCAGCCCCGCCGTCGTCCCCGAGCTGGAGGCCCCGCGCCCCCGCCCCGGCCGCCCCGCCCGGCGCCGCCGCCGCGAGGGCTCGGTCCTCACCCGGCTGCGGGAGCGGACCGGAGCCGGCCGGGCCGGGCCCGTGGTGGCCCTGGAGCACCCGGGGGACGCCGATCCCCGCCCCCCGGCCGCCGAACCCCGCCTGCCCGGCGACCTGATCGTCCGCACCACCCCGGACCTGGCCCTGCGCCACGGCATGCAGGTACCGCTCCTGGTCGACCTCGCCCACCTCTTCGTCTTCGACCAGCACGGCGACCGCATCTGCCCGCACCCGGCACGCCTGCCCGACCTGGGCGAGTGAGGAGCGGCATATCCGGCAGATCCCGGCTTCGGGCGAGTGAGGAGCGGCATATCCGGCAGATCCCAACTCACTGGCGAGTGAGGAGCCGCACACCCGGCACGTCCCCACTCCGTGCTGTGATGATCCGGACCCGGAACGTCTGGCGTGCGAAAACTATCGTCGCTAGTTTATGTGCCGGACGACGACGCCCCGCCCCGGAGGAAGCGCGATGAAGGCACACGACGGCATGTACATCGGGGGTGCCTGGCGCCCCGCCGCCGGCCAGGACGTGATCGAGGTCGTGAACCCGGTCGACGAGCAGGTCATCGGCACGGTCCCGGCGGGCACCGCCGAGGACGTCGACGCCGCCGTACGGGCCGCCCGCGCCGCCCTGCCCGGCTGGGCCGCGACCCCGCCCGCCGAGCGCGCGGCGCGCCTGGCCGTCCTGCGGGACGTGCTGGCGGCCCGAGCGGACGAGATCGCCGAGACCGTCACGGCCGAACTCGGCTCGCCGCTGAAGTTCTCCCAGGCCGTCCACGCCGCCGTGCCGATCGCGGTCGCCGGCTCCTACGCCGAGCTGGCGGCGACGTACGCCTTCGAGGAGAAGACCGGCAACTCGGTGGTGCACCACGAGCCGATCGGTGTCGTGGCCGCGATCACGCCGTGGAACTACCCCCTGCACCAGATCGTCGCCAAGGCCGCCCCGGCCCTCGCGGCGGGCTGCGCGATCGTGGTGAAGCCCGCCGAGGACACCCCGCTGGTGGCCCGGCTCTTCGCCGAGGCGGTGCACGAGGCCGGGGTCCCGGCGGGCGTCTTCAACCTCGTCACCGGCCTCGGCCCGGTCGCCGGGCAGGCGCTCGCCGAGCATCCCGGTGTCGACCTGGTCTCCTTCACCGGCTCCACCGCCGTCGGCCGCCGGATCGCCGCGATCGCCGCCGGGCAGGTCAAGAAGGTCGCCCTGGAACTCGGCGGCAAGTCCGCCAACGTCATCCTCCCGACCGCCGACCTCGCCAAGGCCGTCAACGTCGGCGTCGCCAACGTCATGTCCAACTCCGGGCAGACGTGCAGCGCCTGGACCCGGATGCTCGTCCACCGCGACCAGTACGAGGAGGCGGTCGGGCTCGCCACGACGGCCGCCGCCAAGTACGGCGAGCGCATCGGCCCGGTCGTCAACGCCAAGCAGCAGGCCCGGGTGCGCGGCTACATCGAGAAGGGCGTCGCCGAGGGCGCCCGCCTGGTCGCCGGCGGCCCGGAGGCCCCGCGTGAGACGGGCTACTTCGTCAGCCCGACCGTCTTCGCCGACGTCACCCCGGACATGACCATCGCCCAGGAGGAGATCTTCGGGCCGGTCCTGTCGATCCTCCGCTACGAGGACGAGGAGGACGCCCTGCGGATCGCCAACGGCACGGTCTACGGGCTGGCCGGTGCCGTCTGGGCCGGGGACGAGGCCGAGGCGGTGGCCTTCGCCCGCCGGATGGAGACCGGCCAGGTCGACATCAACGGCGGCCGCTTCAACCCCCTCGCCCCCTTCGGCGGCTACAAGCAGTCCGGCGTCGGCCGCGAACTCGGCGTGCACGGCCTGGCCGAGTACCTCCAGACCAAGTCCCTCCAGTTCTAGTCAGGGAGTCCCCTCCGCCATGGCTGTCCGCGCCGCCGTCCTGCCCGCCGTGGGCTCCCCGCTGGAGATCACCGGCATCGACCTGCCCGACCCCGGACCCGGTCAGGTCCGCGTCCGGCTCGCCGCCGCCGGGGTCTGCCACTCCGACCTGTCCCTGTCCGACGGCACCATGCGCGTGCCGGTCCCGGCCGTCCTCGGCCACGAGGGCGCCGGCACGGTCGTCGCCGTCGGCGAGGGCGTCACCCACGTCTCACCCGGCGACGGGGTCGTCCTCAACTGGGCCCCGTCCTGCGGCGCCTGCCACGCCTGCTCGCTCGGGGAGGTGTGGCTGTGCGCCAACGCCCTGAGCGGCGCCGCCGACGTCTACGCCCGCACCGCCGAGGGCACCGACCTCCACCCCGGGCTGAACGTCGCCGCGTTCGCCGAGGAGACGGTCGTCTCCGCCGGCTGCGTCCTGCCCGTCCCGGACGGCGTCCCGCTCACCGACGCGGCCCTCCTCGGCTGCGCCGTCCTCACCGGTTACGGCGCCGTCCACCACTCCGCCCGGGTCCGCCACGGCGAGACGGTCGCCGTCTTCGGCGTCGGGGGAGTCGGCCTCGCCGCTCTCCAGGCGGCCCGGATCGCCGGCGCCTCGCGGATCATCGCGGTGGACGTCTCCCCGGCGAAGGAGGAGCTGGCCCGGGCGGCCGGTGCCACCGACTACCTCGTCGCCTCCGACACCACCGCCCGCGAGGTCCGCGGCCTCACCGGCAAGCAGGGCGTGGACGTGGCCGTCGAGTGCGCCGGACGCGCCGTCACCATCCGCACGGCCTGGGACTCCACCCGCCGCGGCGGCCGCACCACGGTCGTCGGCATCGGCGGCAAGGACCAGCAGGTCACCTTCAACGCCCTGGAGATCTTCCACTGGGGCCGCACCCTGACCGGCTGCGTCTACGGCAACTCCGACCCCGCGCGGGACCTCCCGGTCCTGGCCGAGCACGTCCGGGCGGGCCGCCTCGACCTCGGCGCCCTGGTGACGGAACGCATCTCCCTGGACGGCATCCCGGCGGCCTTCGAGAACATGCTGGCCGGCAAGGGCGGTCGCGCCCTGGTCGTCTTCTAGCCCGCCTCCGCCCGCACCCCGGTCTCCCCGCGAGGCCGGGGCCGCAGGCATGTCCGTACGTCACTGAATGCCACGTACAGGCAAAAAAGTCCTGGTGCACGACCCGTTGACGGGCATACCGTCCGGTCAGTACGTTCCCGGAACCCGAGCCACCCCCCGTTCCGTCCCCGCACCCACCGGAGCGTGCACCGCATGGACACGGCACCATCCGCTCAGCCCGCCCCCACGCCGCCCGCCGCGGGCAACCGCCGCCGCGTGGCCACCGCGGCGGCGCTCGCCTCGGCCGTCGAGTGGTACGACTACTTCGTCTTCGGCATCGCCGCCGCCCTCGTCCTCGGCGACCTCTACTTCCCCGCCGGCAGCCCGACCGCCGGCGTCCTCGCCTCGTTCGCCACCTTCGCCGTCGGCTTCCTCGCCCGCCCCCTCGGCGGCATCGTCGCCGGCCACCTCGGCGACAAACGCGGCCGCAAGCCGATGCTGGTCCTCGCCCTCACGCTGATGGGCGTGGCCACCACCGGCATCGGCCTGCTCCCGACCTACGACACGATCGGCGTCGCCGCCCCGATCCTGCTCGTGCTGCTCCGGGTCGCGCAGGGCGTCGCCGTCGGCGCCCAGTGGGGCGGTGCGATGCTCCTCGCCACCGAGTACGCCCCGGAGGGCAAGCGCGGCGTCTACGGCAGCGTCGTCCAGCTCGGCGTCCCCATCGGCGTGGTCACCGCCAACACCGTGTTCCTGCTGGCCGGGGCGCTCACCACCGACTCGGCGTTCGCCGCCTGGGGCTGGCGCGTGCCGTTCCTGGTCGGCCTGCTGGTCCTCGGCCTCGCCTGGTACATCCACACCCGCGTCGAGGAGACCCCCGCGTTCCGGGAAGCCGAACGCGCGCTCGCCGAGCAGGAGAAGTCCGAGCAGAGCTCCCCGCTGCGCACCATCCTGCGCGGCCACCTCGGCACGGTGCTCCTGGCCGGCGGCTCCTTCGCCGTGAACACCGCGACCTTCTACATCCTCATCACGGGCGTCCTCGACTACACGACCCGCGAACTGGACATGAAGAAGGGCCCGGTCCTGCTGGTCTCGCTCTGCGTCAGCCTGACCCAGCTCGTGCTGATCCCGGCCGCCGCCGCGCTCTCCGACCGCGTCGGCCGCATCCGGATCTACGCCCTCGGCGCGGCCGGCATCGCCCTGTGGGCCGTCCCGCTCTTCCTGCTGATCGACACCGGCTCGCTGCTGTGGCTCGCCGTCGGCACCTTCGTCGCCAGCTGCTTCCTGAGCATCATGTACGGACCCCAGGCGGCCCTGTTCGCCGAGCTGTTCACGCCCGAGATGCGCTACACCGGAGCCTCCCTGGGCTACCAGATCGCGGCCGTCGCGGGCGGCGGGCTCGCCCCCTTCGTGATGGTGCTGCTGCTGGAGGCGACCGGCACCTCGATGGCCGTGTCCGGCTACATCATCGCGCTGTCGGTGATCGCGCTGGTGTCCATCAAGGTCCTCGCGGACCGGGCGCGTGCGGCGCAGCCGGAGGCCGCGCCCGAGGCCCGCGCGGAGGCCGAGTCAGCGAGCTGAGTCCGGGGCCTGCTCGGGCCGGCGTTCCGCGACCGCTCCCGGAACGCCGGCCCGGGCCGCCGCCCGCGACCGGGACACCGCCACACCCGCCAGGCACAGCGCGCCACCGGCCAGCGTGAGCAGGCCCGGCACCTCGCCGAGGAACAGCCAGGACATCAGGACGACCAGGGCCGGCACCGCGTACGTCGTCGCGCCCATCCGGCTCGCGGTCGTCCGGGACAGCGCGTACGCCCACGTGGTGAAGGCGAGGGCCGTCGGGAAGACGCCCAGGTAGACCATGTTGAGCGTGGCGGAGGCCGGCGCCTGCGCGGCCTCCTGCACCAGCTGCCCCGCGAACGGCAGACACACCACCGCGCCGACCAGGCAGCCGAACGTCGTCACCTGCAACGGACTCGCCGAGCCCAGCGCGGGCTTCTGCGCCACCACGCCACCGGCGTACGCGACCGCCGCCAGCAGGCACAGCACCACCCCGAGCACCGAGGAACCGCCCTCACCCGACATCGACAGCCCCACGGTCACCGCACCGGCGAACGACACCGCCATCCCCGCCAGCAGCCGCGGTGGCATCGGGTCGCCGAGCAGCCGGGCCCCGAGCAGCGCGATCAGGACCGGCCCGATGTTCACGACCAGGGCGGCCGTACCCGCGTCGACCTGCTGCTCGCCCCAGTTCAGGGCGACCATGTAGAAGCCGAACCACAGCACACCCGATATCCCGATCCCGCGCCAGGCCGAGCGCGGCGGCCACGTCTCGCGCCGCAGCAGGCAGATCACGCCCAGCGTCAGCGCCCCCGCGAGCAGCCGCCCGAGCGCCAGCGCACCCGGCGAGTACGCCTCGCCCGCGCTGCGGATCGAGACGAAGGCGGACGCCCACAGCACGACGGTGACGGTGGCCGCGCCCGCGGCGAGCACCTCGGCTCGACGGGCGGGTGCGGCAGGGGAGTTGTTCATCATGCTCCTGAGGCTAGGCCCGGGCCCGGCACGCGGGCTCGCGGATTTCGGACGGGGCGCCGGGCGGCGGGAGTGCGTGCCAGGCGTGGCGGGGCAGGCGGGACGGTGCGGACACCCCTAGCGCAGTGCGCGGGCCTCGACGCCCAGCAGGTCGAAGAGGGCGCGTTCGCCGGCGGCCGTCACCTTCACCGCCCGCTCGGAGCCGATGCGCACGCACCACCCCGCGTCCAGGGCGTGCCGGCACAGGGCCGCGCCCGCGACCCCCGCGAGATGGGGGCGGCGTTCGGTCCAGTCCAGACACGCCCGGGCCAGGGGACGCCGGCCCCGCCGCTCGAGGCCGATGCCGCTCGCCGCGAACCACGCCAGCCCCGCGTCGGTGAGCGCGAACCCGGTCTCCTGCTGGAGCAGCCCGCGGTCCGTCAGCGCGTCCGTGACCGTGATACCGAGCCGCCCGGCGAGGTGGTCGTAGCAGGTGCGGCCCCGGGCCATCGCCGAGCCGGCGCTCGACTCCCGCAGGTTCCGGGGCCGTACGGCCCTGCCCGGGGGCGCGACCTGTGCGGCCAGGTCCTCCACCAGTTGCGCGATCCGCGCGTCGGCCAGCCGGACGTACCGGTGCCGGCCCTGCCGCTCCTCGGCGAGCAGCCCGCCCGCGACGAGCCGGCCCAGGTGCTCGCTCAGGGTCGAGGCGGCGACACCGGCGTGCCGCGCCAGCTCGCCCGCCGTCCAGGCCCGCCCGTCGAGCAGCGCGAGCAGGCACCTGGCCCGGGTCTCGTCCGCGATCAGCCCGGCGAGCCGCGCGAGTGCCGTGGCCTGCGGGTCTCTCGTCTTCATGTCCCCAGCATGGGACACGGACCGTTCGGCCGCCGCCGAAGTGTCCGGGTGGTGGTCCTAGGCCGTCCGCCGCACCTGCTCGTACTGCCGCGCCAACCCGTCCAGCAGGGCCGTCAGCCCGGTCTCGAAGGCCCGCTCGTCGATCTTCTCCTGCCGATCGGACAGGAGGTGGGCCTGCCCCAGGTGCGGGTAGTCGGCGGGGTCGTACGCGCTCGCGTCGTCCACGAAGCCGCCGGCGAACGAGCCGAGCGCCGAGCCCATGATGAAGTACCGCATCAGCGCGCCGATGGACGTGGCGTGCGCCGGCGGCCAGCCCGCCTCGACCATCGCGCCGTAGACGGCGTCGGCGAGCCGCAGCGCTGCCGGGCGGCGGCCGGGGCCGCGGGCCAGCACCGGGACGATGTTCGGGTGGTCGCGCAGCGCGGCCCGGTAGGAGACGGCCCAGTCGTGCAGCGCGGTCCGCCAGTCCCGGCCGCCCTGGAACATCGACAGGTCCACCTGGCCGCTCACCGAGTCGGCGACCGCCTCCAGGATCTCGTCCTTGGTGCGGAAGTGGTTGTAGAGCGAGGGCCCGCTGACGCCCAGTTCGGCGGCGAGCCGGCGCGTGGAGACGGCCGCGAGGCCCTCCGCGTCCACGAGCGCGCGGGCCGCCTCGACGATCCGGTCGGTGCTGAGCAGGGGCTTGCGCGGTCGGGCCATGGCGCACATAGTAGGGCTGCGGCTGGAAACTAGCAGTGCTAATTTAAATGCACGCTTTTCACGTGCGGTACGGCGTCCGGATGGGGTGACTCGTGGTGAACCTGGAGCTCAGCGAGGAGCAGAGCGCGGTCCGGCAGCTCGCGCGGGACTTCGTGGAGCGGGAGATCACCCCGAACGCCGTCGCCTGGGACCGCGCCGAGGAGGTCGACCGCGCGATCGTGAAGAAGCTCGGCGAGGTCGGCTTCCTGGGGCTGACGATCGACGAGGAGTACGGCGGCTCCGGCGGCGACCACCTCGCGTACTGCCTGGTCACGGAGGAACTCGGCCGGGGCGACTCGTCCGTGCGCGGCATCGTCTCCGTCTCCCTCGGGCTCGTCGCCAAGACCGTCGCCGCCTGGGGGAGCGAGGAGCAGAAGCGGCGCTGGCTGCCCGGCCTGACCTCCGGCGCGGTGGTGGGCTGCTTCGGCCTGACCGAGCCGGGCACCGGCTCCGACGCGGGCAACCTCACGACGCGGGCGGTGCGCGACGGCGACGAGTACGTCGTCAATGGCACCAAGATGTTCATCACCAACGGCACCTGGGCCGACGTCGTCCTGCTCTTCGCCCGCTCCACGGACGCCCCCGGCCACAAGGGCGTCACCGCCTTCCTCGTCCCCACCGACACGCCCGGCCTGACCCGCCGCACCATCCACGGCAAGCTCGGGCTGCGCGGCCAGGCCACCGCGGAACTCGTCCTGGAGGACGTGCGCGTGCCGGCCTCCGCGATGCTGGGGGAGGAGGGCAAGGGCTTCTCCGTCGCCATGTCCGCCCTCGCCAAGGGGCGGATGTCCGTCGCGGCCGGGTGCGTCGGCATCGCCCAGGCGGCTCTGGACGCGGCCGTGCGCTACGCCGGGGAACGCGAGCAGTTCGGCACGCCCATCGCCCGCCACCAGCTGGTCCAGGAGCTGATCAGCGACATCGCCGTGGACGTCGACGCCGCCCGGCTGCTGACCTGGCGGGTCGCCGACCTGGTCGACCGGGGGCGGCCGTTCGCCGTCGAGTCGTCGAAGGCCAAGCTGTTCGCCTCGGAGGCGGCCGTCCGCGCCGCGAACAACGCGCTGCAGGTCTTCGGCGGTTACGGCTACATCGACGAGTACCCGGCGGGCAAACTGCTGCGGGACGCCCGCGTGATGACCCTCTACGAGGGCACGAGCCAGATCCAGAAGCTGGTCATCGGGCGGGCGCTGACCGGGGTTTCGGCGTTCTGAGGAAGCGGTCGGGTGCGGTCGGATACCCGCGCGATCCGAGTACCCGAGCGATCTGAGTAGCGGAACGGATGTGGCGCGGGTCGCGTTCGCCGAAGCTGGCCCCATGAGTGACACACCGGGCAAGCCGCAGAACACGGCCGCCTTCTACGGCCAGGCCGTCGCCTCCTTCGCCGTCGCCATGGCGGCCACCGCGATCGGCATCTACCAGCTGAGCGCCGACGCCTGGGTGCGGGGCTTCCTCGCCGTCGCGGTGCTGTACCTGGTCACCTCCTCCTTCACGCTGGCCAAGGTGGTCCGGGACCGGCAGGAGGGGGCGGCGGCTCCCTCGTACACCCCCTTCGAGAAGCACTGAGGGAAAGGCACCGGGCCGCCACGCTAAGCGCTCGCTCACCTTCGGCGGTATGGTGGTGGCCCTGTCAGTGGAGAGGGGCGAGTGATGAGTACGGCGGAGGAGACGGCCGGCGGCGAGGCGCAGGCGTGGGGCGAGGTCACGCCCGACGCGGCGCGGCGGCTGCTGATCGCCGCGGTGGAGGCCTTCGCCGAGCGCGGCTACCACGCCACGACGACCCGTGACATCGCGGGCCGTGCCGGGATGAGCCCGGCCGCGCTCTACATCCACTACAAGACCAAGGAAGAACTGCTGCACCGCATCAGCAGGATCGGGCACGAGAAGGCCCTGGAGATCCTGCGGACGGCGTCCCGCCGCGAGGGCGGCCCCACCGAGCGGCTCGCCGACGCGGTGAGTTCCTTCGTACGCTGGCACGCGGGCGGGCGGACCACCGCGCGGGTCGTGCAGTACGAACTCGACTCGCTCGGGCCCGACGCCCGCGCCGAGATCCTCGCGCTGCGCCGCCAGGTCGACGCGGAGGTGCGCGGGATCATCGAGGAGGGCGTGCGGACGGGCGAGTTCGAGGTCATCGACGTGCACGGGACGACGCTGGCCGTGCTGTCGCTCTGCATCGACGTGGCCCGGTGGTTCAACGTCGACGGTCCCCGGACGCCGGAGGAGGTCGGCGAGCTGTACGCCGACCTCGTGCTGCGGATGGTGGGGGCCGGGGCCGGGGCCTCGGAGGCCGCGGCTCAGAAGTAGTAGCGCGAGACGGACTCGGCGACGCACACGGGCTTGTCGCCGCCCTCGCGTTCCACGGTGAAGGCGACGGTGATCTGGGCGCCGCCCGGCACGTCGTCGACGCCGGTGATCGTGGCGGTGGCGCGCAGACGGGAGCCGACCGGGACGGGGGCGGGGAAACGCACCTTGTTCGTCCCGTAGTTGACGCCCATCTTCACGTTCTCGACGGAGATCAGCTGCGGGCCGAAGAGGGGGAGCAGCGACAGGGTCAGATAGCCGTGCGCGATGGTGGTGCCGAAGGGGCCCGCGGCGGCCTTCTCCGGGTCGACGTGGATCCACTGGTGGTCGCCGGTGGCCTCCGCGAAGAGGTCGATCCGCTTCTGGTCGATGTCGAGCCAGTCGGTGTGTCCCAGCTGCTCGCCGATCGCCGCCTTCAGGTCGTCGACGGATGTGAAGATCCTCGGCTCTGCCATGTCTTCCAGACCTCTCCGTGTCGCATTGCTAAGCGACTGCTTAGCATGGTCGGCCGCGGAGGCTGTGTCAACGGACTCGGTAGGGTTCGACGGGTGCCTCAGATTTCAGAGAAGATCCATGAACTCACGGTCGGGCAGCTCTCGGCGCGCAGTGGCGCCGCCGTCTCCGCCCTGCACTTCTACGAGTCCAAGGGCCTGATCAGCAGTCGCCGGACGTCCGGCAACCAGCGGCGCTACTCCCGGGACACGCTGCGCCGGGTCGCGTTCATCAGGGCCGCGCAGCGGGTGGGCATCCCGCTGGCGACGATCCGCGAGGCGCTGGCGGAACTTCCCGAGGAGCGGACGCCGACGCGGGAGGACTGGGCGCATCTGTCGGAGGCGTGGCGCTCGGAGCTGGACGAGCGGATCAATCAGCTGAACCGCCTGCGGGACCACCTCACCGACTGCATCGGCTGCGGCTGCCTGTCCCTCGACACGTGCGTGCTGTCCAACCCGGGTGACGTGTTCGGTGAACGCCGGGCCGGTTCGCGCCTGATGGTGGAACGCAACGGTGGTGGGGGTGCGCGTGGCGCGTGACGCCGGGGAGGGGGTCGGGGCCGCGCCGGGGGGTGTCCGTCCTCGGAACGGCGCGATGGACTTGCGAACCGACTGACCGTCCGTCGACGCGCCAACCGCTGCGGGCGGACACCCCCCGACACGTCCCCTTCCGTGGTCCGGCGACTGCGGGCGCGTCGTGGCTGCCGCCTCACCGGTCTCAGCTGCGGGCGCGGCCGCCAATCCCGCCCAGTTGCGGGCACGTCGTTGCTCACCTGTCTGCCTTAGCGCGGGCAATCGTGCCGCTAAGGGCGGCACGGGTGGGCGCAGCGCACCCCGTTCCGCCGGGTTGCGGACCCACCCGGCCTCAGCAAGAACGCCGAGTACCTAACCGGTCCGGTACTCCACCAACCCCGCCGCCACCAACTCCGCGTTGGACCCCGCCCGCCGCCCATCGGGCAGAAGCAGCACATCCTCCAGCCCGACCCGCGTGGCCAACCCCAACCGCCCGGCGAGCCGCAGCACCGGCCACGCGCCCCCGTCCTCCCCGTGCAGCAGGACAGGACGCCCGTGCGCCGCGCCGAGGTCGGACAGCAGTGCCCGCGCGGAGACCACCGCGCTCGACGGGTCCGTGTCCGTCACCTCCGCCAGCACCCGCAGGACCTTCGGGGCGAGCGGCGACACCGCGAAGCGCTCCGCCGCGTCCGTCCCGGACCAGATGCCGGCCTCCACCCCCACCCCGAGAGCGAGCAGCTCGGCAGCCACCTGTTCCGCCCCCGGCTCATGCCAGTTGACCGAGGCGTGGTCGGGGAGGACGGTCCAGCTCCGGATCCGGTCGAGCCGGGCTGCGGGGTCCGGCTCGGCCCACGCCCCCGTCGTCACCCCCACCGGCACCGACACGCGCGCCCGGATCGCCCCCAGCGTCTCCGCGAGCACCCTCGGCGACAGCGTGTCCCGCCCGCACGGCGTCTTGGGATGGACATGGATGTCCGTGGCCCCGGCCGCGACGGCGGCCGCCGCGGAGTCGGCCATCGACTCGGGCGTCAGCGGCACCGCCGTACCGTCAGCGGCGGTCCGCGGACCGTTCAGACATACCTGCACCATGTCAGCGATGGTGCCACGCGGCACCGACAGTGGGGGTGCGGCATCCCCGGCGCACCCCCCGCGCACCCGCATCCGTCAAGCCGACACCAGCAACCTCGCCCGCCTGGCGTCCGCCAGGGCTTCGGGCGTGAGCACGGGACGCGGCACCAGGATTCCGCAGTCCGTGCAGACCGGACCCGCCGAGGGTTCGTGATCCAGGCCGTACTTCCAGGCGAGTCGTTCTCCGTCGCACACCGGGCAGTTCGAGCCCGGTTCGCGCTCCAGCGCGGCGATCAGCCGGCGCAGCACCTCGGCCAGCGGTTCACGGGGATGGACCGCCGGATCGTCGCACCACGCCACGCCGAAACCGCCCCAGGTCAGCCGGTGCCAGTCGTCCACACTGCCCGGCCTGCGCAGTCCGTCGTGCTTCTCCTTCTTGCGGCGCTCGGCGAACTCGACCTCGTAGGCGAGCCAGACCGCCCGCGCCTCCTCCAGTTCGTCCAGTGCGGCCACGAGCCGCGCCGGATCGGGGGACCGGTCCTCGGGACCGAACCCTGCCCGGGAGCACAAATGGTCCCAGGTCGCCCTGTGTCCGTAAGGGGCGAACCTCTCAAGGCACTTGCGCAGCGAATAACGCCGCAAGGCCAGATCGCACCGCGGATCGCGGACCTGTCTCGCCAGACTCCGGAAACCGGCCATCGTCCTGCACCTCCGTCACACCTGCACCTGTACATCCGGTCACTTCGGCGTCGTCGTACGGACGTCGCCGAATAGACGTATCGACAAGCGAATCGGCTCCATCCGATTTCAAATGGCCTCCATAAGCGGTCCGAAGAGGCTCGCCAGTCGACTGCCGTGATCCGTGTGCCTGTTGTGCTGACTCCCAAAAGTGACGCTTGTTCATCTTCAAACGCGGGGATACCGGCGGTAACATCCCGCCCACCCCCACGGGAGGAGCTCCCATGCCACGGCGTCACCCACGCACCGTTCTCGACAGAATGAGAACTCCCCGCGGAATCCCCGGGTTCCTGAAGACCGCATCGGTATGCGCCCTGATCGCGGGTCTTTTGTCGCCCCTGGCCCCGGCGGCGGCCGCGGAGACGACGACCGCCCAGGCCGCGGCCGTCGCGAACGACCACTGCGGCAAGCAGTGTTCGGACATCCTCCCGCCCGGCCAGAACGGCAACGCCACCCTCGCCCAGATCCTCCTCAACCAGGCCTTCGGCACCCAGCCCGAGCACGCCGAGGACCAGCTCGGGCCCTATGCCGACCTCGCCAAGGGCTACACCGGACTCACCAACGACAAGATCAACACCTTCTTCAACGACGCCTCGTTCGGCGTCCCGGCGGACCAGGTGGCCTCCACGGTCAAGCCCGCCGGGCGCAGTGACGTGACGATCGTCCGCGACAAGAAGACCGGGGTGCCGCACATCACCGGTACGACGAGATACGGCACCGAGTTCGGCGCCGGCTTCGCCGCCGCCCAGGACCGGCTGTGGCTCATGGACGTCTTCCGGCACGTCGGACGCGGGCAGCTGACCTCCTTCGCCGGCGGCGCGCCCTCCAACCAGGGGCTGGAGCAGCAGTTCTGGCGGCACGCGCCCTACACCGAGGCCGATCTGCAGGCGCAGATCGACAACGCCGTCGCCACCAACGGCGAGCGCGGCAAGCAGGCCCTCGCCGACGCGAAGGCCTACCTCGACGGCATCAACGCCTACATCGACGCCTCCGACAGCGGCCGGTACTTCCCCGGCGAGTACGTCCTGACGGGCCACAAGGACTCCGTCACCAACGCCGGGAAGATAGAGCACTTCAAGATCACCGACCTGGTCGCCCTGGCCTCGGTCATCGGCGCGCTCTTCGGCTCCGGCGGAGGCGGCGAGGTCAACAACGCGATCTCGCTGCTGGCCGCCCAGGAGAAGTACGGCGTCGCCGAGGGCACCAAGGTGTGGGAGTCCTTCCGGATGCGCAACGATCCGGAGGCCGTCCTCACCCAGCACAGCGGCAGCTTCCCGTACGCGACCAGGCCGGACGCCCCGCAGGGCACGGCCCTGCCCGACGCCGGTTCGGTGCGGCAGGAACCGCTCGTGTACGACCGCACGGGCAGCGCCGCCGCGTCGAGCGCCACCGGCGCGTCCCGCGACGCGGCGAAGACGGCCCTGTCCTCCGCCAAGCGCGGCATGTCCAACGCCCTCGTGGTCAGCGGCGAGCACACCGCCAGCGGTCACCCGGTCGCCGTGTTCGGCCCGCAGACCGGCTACTTCGCCCCGCAGCTGCTGCTGCTCCAGGAGCTCCAGGGCCCGGGCATCAGCGCCCGCGGCGCCTCCTTCGCCGGCCTGAGCTTCTACGTCGAACTCGGCCGCGGCCAGGACTACGCCTGGAGCGCCACCACCTCCGGCCAGGACATCATCGACACGTACGCCGTCGAACTGTGCCAGGACGACTACCACTACCTGTACCGCGGCACCTGCACCCCGATGGAGAAGGTCGAGCAGAAGAACGCCTGGAAGCCGACCGTCGCCGACGGCACCGCGGCCGGTTCGTACACGATGCGGGTGTGGCGCACCAAGTACGGGCCGGTGGAGTACCGCGCCACGGTCGGCGGCAAGAAGGTCGCCTACACCACCCTGCGCTCGTCCTTCCTGCACGAGGCCGACTCCATCATCGGCTTCCAGATGCTGAACGACCCGGACTACGTGAAGGGCCCGGAGGACTTCCAGAAGGCGGTGCAGCACATCAACTACACCTTCAACTGGTTCTACGCCGACTCCGAGCACACCGCGTACTACAACAGCGGCGACAACCCCGTGCGCGCGAACGGCGTCGACGCGGAGTTCCCGGTGTGGGCCCGCCCGGCGTACGAGTGGCGCGGCTGGGACCCGGCGACCAACACGGCCGACTACACCCCGCCCTCCGCCCACCCCCGATCCATCGACCAGGACTACTACATCTCCTGGAACAACAAGCAGGCCAAGGACTACACGACCGCGCCCTGGGGCAACGGGTCCGTGCACCGCGGCAACCTCCTCGAGGACCGCGTGAAGAAGCTGGTCCAGCAGGGCGGGGTGACCCGCGCCTCGCTGGTGAAGGCCATGGCGGACGCGGGGCTCGCCGACCTGCGGGCCGAGGACGTCCTGCCCAAGCTGCTGAAGGTCGTCAACAGCGCGCCCGTCACCGACCCGGCGGCGGCCGCCGCCGTCGGCAAGCTCCAGGCGTGGCTCGCCGCGGGCGGAAAGCGCACCGAGACCACGGCCGGCTCCAAGAAGTACGCCGACGCCGACGCGATCCGCATCCTGGACGCCTGGTGGCCGCTGCTGGTGAAGGCCGAGTTCGAACCCGGCCTGGGCAGTGAGCTGTACGAGGCGATGACCGCCAACCTGCCCGTCGACGAGTCCCCGTCGGCCTCCCACGGCCCGACCGGCTCGCACGCCGGAAGCTCCTTCCAGTACGGCTGGTGGAGCTACGTCGACAAGGACATCCGGGCCGTCCTCGGCGAGCAGGTGAAGGGTCCGCTGGCCCGGAAGTACTGCGGCGACGGCAGCCTCGGCGCCTGCCGGGACACGCTCATCAGCACCTTGAAGGAGGCGGCCGGCAAGACCGCGGCCCAGGTCTACCCCGGCGACGACGTGTGCGCGGCGGGCGACCAGTGGTGTGCCGACTCCATCAACCACCGCACCCTCGGCGGCATCAAGCACGGCAAGATCAGTTGGCAGAACCGGCCGACCTACCAGCAGGTCGTGGAGTTCACCTCACACCGGTGAGCGCCGGGTGACGTACGGTCCGGCGGCGGGTCAGCGGACGCGGCCCGCCGCCAGCACCAGCCGGGCCAGCTCCTCGTGCAGGATGTCGCTGTGCGCCCCGGCCGGCGGCCCGCCCCGTCTCACCACCGCCGCCGCGTCCACGTTCACGCACCCCCAGGCGGGCAGCTTCGCCCGCAGCGCCTGCGCGAGGGTGTACGCGCGCGTGCCCGGCACCGCCTGTACGCCGTCGTAGCCCAGCGCGCCCCACTTGGCGCCCAGCGCCCGCCTCAGGTCGAGGCCGGTGACCGACCGGCTGTCGCCCGCCATGCGGGAGGCCAGCGGGTACATCGTGCCGAGTGCCGCGTCGTGCCGGGAGTGGCAGCACACCAGGGGACCGTCGACGCGGTTCTGCTGCCCCTGGAGCACCCCTGTGGCCCGGGCGTCGTGCGGCAGCCGGGCCGCGAACGCGTAGTGCGAGAACGCCCCTTGGAGCAGCGTCACCGACTTCACCGTGCGGACGCCCTCGGGGAGCCCGCGCAGCGCGAACGACACCAGCCGCGCGCCGAAGCTGTGCCCGACGAGGTGCACGCGCACGTCCGGCGCCGCCGTGGCGAGCTGCCCGACGACCCGGCCGAGTCCGCGCTCGCCGACGGTTCCCGCGCGCCGCTTCATCGCGTAGTACGTCGCCTGCCGCAGCAGTTCGTGGGCGCCGTCCCAGGGGTTCGGGATCCTGAACTCCTGTGGGGCGCCGGGGAGTTCCGACTCCGCCAGCGCCCGCGCGAACTCCTCGCAGGCCGCCGCCGAGGACCCGGCGAGCATCCCCGGCTCGCTCTGCGGCACGCCCTCCGCCACCGTGTCCGCCGCGAACAGCGCCTGCGGCCCGGGCGCCACCACCTCCACCAGCAGGCGCACCAGCCGTCCGAACTCCTCCAGCTCGGCCTCCTCCGGCGGCTGCTGCTCCAGCAGCCGGGCGATCTGGTCGACCAGGAGCGCCCGGCCGGGGAAGGTCTCCAGCAGCGCGTGCCGGGTGTCCTTGTCGAGGGCCGGGCGCCGGGGCGCGTCGGCCGCCACGGCCCGGGGGAAGTCGGGGATCGGCTCGTCCGAGAACCGCATCGCGGGCCAGAGCACCCCGGCGTAGCCGATCCGGGCGGCCGGGGCCAGCCGCGGCACGGGCGCGAAGAAGCGGTCGTAGAGCCGCGTCGCGCCCGAGCGGTCGTTGTTCCAGCCGTGCGCGAAGACGATCAGGTCGCGCACCTTCCGTTCGCGCACCCCGGCGAGCAGCCGGTCGCGCCGGCGGCCCGCCGGGTCCCCGTCCGCGTCGAAGGTCAGCTCCCAGTAGGGAGTCACGCTCATCGCCGGATCCGCCATGACAGGCCCCCTCGCCCCCGGGTGACGCCACGATGTGGGCGCATCGTCCTGCCAACGGGGGAGCTTGGCCATACGTCACGGGCGCATTCGGGCGCGCGGCCGCGCTCAGCGGTAGAGGAGGTACTTCCGCCGCGTCCCGCGGAACGCCGCCAGGTCCTGCTGCCACCCGGCGACCACCTCGTCGGTGTCCGCGCCCGCGTCGATCATCGCGCGCACGCGCGTGGAGCCGGTGAGCTTGTCGATCCAGTGGTCCGGGCGCCAGGCGAAACCGCTCCAGACCCGCTTGGCGGTCACGAGCAGGGCGATGCCGGTGCGGACGGGGTCGAAGGCCGCCCGGTCGTGCACATGGAGCTGCACCCCGCCGATCGTCTTCCCCTGGAACTTGGAGAAGGTGGGCGCGAAGTACGCCTCCCTGAACCGCACCCCGGGCAGGGCGAGTTCGTTCGCGGCGGCCGCCCAGCGCCGGTCGACGCCCTCCGCGCCCAGCAGCTCGAACGGCCGGGTGGTGCCGCGCCCCTCCGACAGGTTGGTGCCCTCGAACAGGCACGTCCCCGAGTACACCAGGGCCGTCTCCGGCGTCGGCATGTTCGGGCTCGGCGGCACCCAGGGCAGCCCGGAGGCGTCGTAGAAATCCGAGCGCTTCCAGCCCGACATGGTCACGGTCTCCAGCGGGACAGGCTCGGTCAGGAACTCCCCGTTGAACAGGCGCGCCAGCTCGGCGACGGTCATCCCGTGGGCCTGCGCGATCGGCTGACGTCCCACGAACGTGGCGAACTCCTTGTGCAGCACGGGCCCGAGGGCCGCCCGGCCGGTCACCGGGTTGGGCCGGTCCAGGACCACGAACCGCTTGCCCGCGAGCCGGGCCGCCTCCATGCAGTCGTACAGGGTCCAGATGTACGTGTAGAAGCGGGCGCCGACGTCCTGGATGTCGAAGACGACCGTGTCCACGCCGGACGCGGTGAAGATGTCGGCCAGCGGCCGGCCGCTCTTGAGGTACGTGTCGTAGACGGGCAGGCCGGTCGCCGGGTCGTCGTGGCGGCCCTCGGAACCGCCGGCCTGGGCGGTGCCGCGGAAGCCGTGCTCGGGGCCGAAGACGGCCCTCAGATCCACTCGGGTGTCCGCGTGCATGACGTCGACGATGTGGCGGACGTCCCGGGTGACGCCCGTGGGGTTGGTGACGATGCCGATGCGCTGACCGCGCAGGGGTTCGTAACCGGACGCGGCGAGGTTCTCGAAGCCGGTTCGCCGGTGCCGCCGGGCCTCGGCGGTGGTGGGGGTGAGCGATGCGGCTGCCGCAGTGGTCGCTGTGAGTAAGGTCCGTCTGGAAAGGCGCATGGGGTGACCTCCGTGATCCGTTCTGTGACGGTTTCGTCGTGGCTGGTCGCGCAGTTCCCCGCCCCTAGGGTGCTGCGCCGCCCCCTTCCTTGAAACATACCGACCGGTTAGTCTGGCGCCATTGCTGAGCCGCGTATGAGGAGACCGATGGTGGGAGCCTTTCAGGGGGCCGGGGTCGTTGTCACGGGGGCCGGGGGCGGGATCGGCGCCGCGCTCGCCCGGCGGTTCGCCGCCGAGGGGGCCCGGGTCGTCGTCAACGACCTGGACGCCGAGCGCGCCGAGCGCGTGGCGGACGAGGTCGGCGGGATCGCCGTGGCCGGGGACGCCTCGGCGATCGTCGGGGACGCCCGGGACGCGCTCGACGGGACCGTCGACGTCTACTGCGCCAACGCCGGTGTCGCCTTCGAGGGCGGGAGCGCCGACGGTCCGCTGGACGAGACGGCCTGGGCCGCCTCCTGGGACGTGAACGTCATGGCCCATGTCCGGGCGGCCCACGCCCTGCTGCCGGACTGGCTGGAGCGCGGCAGCGGCAGGTTCGTGTCCACCGTTTCCGCCGCCGGGCTGCTCACCATGATCGGGGCGGCGCCCTACGCCGTCACCAAGCACGGCGCCCTCGCCTTCGCCGAGTGGCTGTCGCTGACCTACCGGCACCGGGGCGTGAAGGCGCACGCCATCTGCCCGCAGGGCGTGCGCACCGACATGCTGGCCGCGACCGGCAGCGCGGGCGACCTGGTGCTCCAGCCGACCGCGATCGAGCCGGAGGCCGTGGCGGACGCCCTGTTCAAGGGCGTCGAGGAGGACCGCTTCCTGATCCTTCCGCACCCCGAGGTCGCCGGGTACTACCAGGCCCGGGCCGGTGACCCCGACCGGTGGCTGACCGGTATGAACCGCATCCAGCAGCAGTGGGAGGAGAACCGGTGACCGGCTCCCGTTACGCCGCCAAGCCCTGGCTCGGCCTGCTCAGCGACGCCCAGAAGGGCGCGATCGACCCCGCCGACTCCCTGGTGCACGCCCTGCGCCGGGTGGCGGCCGAGACGCCGGACGGCGACTTCCTGGCCTACTTCGACGGCCGGCTGACCTACCGCGAGGCCGACGAGCTCAGCGACTCCGTCGCCGGGCACCTCGCGGCCCGCGGCCTGGAGCGCGGCGACCGGGTCGCGGTCCTGCTGCAGAACTCCCCGCACTTCGTGCTCGCCGTGCTCGGCGCGTGGAAGGCGGGCGCGGTCGTCGTGCCCGTCAACCCGATGTACAAGTCCGGCGAGGTGGCCCACGTCCTGCGGGACGGCGAGGTCGCCGCGCTGATCTGCTCGGACCGGGCCTGGGAGTCGTACCTGCGCGAGACGGCGGCGGACTCGCCCGTGCGGATCGTGCTGACCGGCTGTGAGCTGGACTTCCAGACGCGGGACGACGCGCGCGTGCTCACCTTCGAGCGGCTGCCGCAGGCGGCGGACGCCGACGACCTGGCGGCGGTGGCCCGGGCCGGGCACCGGGCACCCGAGGGCCGGGACCCCGACCCGGCCGGCATCGCGCTGATCAGCTACACCTCGGGCACCAGCGGCACGCCCAAGGGCGCCACCAACACGCACGGCAACATCATGTACAACGCCGAACGGCAGCGCACCGGCCTCGGCCTGCCCGAGCGGCCCGTCTACTTCGCGCTGGCGCCGCTGTTCCACATCACCGGCATGGTCTGCCAGTTCGGCGCCTGCCTGAACAGCGGGGGCACGCTCGTGCTGGCCTACCGCTTCGAGGCGGGCGTGGTGCTCGACGCCTTCGCCGAGCACCGGCCGCACTACACCGTCGGCCCGTCCACGGCCTTCATGGCCCTGGCCGCCCACCCTGACGTCACCCGGGACCACTTCTCCTCCTTCCGGGTGATCTCCTCCGGCGGCGCCCCGCTGCCGCCCGCGCTGGTGGAGAAGTTCCGGGCGGGCTTCGGCCCGTACATCCGCAACGGCTACGGGCTCACCGAGTGCACCGCCCCCTGCGCCTCCGTGCCGCCCGGCCTTGAGGCGCCCGTCGACCCGGTCTCCGGGACCCTCGCCGTGGGCCTGCCCGGCCCCGACACGGTCGTCCGGATCGTCGACGACAACGGTGCCGAGGTGCCCTTCGGCGAGCAGGGCGAGATCGTCGTGCGCGGCCCGCAGGTCGTGCCCGGCTACTGGCGGCGCCCCGACGCCACCGCCGAGACGTTCCCCGGCGCCGAACTGCGCACCGGCGACGTCGGCTTCATGGACGAGCAGGGCTGGCTGTACGTCGTCGACCGCAAGAAGGACATGATCAACGCGTCGGGCTTCAAGGTGTGGCCGCGCGAGGTCGAGGACGTCCTCTACACCCACCCGGCGGTGCGCGAGGCCGCCGTCGTGGGCGTGCCGGACGGGTACCGCGGGGAGACCGTCAAGGCGTACATCAGCCTGCGTCCGGACGCCGACACGGACCCGGATGCACTCGCCTCCTACTGCAAGGAGAGACTGGCCGCCTACAAATACCCGCGCCAGGTGGAGATCCTGCCGGACTTGCCGAAGACGGCCAGTGGGAAGATCCTCCGTCGGGAACTGCGTTCCCGGACGCAGGGCAACTGACAGCAGTACGGAAAGGCAGGTGGCGGCAGTGCCCAGGACGACGGACTCGGACGGCACTCCCGTGCCTCAGCGGCTCCTGGCCGCCGCCACCCGGCTCTTCGCCGAGCAGGGGTACGACCGCACCTCGGTGCAGGAGATCGTCGAGGCGGCCGGGGTCACGAAGGGCGCGCTGTACCACTACTTCGGTTCCAAGGACGACCTGCTGCACGAGGTGTACGCGCGCGTGCTGCGCATCCAGCAGGAGAGACTGGACGCCGTCGCGGGCGCCGACGAGCCGGTCGAGAAGCGGTTGCGGGCCGCGGCGGCGGACGTCGTGGTGACGACGATCGACAACCTCGACGACGCGATGATCTTCTGGCGGTCGATGCACCACCTGAGCCCCGAGAAGAACAAGCAGGTGCGCGCGGAACGCCGCCGCTACCACGAACGCTTCCGCGCGCTGATCGAGGAGGGCCAGCAGGCGGGCGTCTTCTCCAAGGCGACCCCGGCGGACCTGGTCGTGGACTACCACTTCGGCTCCGTCCACCACCTGTCCACGTGGTACCGCCCGGACGGCCCACTCAGCCCCCAGGAGGTCGCGAACCACCTGGCCGACCTGCTGCTCCGCGCCCTGCGCCCGTAACACGCCGAGCGGGGTTCAGGGGCCCCGCCCCTGAACCCCCCGGCGTCACACGTACCGCTTCAGCTCCCGTCGGGCCAGGGACCGCTGGTGCACCTCGTCCGGCCCGTCCGCGATCATCAGCGTCCGCGCCCCCGCGTACAGCTCCGCCAGCGGGAAGTCCTGGCTCACGCCACCCGCCCCGTGCAGCTGGATCGCCCGGTCGAGGATGTCCACCACCGCCCGGGGCGTCGCGATCTTGATCGCCTGGATCTCGGTGTGCGCCCCGCGGTTGCCCACCGTGTCCATCAGCCACGCCGTCTTCAGCACCAGCAGCCGCAGCTGCTCCACCGTCACCCGCGCGTCGGCGATCCAGTTGTGCACCACGCCCTGCTGCGCCAGCGCCTTGCCGAAGGCCGTCCGGGCCACGGCCCGCCGGCACATCAGCTCGATCGCCCGCTCGGCCATCCCGATCAGCCGCATGCAGTGGTGGATCCGGCCGGGCCCGAGCCGCGCCTGCGCGATCGCGAAACCGCCGCCCTCCTCGCCGACCAGGTTCGACACCGGCACGCGCGCGTGGTCGAAGATCACCTCGGCGTGGCCGCCGTGGTAGTGGTCCTCGTAGCCGAACACCTGCATCGCGCGCTTGACCGTGACGCCCGGGGTGTCGCGCGGCACCAGCACCATGGACTGCTGGCGCCGGATGTCCTCCCCGTCCGGGTCGGTCTTGCCCATCACGATGAAGATCTTGCAGTCGGGGTGCATCGCCCCGGAGATGTACCACTTGCGGCCGGTGATGACGTACTCGTCGCCGTCCCGCTCGATGTGCGTGGTGATGTTCGTGGCGTCCGAGGAGGCCACGTCCGGCTCGGTCATCGCGAACGCCGAGCGGATCTCACCGGCCAGCAGCGGCTCCAGCCACTGCTTGCGCTGCTGCTCGTCGC
Organism: Streptomyces sp. Go-475; assembly: GCF_003330845.1. Classification (GTDB taxonomy): domain Bacteria; phylum Actinomycetota; class Actinomycetes; order Streptomycetales; family Streptomycetaceae; genus Streptomyces. The sequence continues at coordinate 1,585,767 of NZ_CP026121.1, read as the reverse complement.
CGAACTGGGTGAGCACCTCCATGTTGCCGGTGTCGGGCGCCGCGCAGTTCGTCACCGTCGGCGCCAGCTGCGGCGAGCGGCCCATGATCTCGGCGAGCGGCGCGTACTGGAGGTTCGTCAGCCCGGCCCCGTACTCGGAGTCCGGCAGGAAGAGGTTCCACAGCCCCTGCCTGCGGGCCTCGGCCTTGAGCTCCTCCACCACGGGCACGGTCTCCCACGGCGAGGCCAGCCGCTCGCGCTGCTCGTGCGCGACCGCCTCGGCGGGGTAGACGTGCTCGTCCATGAAGGCGAGGAGCTTGGCGCGCAGCTCTTCGGTGCGCGCGTCGAAAGCGAAGTCCATACGGATCAGCCCTCCTGGAGGCCTTCGTTGAGCGTGGTCAGTCCGTGCCGGACGAAGACGGGCACGAGGTCGCCGATGCGGTCGAAGCCGCGCCCGACCGTCTGGCCGAGCGTGTAGCGGTAGTGGATGCCCTCCAGGATCACGGCGAGCTTGAACCAGGCGAAGGCCGTGTACCAGGAGATCGCGGAGACGTCGCGCCCCGACCGCGCGGCGTACCGCTCGATGAGCTCGGACGGCGTCGGGTGCCCGGGCGCCTCGGCGGTGGTGGAGACGGGGGAGTCGGGCATGCCGAGCGGCATGCTGTACATGACCAGCAGGCCGAGGTCGGTGAGCGGGTCGCCCAGCGTCGACATCTCCCAGTCGAGGATCGCCCGGATCGAGTCGTCCTCGCCGATCAGCACGTTGTCGAGCCGGTAGTCGCCGTGCACGACGGCCGGGGCGGGGGAGTCGGGCAGTTCGCGCCCCAGCGCGGCGTGCAGTTCGTCGATGCCGTCCAGGTCCCGGTTGCGGGAGGCGTCCAGCTGCTTGCCCCAGCGCCGCAGCTGCCGGTCCAGGAAGCCCTCGGGCCGGCCGAAGTCCGCCAGACCCACCTCGCCCGGGTCGACCGCGTGCAGCTCCACCAGCGTGTCGACGAGGTTCAGCACCGCGCCCCGGGTCCGCTCCGGCCCGAGCGGGAGAAGCTCGTCGGCCGTGCGGTAGGGCGTGCCCTCGACGAACTCCATGACGTAGAACGGCGCCCCGAGCACCTCCTCGTCCTCGCACAGCAGCACCGGCCGCGGCACCGGCACGGCGGTCGGGTGCAGCGCGTTGATCACCCGGTGCTCGCGCTTCATGTCGTGCGCGGTGGCGAGGACGTGGCCGAGCGGGGGCCGCCGTACGACCCACTGCGAGGTGCCGTCGGAGACGGCGTAGGTGAGGTTCGACCGTCCGCCCTCGATCAGCCGGCCGGACAGCGGGCCGTTCACCAGGCCGGGCCGCTCGCGTTCGAGCAGGCCGCGCAGCCGGTCGAGATCGAGTCCGGGCGGATGATCGGGGCTCATGCATCGCTCCTACGGGCAGGTGAACTGTTCCCGACTCATGATGCCGACCGGTCGGTATGTCGTCCAGAGCGGGACCGAAACGTGATCGGAGCCACGATAGGCCGACGGCGTCCGCGGCGGGGCGCCGGGGAAGCTCCGGCCGGTTCGTTCAGGCCATCCGGCTTGCGGGCCGTCGGCCGAGCCCTGAGGGTCGGACCCATGAAGGCGATCAGCTACTCCCGGTACGGCGGCCCCGAGGTGCTGGCGTTCGGCGAGGTGCGCGACCCCGTGGTCGGCCCGGACGCGGTGCTGGTGAAGGTGCGGGCGGCGGCCGTGAACCCCGTCGACTGGAAGGCCCGCGAGGGCTACCTTGCCGGCATCCTCGCGCCCGTCTTCCCGGTGGTGCCCGGCTGGGACGTCTCGGGCGTCGTCGTCCGGCCCGGGGTGGCCGTCTCGGAGTTCGACGTCGGGGACGAGGTCATCGGCTACGTCCGGGAGGACTTCCTCTCCCGCGGCACCTTCGCCGAGTACGTGGCCGCGCCCCTGCGCACCCTCGCGCGCAAGCCGCGCAACCTGACCTGGGAGGAGGCGGCCGGACTGCCCCTGGTCGGGCTCACCGCCTACCAGGTGCTGGTCAAGGTGCTCCAGGTGAAGCGCGGCGAGACCGTCCTGGTGCACGCGGCGGCCGGCGGCGTCGGCTCCGTCGCCGTGCAGCTCGCCGCCCATCTCGGCGCCCGGGTCATCGGTACGGCGAGCGAGCCGAACCACGACTTCGTGCGGGGCCTGGGCGGGGAGCCGGTGACGTACGGCGAGGGCCTGGGGGAGCGGGTGCGGGGGCTGGCGCCCGAGGGCGTGGACGCGGTGTTCGACACGGTCGGCGGGGACGCGCTGAAGGTGTCGGCGAACCTGCTGGCACCCGAGGGCAGGCTGGTCTCCGTCGCCGACGACGACGTCGTGACCTACGGCGGCCGCTACTACTTCGTCCGGCCCGACGCCGAGGACCTCGGCCGGCTGTCCGAGCTGGCGGAGCAGGGCGTGGTGGCCGTGCACGTCGACGAGACGTTCCCGCTGGAGCGGGCGGCGGACGCGCACCGGCTGAACGAGGAGGGCCGCACGCGCGGCAAGATCGTCGTGACGGTGGAGTGGGAGAGCGAGGACGGCTGATCAGCCGCTGCTTGCTCCCCGGAGCGTCCCAGGAGAGTGCTCTAGAGGACGAGTGCCGCCCCGCACACCGCCATCGCCACCGTGCACAGCGCCGCCGCCGCGGCGTGCCGGGGTGCGAACGCGGCGGGGGCGGCGGTGGCCGCCAGCGTGCGGATGCGGCGGTGGGCGGCGCCGAGGAACCCCAGCCACAGGGCGCAGACCAGCGCGCACGCGAGGATCCCGGGCGTCGACGCCCCGCCGTGCAGCGCGGTCTTCACGGCGAGGACGGCGGCGACCGTGCCCGACAGCGTCGTACGCCGCCACGCCAGCCGGGTCCGCTCGGGTTGCAGCCCGGGGTCGCGGTCGGGGTCCCGCTGCCGGGCCGCCGACGCGCTCACCCTTCCCACCCCACGAGCACCACGACGACCATCGCGATGGCCACGACCGCCACGACCAGGCTCAGCAGCGCCGGGAACCGGGACACCGGCAGGTCCTCGCCCCGGCGCATGGCCCGCTCGCAGCGCACCCAGTGGTTGACCGCCCGCAGCGAGCACAGCACACCCGCGGCGAGCAGCGCGAGCGCCAGCCCGACCCGCCAGCCCCAGCGCAGGTCGGGCAGGAACTGGTCGACGGCGAAGCCACCGCCGATCAGCGCCAGCGCGGTGCGCAGCCAGGCCAGGAAGGTGCGTTCGTTCGCCAGCGAGAACCGGTAGTCGGGCGTCTCGCCGTCCCGCCGGACCTCCGCGGGCACGAACCACAACCGGACGTTCCGCACGAACTCGATCACATGCGCGACCCTACCCGGGGCGAGATCGCCCACCGCGTCAGCCCGTCGAGCGGAACGCCCTGAGCCGCTCGTACGCCGCCAGCCCGTCGGGCACCCACTCCCAGTCGCCCAGGCGCCGCTCCACCTCGTCCTCGGGCAGGAAGTCGTGCCAGGCCACCTCCTCGGCCTGCGGCTGGACGGGCAGCTCGCAGCGCACCTCGTACACCGCCGACCACCAGGTCCGGCCGGTGCCGTCGTCGTAGAGGAACTTGAAGAGGTACCGCGGGTCCGGCAGGCCGGTCACGCCCAGTTCCTCCTCGGCCTCGCGCAGGGCCGCCGTGTCGTAGGCCTCGCCCGCGCCCACGACTCCGCCGACGAACATGTCGTACAGGGAGGGGAAGACCAGCTTGGTCGGCGTCCGCCGGTGCACGAAGATCCGGCCCTCGGCGTCCCGGGCCTGGATGAACACACAGCGGTGCCGCAGTCCCCGGGCGTAGGCCTCGCCCCGCGGGGACTGCCCGATGACCTGGTCGTGCTCGTCGACGATGTCGAGGATCTCGTCAGCAGCGCTCATGGCCTCATCCAAGCAGGGGGTGGAGGCCGGGGCGGGGCAGGGGCCGTCGGGTGAGGCGGCGACGGGGCCCGCGCGCGTCAGGTGAGGCGGAGGCCGGGGCCGGGTGTGTCAGGGTGACGCCGGGCTCGCCGCCACGGACGAAGGCACGCGCGTCCGCTCCGCCACCGTCCCCGTCGGCATCGCCGGATGCAGCCCCAGCAGCACGATCCCGGCCACCACGGCCAGGAGCCCCCCGGCCTCCCAGGTCAGCGCCACCGCGTCGGTCCGCAGCCGGTCGCCCAGGAAGCCGACGCCGCAGATGATCCCGGCGAGCGGCTGCGCCGCGGTGAGGGCGGGCAGCGACTTGCGCAGGGACGCCGTCTCGAAGGCGCTCTGCACGAGGACCAGCCCGGTGACGCCGAGCGCGAGCACGGCGTACGGCTGCCAGCCGGTCAGCAGCCCGGTGATGCCGCCCTCGGTGAACGTCTGCCCGCTCACCCGGGTCAGCGCGTCCTGCACGCCGTACAGCAGCCCGGCGGCCAGTGCCAGCAGCACCGGGCCGGAGCTCAGCCGGGACCGCTTGCCGCGTGCCGTGAGCAGCAGCGCCAGCCCGATCATGACCCCGATGATCAGCCACTGCCGCACCGGATCGGCCGTCGCGGTGCCACCCTGCGGCTGACCGGCCACGATGAACGCCGTCACCCCGCCTGCCAGGAGCAGCAGACCCGCCCAGCCCTGACGCCCCAGCGGCTGCCGGGACTGCTTGCGGGACAGGGCGAGCGCGAAGAGCAGGTTCGTCGCCAGCAGCGGCTCCACCAGCGACAGCTCGCCCTGCCCGAGCGCGGCCGCGCCCAGGGCCATGCCGACGACCATCAGCCCGATACCGCCGAGCCAGCGCGGCACCTTCACCAGGTCGATCAGCAGGCGGAAGGAGAGGAAGTCGCTCAGCGGGGCCCGCTGGGCCGCGTTCTGCTGCAGGACGAATCCGAAGCCCAGACAGCAGGCGGCGCTCAGGGCGAGCACCAGGACCAGAACCGACACGCGGTGTACCTCGATCGTCAGGTCGGGTTCACGATGGCGTAGGGGCCGACTGTACCGGCCGGCTTCGCCCGGCGCGCCCGTACGTCCTTCCATCGTCAGGGGCGGTGCTCGCCCACGCTATGACGCGTGTCACAAAGGGCGAAACGGGTAAATCGGATGCACGTCACAGGGCCCTCAGTGGTCCCGTTGATCACAAATCCCTCACAAGTAACGGCAGTTGACGCGTGTAACGCCCTGACGGCCCTTGACGGCGAGCGTTGGCTGGGGGTTGGCTGTGCGTGATCAGTTCATGGCAATGCGCACACCCGCGCCCTCGACCGCCGTGAGCCGAAACACCAGAAGAGCGCGTGAGGAAGTCCCGCGGTGTCCCCACCCCCGCCTCCCCTCGGCCGTGGCCGCAGACGCGCGGCGCAGGCCTTCGACGAGGCCCTCGACGACGCCGACCTCGTGACCGCCCGCGCCGCGCTGGCGCAGGGCCGCTGGCAGAACGCCCGGTCCCTGCTGGTGCGCACCGGGGACGACTGGGACCGCCGCGGCCACCGCGTCACGGTCCTCGCGCGGGAGGCCTACAGCGCCGCCTGGGCCCGCGAGTGGCTGCTCGCCGAACCCGAGGCGGCCGACGCCGCCGTGCTGCTCGCCCTCGCCCAGGTCCGGCGCGCCCTGCACGGCAAGAGCAAGCCGGCGCCCGCCCGCGAGGCCTGCCGGCAGGCCGCCGAACGAGCCCCGGCCGACCCCACCCCCTGGCTCGGCCTGCTGATGCTGGAGTGCGCCGACGGCACCGACCAGGACGTGGTCCGGGCCTTCGAGCAGGTCCGCGCCCGGCACCCCGACCACCACCACGCCCACCACCTGATGGTCGCCCGGCTCGCCGGCCGCCGCGCCGAGGCCGGCCCGGACCCGCTGCACGAGGTCTACGACTTCGCCAACTGGGCCGCCGAACAGGCGCCCGCCGACTCCCCGCTCGCGATCCTGCCGGTCATCGCCCACGCCGAGCGCTACCGCGTGCTGGCGGCCACCGGGCACGAACCCGCCGACCCGGCCGCCTCGGGCCACTGGACCGGCCGCCGCGCCCGGCAGGTCATGAAGGCGGCCTTCGACTGGTGGCTGGAGTGGGAGCTGGAGGGCCACCCACGCCGGCTGATCGACCTGAACTTCCTCGCCCACGCCAAGTCCTGCGAGGGGCGGGGCGCCGAGGCCGCCGCCCTCTTCCACCGGATCGGCCGGTACGCCACCCCGGCGCCCTGGTCGTACCCGGACCGCGACCCGCACACCGCCTTCGCCGCCGCCCGCGCCGGCGCGCTCGGCACGGCCTGACACCCCCGGAATCCCACCAGTGAGGACCCTCTCCCGATGACCACGGACAGTTCGAGCCCGAGCACAGCCGCCGCCGGCGGCATCAGCACCTTCAAGGGGCAGGAGCGCGCCCTGCGCGCCGACCGGCTCGGCACCGGTGGGCTGCTGCTCTCCGTCCTCGCCGCGACCGCCCCGCTCATGGTGGTCGCGGGTGTCATGCCCACCACATTCGCGGTGATGGGCATCGTCGGCCAGCCACTGCTCTTCGTCGTCCTCGGCGTCGTCCTGGTCCTGTTCAGCGTCGGCTACGCCGAGATGAGCCGCCACGTGCACAACGCGGGCGCCTTCTACGCCTACATCTCCCGCGGCCTCGGCGGCACCGCCGGCGCGGGCGCCGCGCTGGTCGCCCTCGTCGCCTACAACGCGCTCCAGATCGGCATCTACGGCATCTTCGGCTTCGAGGTCTCCGGACTCCTCGCCACCTACGCCGACGTCGAGATCGCGTGGTGGATACCGGCGCTCGTGGCCGCGCTCGCCGTCGGCCTGCTGGGCTGGCTCAAGATCGACGTCAACGCCCGCGTGCTCGGCGTCCTGCTGGTCATCGAGGTGCTCCTCGTGGTCATCTTCGACATCGCGGCCCTCGCAGACCCCGGCAAGGAGGGCCTGTCGCTGCACGCCTTCAACCCCGACACCCTCACCGGCGCGGGCGTCGGCACCGCGCTCTGCTTCTGCATCGCCGCGTTCCTCGGCTTCGAGCAGGCCCCCGTGTACGCCGAGGAGACCAGCCGCCCGCACGTCCTGGTGCCGCGCGTGATGTTCTTCGCCGTCGGCGGGGTCGCCGTCTTCTTCGCGCTGAGCAGCTGGGCCCTCACCGTCGCCACCGGCCCCTCCGAGATCGTCGGCACGGCCCAGAAGCAGAGCGCCGGACTGCTGTTCTTCCTCACCGAGTCCCGCCTCGGCGGCACCTTCACCGACGTCCTGCATGTCCTGTTCGTCACCGGCATGTTCGCGGCCCTGCTCAGCTTCCACAACGTCGTCGCCCGGTACGCCTTCGCCATGGGCCGCGAGGGCCTGCTGCCCGCCGCCTTCGGCCGCACCAGCGGCACCAGCGGCGCCCCCGGCACCGGCTCGCTGCTCCAGACCGTCGTCGCCGTGGTGGTCGTGATCGCCTTCGCCGTCGCCGACGACAAGCCGGTCGGCGACCCGACCGCTCCGGTCCTGCACCTGTTCACCTGGTTCGGCAACATCGGCGCCCTCGGCGTGATCGTGCTGATGGCGGCGGCCTCCCTGTCGGTCGTCGTCTTCTTCGTCCGCCGCGGCGCCGCCGGCGCCCAGGCCTGGCGGCTGGTCACCTCCACGCTGGCCGGGATCGCCCTGCTCGTCATCGCCGGCTACACGGTGAAGGACTTCGAGGTGCTGGTCGGCGCCGGCCCGGACTCCTCGCTGAGCTGGGTGCTGCCCGGCACCATCGGCCTCGCCCTGGTCGCCGGCCTGGTCCTCGGCCTGGTGCTGCGGGCCCGGGCCCCCGAGAAGCACGCCCGCATCGGCCTCGGCAACGAGGCGTTCCAGCTGGAGAAGGCGGCGTCGTCCTGACCCCGCCCGCGTAAGAAGTGGTTACGGAAGTCTGACGAGCACCCGCGATCCCTGTCCCGAGGGCGCCGCGGGTGTTCGAATGAGTCCGTGAACGAGGACGTACATGAGGGTGTGACAGCAGGACCTCCCGCGGAACGCGGCACCCCGGTCGGCCGCCGCGTCTTCCTCGGCACCCTCGCCCTGGGCGCCCTCGGCGTGGTCGCCGCACCCCCGCTGCAACGCGGCCTGGAGGGCTTCCTCGGCAGCGCCGCCGACAAGGACCCGACCGGCCTGACCGGCCTGCTCCCGAACGGCGGCGGCTTCCGCTACTACTCGGTCGCCTCCTCCGTCCCGCGCAAGAACGCCGACACCTACCGCCTCACGGTCGACGGCCTGGTCGACCACCCCACCACCTACACCCTGGCCGACCTCAAGGCCCTCCCGCAGACCCGCATGGTCCGCGACGTCCAGTGCGTCACCGGCTGGCGCGTCCCCGACACCCCCTTCGAGGGCGTACGCCTGTCCCGCCTGCTGGACGCGGCCGGGGTCCGCCCCACGGCCAAGGCCATCCGCTTCACCTGCTTCGACGGCACGTACACCGAGAGCCTCACCCTCGCCCAGGCCCGCCGCGCCGACGTCCTGGTCGCCCTGCGCATGCAGGACAAGGACCTCGGCCACTCCCACGGCGGCCCGGTCCGCCTCTACGTCGCGCCCATGTACTTCTACAAGTCCGCCAAGTGGCTCTCCGGCATCACCCTCACCGACGAGGTCCGCCCGGGCTACTGGGAGGAGCGCGGCTACGACGTCGACGCCTGGGTGGGCCGCTCGAACGGACGCGACGATGAGCCTACGAGCTGACCCCGCGGTCGCCGTCAGGCGCTTCAGCCGCACCGAGCGCTGGGTGCACCGCACCACGGCCGCACTCATGGGCGTCTGCGTCGTCACGGCGGCCTGCCTCTACGTCCCCCAGCTCGCCGAACTCGTCGGCCGCCGCGCCCTGGTCGTCACGCTGCACACCTGGGCCGGACTCGCCCTGCCCGTCCCCGTCCTGGCGGGCCTGGCCTCCCGCGCCTTCCGCGCCGACCTCGGCCGCCTCAACCGCTTCGGCCCGCACGACCGCACCTGGCTGCGCGCCGCCCTGCACCGCGACGAACGCCCCGCGTCCCGCCCCGCCGGCAAGTTCAACGCGGGCCAGAAGATCTACGCGGCCTGGATCGCCGGCGCCACCCTCGTCATGCTCGGCACCGGCCTGATGATGTGGTTCACCCACCTCACCCCCCTGCTCTGGCGCACCAGCGCGACCTTCGTCCACGACTGGCTGGCCCTCACGACCGGCATCGTCCTGGCCGGCCACATCGGCATGGCCCTGGCGGACCCGGAGGCGAGAAGGGGCATGCGCACGGGCAGCGTGAGCAAAGAGTGGGCGGACAGGGAGCACCCTTTGTGGCGCGAGTAGTTCTTCGCCTCAGGGGCGCGGGGAACCGCGCGAACAACCCCGACGCACCCGCAGACGCACGACTACGGACGACTCACGGCCCCGAGGCGAAATCCAACAGCACCTTGCAGGCCCGACTCCGATCACCGGCCAGCACGAACGCGGCCTCGGCCTCCCCCACGGGAACCACCGCACTGATCAGCCCGTCGAACCCCGGCTCGGCCGCCAGCAGGCCCAACGCCTCGTCGAACTCACCGTCGAAGCGAAACGCCCCGCGCAGCTCGATCTCCCGGCTCACCACCAGGTTCCCCGCGAACGGACTGTGCCCCGCCGGCAACATCCCCAACTGCACGACGACCCCACCCCGCCGCACCCGCCGCAGACACGCGTCCAGCCCCGCGGCCACCCCGGACGCCTCGATCGCGACATCCACCTCGGCCGGCCACCCGGGATCGTCGGGATCATCGGCCCGTACGAGCGCCCCGGCCCCGGCGATCCGCCCGTACTCCAGCGCCTCGGGCAGCAGATCCGTGACGGTCACCCGCGAAGCCCCGGCCGCCTTCGCCGCCGCGACCACCAGGCACCCGATGGGCCCGGCCCCGGTCACCAGCACCTGCCGCCCGGCCACGTCCCCGGCCCGCCGCACCGCGTGCAGCGCGACGGCCAGCGGCTCGGCCAGCGCGGCCCGCCGCAGCCCGAGCCCTGCCGGGAGGGCCCGCAGTTGCTCGCAGTCCACGACCACCCGCGCCGCGAACCCGCCCTGCACGTGCGGAAAACGCGCCGCACTGCCCAGGTACCGCGTGTCCCGGCAGACGTTCCGCCGCCCGTCCGCGCACTCCGGGCACACCCCGCACGGCGTCGCCGGATGCACGGCGACGGCCGTACCCGGCACCGGACCCGACGCGCCGGCCCCGTACGCCACGACGGTCCCCACGACCTCGTGCCCGAGCACCATCGGCTCGCGCAGCCGGAAGTCACCGACCCCGCCGTGCCGCCAGTAGTGCAGATCGGACCCGCACACCCCGCCGTACCGGACGGCGACCAGCGCCTGCCCCGGCCCGGGCTCCGGCACCGGCAACTCCGCCACCCGCAGGTCGCCCTGACCGTGGATCACACAACCCAGCATCACAGCCTCCCGGCAGGTGGTCACAGCACGCTCGTCATACCGCCGTCGACGTACAGCACCTGCCCGCTGACGAAGTCCGCCGCGGGCGAGGCGAGGAACAGCACCCCGCCCACCAGGTCCTGCGTCCGCCCCCAGCGCCCGGCCGGCGTGCGCCGCCGCACCCAGGAGCTGAACTCCTCGTCCTCCACCAGCGGCCGGGTCAGCTCCGTCTCGATGTAGCCGGGGCCGAGCCCGTTGACCTGGACCCCGTACGGCCCCCAGTCGGCGCACATGCCCTTGGTGAGCATCTTCAGCGCTCCCTTGGTGGCGGCGTACGGCGCGATCCCCGGCCGCACCACCTCGCTCTGCAGCGAGCAGATGTTGATGATCTTGCCGTGGCCTCGTTCCGTCATCCGGCGCGCGGCCTCCCGGCCGACCAGGAAGGCGCTGGTCAGATTGGTGTCCAGGATCCGGTGCCAGTCGGCGTCGGTGAACTCCAGCAGGGGAGCGCGCAGTTGCATGCCCGCGTTGTTGACGAGGATGTCGAGCGGGCCCACCCGCTCCTCGACCTCGGCGACCCCCGAGGCCACCGAGGATCCGTCGGTCACGTCGAACGCGGCCGTGTGCACCCGGTCACCGGGCAGCTCGCCGGCGGCCTCGGCCAGCCGGTCCTGGTCGCGTCCGTTGAGGACGACCGTGCAGCCGGCCTCCGCCAGACCGCGGGCCAGGGCCAGTCCGATGCCCCGGCTGGAGCCGGTCACCAGGGCCGTCCGGCCGCTGATGTCGAAGAGGGGGTGAGCCGTCATCGCCGCAGCGCTCCTAGATCACGAGGGACAACAGAAGGACGATGCCGCCCGCGACCACGGAGATGATGCACTCCATGACCGACCAGGTCTTCAGGTTCTGACCGACGCTGAGCCCGAAGTACTCCTTGACCAGCCAGAACCCGGCGTCGTTGACATGGCTCAGGAAGAGCGAGCCGGCGCCGATGGCGAGGACCAGCAGGGCGGTGTGCGTGGTCGACATGTCGGCCGCGAGCGGGGCGACCAGACCGGCGGCAGAGACCGTCGCCACCGTCGCCGAACCGGTCGCCAGCCGGATCGCCACCGCGATCAGCCAGGCCAGCAGCAGCGCCGGGATCGACCAGTCCTCGGAGATCTCCAGGACCATCTGCCCCACACCGGAGTCGATCAGCGTCTGCTTGAAGCCGCCGCCCGCGCCGACGATCAGCAGGATGCCCGCGATCGGCCCGAGGCTCTTCTCGACCAGCGGCGAGATCCGCTCCTTGGAGTACCCGGCGGGCCGCAGCAGCGTGAAGATGCCGACGAGCACCGAGGCGAGCAGGGCGATCATCGGGGCGCCGACGACGTCGAAGACCCGCTGGACCAGGTTCTCCGGGTCGTCCACGACGATGTCCACCAGCGCCTTGGCCAGCATCAGGATCACCGGCAGCAGAACCGTGAACAGCGTGGCCCCGAAGCCGGGACGCTTCTCCAGGTCCTCGGAGGCGCGCTGCGGGATCATCCTGTCGGGGGCGGGGACGTCCACCCAGCGGGCCGCGTACTTCGAGAACAGCGGACCGGCGATGATCACGGTGGGTATGGCGACCAGGACGCCGAGCGCCAGCGTCACGCCCAGGTCGGCTTTGACCGCGTCGATCGCGACCAGCGGACCGGGGTGCGGCGGCACCAGGCCGTGCATCACGGACAGGCCCGCGAGCGCCGGAATGCCGATGCGCATCAGCGAGTAGTTGCCGCGCTTGGCGACCATCAGCGCCACCGGGATCAGCAGCACGATGCCGACCTCGAAGAAGAGCGGCAGTCCGATCACGGAGGCGATGAGCACCATCGCCCACGGCATGGACCGCCCGCCGGCCTTCGCCAGGATGGTGTCGACGATCTGGTCGGCGCCGCCGGAGTCGGCGAGCATCTTGCCGAGGATCGCACCGAGGGCGATCAGCACGCCGACACCGGCGACCGTGGAGCCGAGGCCGGTGCTGAAGCTGGTGAGGACCCTGTCCAGCGGCGCCCCGGCGATCGCGCCGAGCGCCAGCGACCCGATGGTCAGCGCCAGGAAGGCGTGCAGCTTGAACTTGGTGATGAGCAGGACGATGACGGCGATGCCCGCCAGGACGGCGATGCCCAGCTGAGCGTGGCCGGCCGAGGTGATCGGCTCGGGTGCGTCCGCTGCCAGCATCTCGACGCTGAGTCTGGTCACGGGGGTTGTCCCTTGCGTTGGGGAGTCGGGGGAGAGGGGAGGGAGACCGGGAGGGGTTACCGGATCGGCTCGGGGAGCGAGCTGAGGGCGTGCACCGCCCGCTCGGTGATCTCCGCCGGGCTGCCCGTGACGTCCACCGCGACCCCCGCCTCGTCCGCCTGGAGCGGCTGGAGCGTGGCGAACTGGGAGTCGAGCAGCGTCGTGGGCATGAAGTGCCCCTGCCGGTGCGACATCCGGTCCTCGATCAGCGCGCGGTCACCCGTGAGGTGCACGAAGACCACGCCGGGCGCGGCGGACCGCAGCCGGTCGCGGTACGACCGCTTCAGCGCCGAGCAGCTGACCACCCCGCCGAGCCCGGCCCGCCCGTGCGCCCAGTCGCCGATGGCGTCCAGCCAGGGCCACCGGTCCTCGTCGGTGAGCGGCGTCCCGGCCGACATCTTGGCGATGTTGGCCGGCGGGTGGAAGTCGTCGGCCTCGGCGTACGGAACGCCGAGCCGGGCCGCGAGCAGGGGACCGATGGTGGTCTTGCCGGTGCCCGCGACGCCCATGACCACGACGACGTGGGGGGTGTTCATCGCTGCCTCACTGTCTGCTGTCTTCGTCGACACGTGATGTCGACGCAACTGAAACCCATTAGGTACGACGAATTCAAGAGGCCGTGATGAATAAGTCTGACTTTTTGTCTGCGTGATCTACCCCGTACGCTGAGTGCATGACCACACCGGGCCGGGGGCTGCACGGCCGCGTACTCGACACCCTGGGCCCCGAGATCACCGCCGGCGAGTACCCGCCGGGCAGTGTGCTGCGCACGGACGAGCTCGCCCAGCGTTTCGACGTGTCACGCTCCGTGATGCGTGAGGCCGTCCGGGTCCTGGAGTCGATGCACCTGGTGGAGTCCCGCCGCCGCGTCGGAGTCACGGTCCGCCGCGAGTCCGAGTGGAACGTCTACGACCCGCAGGTCATCCGCTGGCGGCTGGCCGGCGCCGACCGTCCGCGGCAGCTGCGCTCCCTGACGGTGCTGCGCTCGGCGATCGAACCGGTCGCGGCCGGCCTCGCCGCCCGGCACGCCACGGCCGAGCAGTGCGCCGAACTCACCGAGTGCGCCCTCGGCATGGTCGCGAACTCACGCGGTCACAAGCTGGAGGGCTACCTCGTCCACGACGTCGCCTTCCACCGCGTCATCCTGTCGGCCTCGGGCAACGAGATGTTCGCCCGCCTGGGCGACGTCGTCGCCGAGGTCCTCACGGGCCGCACCCAGCACGACGTGATGTTCGAGGACCCCGACCCGGCCGCCGTCACGCTCCACGTCCAGGTCGCCGAGGCCGTCCGCGCGGGCGACGCGGCCCGGGCCGAGGAACTGACCCGCGAGATCACGGTCGGCGCCCTCCAGGAACTCGACATCCTGGCGCCGTAGGAGCGCTACGGCAGGAACTCCCCGTCGACGTACACCCACGCCCCGTCGACCCGCTCGAACCGGCTCCGCTCGTGCAGCGAACCACCGCCCCGGTACGACGCCCGGAACTCCACGGTCCCGGTGGAGTGGAACGCCGATCCGTCCCGGGCGCCCAGGATCTCCAGCCCGGTCCACCGCATCCGCGGATCCAGCTCCAGCGTCCCGGGTCGCGTCCGCGGATGCCACGTCCGCAGCAGATACCCGGCGTCCCCCCGCACGAAGGCGCAGTACCGCGACCGCATCAGCGCCTCGGCGGTGGACGCGGCGGCGGAACCGGAGTGGAAGCGCCCGCAGCACGCCTCATAGGCCTCGGGTAGCCCGCACGGACAGGAACGCCTGGTCATGGTCACCTCTCCACGGAAACGCCTGAGGGCCGCGACCTCGCGGTCACGGCCCTCAGCCTCATGTGTCCGAGGGGGGACTTGAACCCCCACGCCCGATAAAGGGCACTAGCACCTCAAGCTAGCGCGTCTGCCATTCCGCCACCCGGACAAGGTGTCTGTCGCGCGGGTTCTCCCCGCGGCGACGACGTAAACATTACCAGGCTTCCGAGGGTGGCCGATCACCCCCCGTCCGCACCCCGGCAGGGCGTGAACGGCGTGTGACGGACCGGGAGCGCCCTTGGGGAGCGCGCCGCGGGGAGGGAGGATGAGGGGGACCCACCAGCAGTGACACCGGGAGGAAGCACGTGAGCGAGACGGACACGGCCAGGAGCGTCACCGGCGAGGACGAGGTCGTGGACCTCTGCCGCGAGCTGATCCAGATCGACACCAGCAACTACGGCGACCACTCGGGTCCGGGTGAGCGCAAGGCGGCCGAGTACGTCGCCGAGAAGCTCGCCGAGGTCGGACTCGAACCCCAGATCTTCGAGTCCCACCCGGGCCGCGCCTCCACGGTGGCGCGCATCGAGGGCGAGGACCCCTCCCGGCCCGCGCTCCTCATCCACGGCCACACCGACGTCGTGCCGGCCAACGCCGACGACTGGACCCACCACCCCTTCTCCGGCGAGGTCGCCGACGGCTGCGTCTGGGGCCGCGGCGCGGTCGACATGAAGGACATGGACGCCATGACGCTGGCGGTCGTCCGCGACCGGCTGCGCAGCGGCCGCAAGCCCCCGCGCGACATCGTCCTCGCGTTCCTCGCGGACGAGGAGGCCGGCGGCACCTACGGGGCGCGCCACCTCGTCGACCACCACCCGGACCTCTTCGAGGGCGTCACCGAGGCGATCAGCGAGGTGGGCGGCTTCTCCTTCACCGTGAGCGAGGAGCGGCGGCTGTACCTGATCCAGACGGCCGAGAAGGGCATGCACTGGATGAAGCTCACCGTGGCCGGCACGGCGGGGCACGGCTCGATGATCCACCGCGACAACGCGATCACCGAGCTGTCGGAGGCCGTCGCCCGGCTCGGACGGCACAGGTTCCCGGTGCGCGTGACCAAGACCACCCGGGCCTTCCTCGACGAACTCGGCGACGCGCTCGGCACCGAGCTCGACCCCGAGGACATGGAGTCGACCCTCGCCAAGCTCGGCGGCATCGCCAAGCTCATCGGCGCGACCCTGAGCAACACGGCCAACCCCACCCAGCTCGGCGCGGGTTACAAGGTCAACGTGATCCCCGGCGAGGCGACCGCCCACGTCGACGGCCGGTTCCTGCCCGGGTACGAGGACGAGTTCCTCGCCGACCTCGACCGCATCCTCGGCCCGAAGGTGCGGCGCGAGGACGTCCACGCCGACAAGGCCGTCGAGACCACCTTCGACGGGGCGCTCGTGCAGGCCATGCAGTCCTCGCTGCTGGCCGAGGACCCGACCGCCAAGGCGATCCCCTACATGCTCTCCGGCGGGACGGACGCGAAGTCCTTCGATGACCTGGGCATCCGGGGCTTCGGCTTCGCACCGCTGAAGCTGCCGCCGGAGCTGGACTTCGCCGGCATGTTCCACGGCGTCGACGAGCGCGTGCCGGTGGAGGGCCTGAAGTTCGGCGTGCGGGTGCTCGACCGGTTCATCGACGCGTCCTGAAACCGCCCCAAACGAAACGCCAGTATTCGGTCGCGTGTGCGAAATCGACTGGGAAGAGTGAATGCGACCATAAGCTCGTAGCCTCATTACTCCCTCTTCGTTACAGGTAATGCGATCGCAAGATGGGTCGCTTTGCCAACTAGGAGGAATAATGATCAAGAAGGTCGTCGCTGCTGCGGCTGCCACCGGTGGGCTGGTTCTCGCGGGCGCGGGCATGGCCGTCGCCGACTCGGGTGCCCAGGGTGCCGCCGTGCACTCCCCGGGCGTCCTGTCCGGCAACGTTGTCCAGGTGCCCGTTCACGTCCCGGTGAACGTCTGCGGCAACACGGTCTCCGTGATCGGCGTGCTGAACCCCGCCTTCGGCAACACCTGCATCAACAAGTGATGCTTCCCCCTCGGTAGAGGGCAGTTCAAAAGCCACCGGTCCCGGAGCGCGTGCCATGCGCTCCGGGACCGAACGCTTCTTTCGAGGAATTCGAGAAGAATTCGAGACAGGGTCGAAGGCAGGTATTCAGCAATGCGACAGGGCACCCGCAAGGGTCTGATGACCGTGGCGGCCGCGACCGGCGTGATCGCCGCCGCGGGCGGCTCCGCTCACGCCGCCTCGGGCGCGCAGGGCTCCAGTTCGGGCTCGCCCGGCGTGCTGTCCGGGAACACGGTGCAGGCGCCGGTGCACGCGCCGGTCAACGTCTGCGGGAACACGGTCAACGTCGTCGGCGTGCTCAACCCG
This sequence comes from Streptomyces sp. Go-475, assembly GCF_003330845.1. Classification (GTDB taxonomy): domain Bacteria; phylum Actinomycetota; class Actinomycetes; order Streptomycetales; family Streptomycetaceae; genus Streptomyces. Next base: position 1,569,086 of record NZ_CP026121.1, on the reverse strand, counting down.
TCGGTCGGCAACTCGTGTGCCAACCAGGGCGGTGGATCGTCGTCGGGGGGATACGGCGATCACGGCGGCAACGGCGGCAACGGCGGCTCGCAGGCGGGCGGTCACGCCACCGACTCGCCCGGCGTCGGCTCGGGCAACCACGTCCAGGCCCCGATCCACGCGCCGGTGAACGTCTGCGGCAACAGCGTCGACATCATCGGCATCGGCAACCCCAGCATGGGCAACGACTGCTCGAACGGCGGCCACGGCGGCCACCACGGCACCCCGCCCGGCGGCGGCCACGAGACGCCCGGGCAGCCGGGCGGCCCGGGGCACCCCGGCAACCCGGGCGGTCCCGGTAACCCCGGCAACCCCGGTGATCCCGGCAACCCGGGCGGTCCCGGCAATCCGGGCGGCCCCGGCAACCCTGGAGACCCGGGCACCCCGGGTCACCCCGGCAAGCCCGACGGGCCCGGTCACCCCGGCACCCCGGGCACTCCGCCCGGCATCGGCGGCGAGACGCCGGGCGGCTCCTCGCACGGCAACCAGCCGGGCGCCCAGTCCGTCAGTCTGCCCGAGGGCGACTCCCAGCTCGCGAACACCGGCAGTGACCTGCCGCTCGGCCTCGCCCTCCCGGCCGGCGCGGGCGCCCTGCTGGCGGGCGCGATCCTGTACCGCAAGGCGCGCGCCTCGGCCTGACAGACCCCCCGCACACGGAGCGGGCCCCGCGACCGCGGGGCCCGCTCCCGTGTATGCCTTCTCCCGGCCTTCTTCCAGTGCACCGACTCAGCTCACCACGTGGCCCGTACCTGGCGGATGATCCGCCGGCGCAACCGCACCTTGCGGCTGCCGTCCCGCAGCAGGCTCAGACGGTACAACTCCCAGTGTCCGTACTCGGCGTGGTCGGTCAGCAGACGTGCCGTCTCCTTGCGGGAGACCCCGCGAGGCACGTACACGTCGACAAATTCGTATTCCGGCATCGCATCTATTGTGCGGGCTGGGGCCCGGTACGGATAGCGTCTGCACTATGTCTGATGCTGCGCAGCCCACCGCTGCCGAGGTACGCGCCGCCGCCGAGGCGGTCAAGACCGCGCTCGACCGCCACCTGGCCGCGGTCGAACGCAGGTCGGGGGAGGACGACCCGGCCGTCTACGAGGCGTTCAACCAGCTGGCCGCGGCCGCAGAGGTGTACGACGAACTGCTCTACGACCGCTATGACGAGGTCACCCCCTTCGAGATCCCCGGTGCGGAGGACGCGCTGCCCCCGTACACGGGCCCCGAGGAACCGAACGCGCTGAGCGTACTGATCCGCCGCGACTACGCCGTCGCCGAGCCACAGCGGCTGCTGGCGCACGCCCAGCGGATCGAGGCGGCGGACGGCGACGACGGATCCCCGGCCTCCGGGACCGTCCACGGGGCGCTGGGACTGCTGTTCGGCGAGTTCGAGCCGGACGAGATCGCCTCCCGGCACAAGGAGTTCGGTCTGGAGGAGGGCGACTCCACGCTCTGGGTGACGGCGGCGGACGAACCGGCCGAGCCCGGCGAGTGGCTGGAGGCGCCGTTCGAGCAGGTCGACGCGCAGCAGGTGGTGTGCCGCTTCGACGTCAGCGCCGTCTTCGACGACGAGATCGACGACGTCGACGACGAGGACGACGAGGACGACGACGGGGAGGACCTGGAGGAGGACGACCTCGACACCGACCTCGATACGGACCTCGACGAGGACGAGGATCTGGAGCCGCTCGACGCGGACCGTCGCTGAGCGCGCGCCGGCCACCCGACGGCGGTGGTCACGGGACCGGCCCGTGACCACCGCCGTCGTCACTCTCCGGCGACCTGCGGCGCGAGCAGCACACGAAGCCGGGTCGTGCGGGGCTTGGCCGGAACCTCGGCCACCGCCCTGGGCAGCGCCTGCTCCACGCCGTGCACGACGGACAGATGGCGGTCCGCCCGCCCGAACGCCGTGTACACCCACGGCCGGCTGAGGGCCTGCGCCGCGTCTCCCGGCAGCACGACGACCACCGCGGGCCACCGGCTGCCCACCGCCTGGTGCGCGGTCATGGCCCACCCGTGCCGCACGGACTGCTCCACCCGCTCCTTCGGGACGACGACGGTCTCGCCCGCGCACGACAGATGCAGCCCCTCGGCGTCCGCCTTCACCACCCGGCCCGGCAGCGCCCGCCCCGGGACGGGGGAGTGGACGATCCGGTCACCGGGGTCGAAGCCGCCGAAGCGGCCCGGCCCCGGGTTGAGCCGCTCCTTCAACGCGGCGTTGAGCGCGCGCGTGCCGACGGCACCGCCGTGCCCCGGCGTGATCACCTGCGTCTCCTCGGCCGGTACGCCGATCGCCCGCGGCACCGAGTCCACGACGAGCTGCACGGTCCGGTGCACGGCCTCGCCCGCGTCCCGCACCGGCACGATCACGACCTCCTTGCCGGGCGCCTCCACCTGGTTCAGCTCGCCGACACCGATACCGGAGACCAGCTCGCCCAGCGGCCCGGGATCCGGCAGCCGCGAGGCGACCTGCGGGCAGATCCGCGCCGCGAGCAGATCCGCGAACACCCGCCCCGGGCCGACGGACCACAGCACCGCCGGATCCCCGGACAGCAGCAGCCGCGCCCCGTCCGGCAGGGACTCCGTCAGCAGCGCCGCCGTCTCGACGTCCAGCTGCGGCGCGTCGAGCACGACGAGCAGATCGAGGTCCAGGGCCCCGTCGGCGTCCCGGCCCGGCCCTTCGAGACCGGCCAGCAGCCCGGCGACGGTGGCGACGGGGGAGTCGGTGGCGGCGGGCGAGCCGGCGGTGGCGGCCTCGCCGGCTCGCTCGGGGGCGTCCGCCGCCCGGCCGCACCGCCGCAGCAGGGCGGCGAAGCGGGTGCGGCCGATCGGGCTGTGGGCGGCGGCCCAGGCGCGCAGGCCGAGGGAGCGCGCGGTGGTGAGCAGCGCCGCCGGCTCCGCCAGCGACGCCTCCCCGCCGGTGTGCAGCACCAAGCCGTGGCCGGCGACCGCGCGGATCAGCTCCGCCGTCGACCCCTGGGCCGCGGCGGCGGCCCGCTCCCACTCCTCGGCCGGACCGTCCTGCTTGGGCACCGAGTTGACCAGCCGGGCCAGGCCGTCGGCCAGGCTCTCCTCCGCCAGCGCGTACCGCTCCAGTCCGACCAGGACCCGGACCGGGCGCTCCTCGTCCGCGTCTTCCTCCTCCGCCGGGGCCGGGACCGGGGCCGGAGCGCCGGGCTCCTCCAGGGCGTCCTGGAAGACCAGCGCCTCGCCCTCCGCGAGCGTGGCCTGCACGGCGCTGTCGGGGTCCGGCACGCCCCGCTGGGCCAGGGCCGCGAGGAGCGCCGGCAGTTCCAGGGCGGTGTGCCCGGCCAGCGCCGCCTGCTCCAGGAGCCAGACGGTGACCGCCCGGCCCCGCCGCTCGTCGTCCGGGCCGCACTCGGCGCCGAGCAGCGCCCGCGCGAAGCCGTCGGCCTGCTCGGGCCGCACGCCGGCGATCCGCAGCAACTGCCAGGGATCCGCCCGCAGCAGCTCGTCCGCGCCCTCGCCCAGCGCCCCGGCCGCCTGCGGTGCGAGCGCCTCCGGGGCGCCGCCCTCGGCGAGCACCCGCCGCACGGCCTGCACCGCCTCGGGGGCGGGGGTGGCCGACGCGGCGACGGTCTCGGCCGCCACCGGCTGCGGCCGCCGTACCGGCTCCGGGGCGGAGCGCCGGGGGGCCGGCTCGGGCTCGGCGAACACCGTGGCCGCGGGCTTCTCGCCGCTCTCCACGGCCCGGACGGCCGCGAGCAGATCGGCGGCCGTGCCGCTCAGCTTGGCGCCGGCCTCGATCGGCGCCTTCTTCTCGGCCTTCCGCTGCGCGATGCGCTCCCGCTCGATCTGCTGGGCGCGCAGCTCGGCCTCGGCCTCGGACAGCTGCCCGGCACCGGCTTCAGCACCGGCCTCACCGCCCTCGCCCTCGGCAGCACCGGCCGGAGGGTTCTCGGCGCCCGGCGCCCCCGGCTCGGCGTCCTCCGTGGTCTCGGGCTCCGTGCTCACAGCGTGCTCCAGTCGTGATCGGGATAGCGGTGCACGGGCGCCGACACATCGTCGAGAGCCCGGCAGATCTCGTCAGGAAGACTAAGGGTCTCCACTGACAACGCCGCCGTGAGCTGCTGCGCGTTGCGCGCGCCGACGACGGGGGCGGCCACGCCCGGCCGGTCGCGGACCCACGCCAGGGCGACCTGGAGCGGCGTCACGGCCAGCCCGTCGGCCGCGGTCGCCACGGCGTCCACGATGCGGCTCGCCGTGTCGTCGAGGTAGGGAGCGACGAACGGCGCGAAGTGCTCCGAGGCGCCGCGCGAGTCCGGCGGGGTCGTGTCGCCCCGGTACTTGCCCGTCAGCACGCCCCGCCCGAGCGGCGAGGACGGCAGCAGCCCGATGCCGAGGTCCAGCGCGGCCGGCAGGACCTCGCGCTCTATGCCGCGCTGGAGCAGCGAGTACTCCAGCTGTGTCCCGGCCAGCCGGGTCCGGGTGCCGGGGGCGGCCAGCTGCCAGGTCGCGGCCTTGGCCAGCTGCCAGCCGCAGAAGTTGGAGACGGCGGCGTAGCGGGCCCGCCCGCTGGCGACCGCCGTGTCCAGGGCCTGGAGGGTCTCCTCCAGCGGGGTGTCCGGGTCGAAGGCGTGCACGTGCCACAGGTCGACGTAGTCGGTGCCGAGCCGGGAGAGCGAGGCGTCCAGCGCGGTGAGCAGATGGCCGCGGGAGCCGTCGAAGCGGCGGTCGGGGTCGGGCACGCTGCCGGCCTTGGTCGAGATGACGAGATCCCGCCGGGGCACGAGGCCGTCCATCAGCCTGCCGAGGAGGTACTCGGCCTCCCCGTCGCCGTACACGTCCGCGGTGTCGACGAGGGTCCCGCCCGCTTCCCAGAACGTCTTCATCAGGTCCGCGGCGTCGTGCTCGTCGGTGTCCCGTCCCCAGGTCAGGGTGCCGAGCCCGATCCGTGACACACGCAGGCCGGTGCGGCCGAGATGCCTCTGCTCCATGAACGCCGAGATTACTGGCCATAACCTGCCGTGTGGGTGGCTGTGGACGACGGATTTCCCCGGGCATGCAGTGCCCGTGGCGCCCGCGCTATGGTCTGCGGACCAGGCAGTTACTGATCGGTAAGGGGATGCGGCATGCAGCTCGGTATCAACCTCGGCTACTGGGGTGCCGGAATGGACGCGGACAATCTGGCCGTCGCCCAGGAGGCCGACCGGCTCGGCTACGCCGTCTGCTGGGCCGCCGAGGCCTACGGCTCCGACGCCGCGACCGTACTCACCTGGGTCGCGGCCCACACCGAGCGCATCGACGTGGGCTCGGCGATCTTCCAGATCCCGGCCCGCCAGCCGGCGATGACCGCCATGACCGCCGCCACCCTCGACTCCCTCTCCGGCGGCCGCTTCCGCCTCGGCCTCGGCGTCTCCGGCCCGCAGGTCTCCGAGGGCTGGTACGGCGTCAAGTTCGACAAGCCGCTCTCCCGCACCCGCGAGTACGTCGAGATCGTCCGCAAGGCCATGACCCGCGAGCGCCTGTCGTTCGAGGGCGAGCACTGGACGCTCCCGCTCCCGGGCGGCCCGGGCAAGCCCATCAAGCTGACCGTGCATCCGCAGCGCGAGCACATCCCGCTGTACATCGCCGCGATCGGCCCGAAGAACCTGGAGCAGACCGGCGAGATCGCCGAAGGGGCCCTGCTGATCTTCCCGTCCGCCGAGCACCTCGAGGACACGACGATCAAGTACCTGCGGGCGGGGCGCGAGAAGGCCGGCAAGACCCTCGACGGGTTCGACGTCTGCCCGACCCTGCCGCTCGCCGTCGGCGACGACAAGGACATCGCCGCGCTCGCCGACACCTTCCGCCCCTACACCGCCCTCTACGTCGGCGGCATGGGCAGCAGCAAGCAGAACTTCTACAACAGGCTCGCCCAGCGCATGGGGTACGAGCGGGAGGCCGCCGAGATTCAGGAGAAGTACCTCTCCGGCGACAAGCAGGGCGCCGCGGCCGCCATTCCGCAGGACCTCATCGACAGCACCACCCTGCTCGGTTCCGTGGACCGCATCGCCGACCGGATGAAGGCCTATGCCGCGGCCGGCGTGACCACCCTCAGCCTCGCGCCCGCGGGCTTCACGCTCGACGAGCGGCTCGCCTCGCTCCGCGCGGGTGCGCAGGCCCTGGAGCGCGCCGGGCTCGCCTGAGGTTCAGCGGCCGTGGTGGGGGCTCGGGGGTCTTCCCCGCCACGGCCGTCACGCAGCACAACGCGCCGGGCCCCCGGCCGGTTACGCCGCACCGCCGGGGACAGTCCCGGCCCGGTCCCGACGCGTCCTCCATTTGGCGGAGATGTCCGGTACACCTGTTGCAGCACCCCCCGCCCCGCACTTGACTCGTTCTTCGCGGAAACCTGCGGATCCTGCAGCACGCGCACGCGCGCGGGAAGAGGTGCCCACGATGCTTTCGGCCAAGAGTCTGTTCCAGGAGATCCTCGAGAACGACGAGTCCTTCGCCCTGTTCTGTTCCATCGCCGCGAGCGGCGAGTCCCAGGGCGGCTGGGAGAACGCCCGCATCGCCGCACTCGTCCCCGACGGCGAACGCGAGCTCGTGCCCAAGATCTCCCGGCACGGCGCCGACGAGGACAAGCACGGCCGGATCTTCAACGCCCTGATGAAGAAGCGTGGCCTCGATCCCGTGCCGGTCCCGCCGGAGACCGACTACACGATGCTCCTGGAGAAGAACGGCATCGGCCTCGCGCACGAGCAGCTGCGGCGCGACGAGCGGCTCACCGTCCAGGACATCGTCACCTACCTCTCGCACAGCAGGGTCACCGAGCAGCGCGCCTCCGAGCAGATGGACCTGCTCCGCAAGCACTTCGCCGACCACCCCGACATCGGCCGCGCGGTCAAGCAGATCTCCAACGACGAGGACAACCATCTCGCCTACTGCCACGAGGAACTGCTGCGCCTCGCCCGCGCGGGCCACGGCCGGGCCATCCAGCGGACCCTGCGGGAGTGCGCGCTCGCCGAGATCAGGATCTACCGGGACGTCAGCCTCGCGGTCATGGCGCACATGGGCCGCGTCCTCGGCTGGCCGAAGGCCAAGTCGGCGGTGCTCGCGGCCGGTATCCACGCCGTGTACGCGTACGAACGGCTGGGCGGCTGGCGCCGGATGGTCTCGCTGAAGGCGCCCGAGCGGCGCAACGCCCTCGGCGGCCCGGCCTCCCCGGAACCCGAGTTCGCCTGACCGGGCCCGTTCCCTACAGCCACCCGCGGCGCTTGAACAGCCGGAACACCAGCACCTCCAGCAACGCCATCAGCGCGATGAGCGCCGGATAGGACCAGACCCAGCGCAGCTCGGGCATGTGCTCGAAGTTCATGCCGTAGATCCCCGCGAGCATCGTGGGGATCGCGGCCATGGCCGCCCACGCGGAGATCTTCCGCATGTCGTCGTTCTGCCGGACGCTCATCTGGGCCAGATGCGCCGAGAGGATGTCCGACACCAGCCGGTCCAGGCCGTCCACCGACTCGTTCACGCGGGTGAGGTGGTCGCTGACGTCCCGGAAGAACGGCCGGGCCCGGTCGTCGACGAACGGCACGGCCACGCCGTACGGTGCCGTGCCCGCCAGCCGGGTCATCGGCAGGGCCAGCGGCCCGGTCGCCCGGCGGAACTCCAGGACCTGCCGCTTGAAGTCGTAGATCCGGGACGCCGTGTGCCGTGAGCCGCCGTCCTCCGGGGAGAAGACCTCCGCCTCCAGGCCCTCCAGGTCGGCCTGCAGCTCGGTCGCCACGTCCAGGTAGTGGTCGACGGTGGCGTCGGCGACCGCGTACAGGACGGAGGTGGGGCCCTTGCCCAGCAGCTCCGGCTCCTGCTCCAGACGCTGCCGTACCGCCTTGAGCGGCGAGCCCTCGCCGTGCCGGACGGTCACGACGAACCCCTCGCCCAGGAAGACCATGATCTCGCCGGTGGTAACGGCGTCGGTCTCCGGCTCGTACGCCACCGGCTTCAGCACCACGAAGAGCGAGTCGTCGTACACCTCGAGCTTGGGCCGCTGGTGGGCTTTGAGGGCGTCCTCGACGGCCAGCGGATGCAGGCCGAACTCCCGGGTCACATGGTCGAATTCACGCTCCGACGGCTCATGCAGCCCGATCCACACGAAACCGCCCGCCGTGCGGGCCTCTCCCAGGGCGTCGGAGAGGTCCTCCGGGCCCTCCGTCCGGTGTCCGTCGCGGTAGATGGCACAGTCGACGATCACGAAGCGGTTCTCCCGTCACTCGAACGACACGGCACGCGCGCGTGCGCCTACGCTGGAGCGCATGCCCACGCTGATCCTGGTCCGGCACGGACGTTCCACCGCCAACACCGAGGGACTGCTCGCCGGCTGGACACCCGGCGTCGCCCTCGACGAACGCGGCGCCGCGCAGGCCGCCGCGCTGCCCGGACGCCTCGCCGAACTGCCCCTGGCCGAGATCGTCACCAGCCCGCTCCAGCGCTGCCAGGAAACGATTCAGCCCCTCCTCGGGGCGCGGCCGGGACTGACGCCCCACACCGACGAGCGCATCGGCGAGTGCCACTACGGCGACTGGTCCGGGCGCAAGCTCGCCGAACTCAAGGACGAGCCCCTGATGGAGGTGGTGCAGGCGCACCCGTCCGCGGCGGCGTTCCCCGGCGGGGAGTCGATGCGGGCCATGCAGACGCGGGCAGCCGAGGCCGTGCGCGAGTGGAACGCGCGCGTGGAGCGCGACCACGGGGCCGACGCCGTCTACCTCATGTGCTCGCACGGCGACATCATCAAGTCTCTCGTGGCGGACGCACTCGGACTTCACTTGGACCTCTTCCAGCGGATTTCCGTTGAACCGTGTTCCATCACCGCGATCCGCTACACACGACTGCGACCGTTTCTCGTCCGCCTCGGTGACACCGGCGACTTCACGTCCCTGGTGCCGCGCGAGGAACCTCCCGGCGACGAGGCCCCCGTCGGGGGTGGTGCGGGCGCACCGTGATCGTCGGCCGCAGTAGGGTGAAGCGGTCGCAGCAGTGCCGTACTCACACGGTTCCCACGATCCCAATGGAGACAGGACGTGTCCCGTCAGGTGTTCCTCTACGACCATCCGGAACGTTTCGTGGCCGGTACGGTCGGACTGCCCGGGCGCCGTTCGTTCTTCCTCCAGGCCGTCGCCGGCTCCCGGGTGACCAGCGTGGCCCTGGAGAAGACCCAGGTCGCCGCCCTCGCCGAGCGGATGGACGAACTGCTCGACGAAGTCGTACGCCGTAGCGGAGGCAGCGCCTCCGTCCCCGCCGTCGCGCCGTCCGAGATCACCGACACCGCCCCGCTGGACACCCCCATCGAGGAGGAGTTCCGGGTCGGCACCATGGCGCTCGCCTGGGACGGCGAGGAGGAGCTCATGATCGTCGAGGCGCAGGCCCTCGTGGAGCTCGACGCCGACTCCGAGGAGGACCTCGCCGAGGCCGAGGAACGGCTGCTCCAGGACGAGGAGAACGGGCCCCCGATGCTGCGGGTCCGCCTCACCGGCGCGCAGGCCCGGGCCTTCGCCAAGCGCGCCCTCGACGTCGTCAACGCCGGGCGGCCGCCGTGCCCGCTGTGCAGCCTCCCGCTCGACCCGGAAGGACACGTATGTCCGCGCCAGAACGGATACCGCCGCGGAGCGTGACACCTCCTTCGAACGCGGCCGAGCTGCTCGCCCGCGGCGAACTCACCGTGCGCGGACGCATCCGTGAGGCGTCCAACGCGGCCCTGTACTGCACGGTGGCGTACGACGGCCAGGAGGCGGCCTGCGTCTACAAGCCGGTCGCGGGGGAGCGGCCCCTGTGGGACTTCCCCGACGGCACGCTCGCCCAGCGCGAGGTGGCGGCCTACGAGGTCTCCGAGGCGACCGGCTGGGGCCTGGTGCCGCCCACGGTGCTGCGCGACGGCCCCTACGGCGAGGGCATGTGCCAGCTGTGGATCGAGGCGACGGCCGACGCCGAGCTGCTCGCGCTGGTCGACGGTGAGGAGCCGGAGCCGGGCTGGAAGGCGATCGGCTTCGCCGAGGTCGGCGAGGGGCGCACGGCCCTGCTCGTGCACGCCGACGACGAGCGGCTGCGGCGGCTCGCGGTGCTCGACGCGGTGATCAACAACGCCGACCGCAAGGGCGGCCACCTGCTGCCCACCGGTGAGGGACGGCTGTACGGGATCGACCACGGGGTCACGTTCAACGTCGAGAACAAACTGCGGACCCTGCTGTGGGGCTGGGCGGGGGAGCCCCTGCCGCCGGAGGCCGTCGACGTCCTGGAGGGCCTGCGGAAGGACCTGGCGGCGGGCGGGGCCCTCAGCGCGCGGCTCGCACCGCTGATCACCGGCGCCGAGCTGGACGCCACCCGCGCGCGGGTGGGCGCGCTGCTCGCCTCGGGGAAGCATCCCGAGCCGAGCGGGGAGTGGCCGGCGATCCCCTGGCCGCCCGTGTAGCAGCACAGCGGCCGGTTCACCGCAAGAGCGCCTTCTCGGCCGTCCGGCCCGCTCCCGTTCGTATATGGAACTTCAGTCCGGTTAGGCTCAAGGCATGCATGCCTGGCCCGCTTCCGAGGTCCCCGCCCTGCCTGGTCAGGGCCGCGACCTGAGGATCCACGACACCGCGACCGGCGGCCTCGTCACCCTCGCCCCCGGTCCCGTCGCCCGTATCTACGTCTGTGGCATCACCCCGTACGACGCCACGCACCTGGGACACGCGGCGACCTACAACGCGTTCGACCTCGTGCAGCGCGTGTGGCTCGACACCAAGCGGCAGGTTCACTACGTCCAGAACGTCACCGACGTCGACGACCCGCTCCTGGAGCGGGCACAGCGCGACGGCATCGACTGGGCCGCCCTCGCCGAGCAGGAGACGGCCCTCTTCCGCGAGGACATGACCGCCCTGCGGATGCTGCCGCCGCGGCAGTACATCGGCGCCGTCGAGGCGATACCCGGCATCGTCCCGCTCGTCGAGCGCCTCAGGGACGCGGGCGCCGCCTACGAACTCGAGGGCGACGTCTACTTCTCCGTCGAGTCCGACCCGCACTTCGGCAAGGTCTCGAACCTCGACGCCGCGGCGATGCGGCTGCTGTCCGCCGAGCGCGGCGGCGACCCGGACCGCCCGGGCAAGAAGAACCCGCTCGACCCGATGCTGTGGATGGCCGCCCGCGAGGGCGAGCCCAGCTGGGACGGCGGCTCGCTCGGGCGCGGCCGGCCCGGCTGGCACATCGAGTGCGTGGCCATCGCCCTCGACCACCTCGGCATGGGCTTCGACATCCAGGGCGGCGGCTCCGACCTCGCCTTCCCGCACCACGAGATGGGCGCCTCCCACGCCCAGGCCCTCACGGGCGCCTTCCCCATGGCCAAGGCGTACGTGCACGCCGGCATGGTCGCCCTGCACGGCGAGAAGATGTCCAAGTCCAAGGGGAACCTGGTCTTCGTCTCCAAGCTCCGGCACGACGGCGTCGACCCGGCCGCCATCCGGCTCACGCTCCTCGCCCACCACTACCGCGCCGACTGGGAGTACACCGACCAGGTCCTCCAGGACGCCGTCGCACGGCTCGGCCGCTGGCGGGCCGCCGTGTCCCGGCCCGACGGGCCGCCGGCGGAGGCGCTCGTCGAGGAGATCCGCGAGGCCCTCGCCAACGACCTGGACGCGCCCGCCGCCCTCACCGCGGTCGACCGCTGGGTCGCCCTCCAGGAGCAGAGCGGCGGCACGGACCCGGGCGCGCCCGGCGTGGTCTCCCGCGCGGTGGACGCACTGCTCGGCGTGGCGCTGTAACCCCACGGCACGCGAAGGGGCGTCTCCCGGCCGGGAGACGCCCCTCTTCGCTGTGCTCGGTGCTCAGTCCTCCGACGACTCCTCGTCGTCCGTACCCGGCTTGGGCGGCTTCGGCGGTCGTGTGCGGCCGCTGGGGTTGTCCCGGAGGTACGACTGGCTGTCGCTGCCGTCCGCCGTCGCGTGCCCGCCGGACGCGGGCGGTCCGCCTCCGTCCCGGCGCCGCAGATAGCGCTCGAACTCGCGGGCGATCGCCTCGCCCGACGCCTCCGGCAGCTCGGCGGTGTCCCGGGCCTCCTCCAGCGACTGGACGTACTCGGCGACCTCGCTGTCCTCGGCGGCCAGCTGGTCCACGCCGACCTGCCAGGCGCGCGCGTCCTCGGGCAGCTCGCCCAGCGGGATGCGCACGTCGATCAGGTCCTCCAGGCGGTTCAGCAGGGCCAGCGTGGCCTTCGGGTTCGGCGGCTGCGACACGTAGTGCGGCACCGCCGCCCACAGCGACACCGCCGGCACGCCCGCGTGCGTGCACGCCTCCTGGAGGACGCCGACGATGCCCGTGGGGCCCTCGTACTTGGTCTCCTCCAGGTCCATCCGCCGGGCCAGGTCCGGGTCGGACGTCGTCCCGCTGATCGGAACCGGACGCGTGTGCGGGGTGTCACCGAGCAGGGCGCCCAGGACGACCACCAGTTCCACGCCCAGTTCGTGGGCGAAGCCGAGCAGTTCGTTGCAGAACGAACGCCATCGCATGGACGGCTCGATACCGCGGACCAGGACGAGATCACGCGGCTTCTCGCCGCCGACCCGGACGACCGACAACCTTGTCGTCGGCCATGTGATCTTGCGGACGCCGGCTTCCATGAACACCGTGGGGCGGTTGACCTGGAAGTCGTAGTAGTCCTCGGCGTCCAGCGCCGCGAACACCTCGCCCTTCCACTCCCTGTCCAGATGCGCGACCGCGGTGGAGGCGGCGTCGCCGGCATCGTTCCAGCCCTCGAACGCGGCCACCATGACCGGGTCGATCAGCTCGGGAACCCCCTCGAGCTCGATCACCCAGTGCCTCCTTCCGACGTGCCCTCGCTTGACCACCCAACCTTACGGCGTGCCAAGGGGGCGTCCGCAGCCCCCTTGCAGGGGGAGTGCCCCCATGACTGCCCCGTGATCCACCTCTGAACACCCCGGAGTCATCCGAGCTGTCCGTGAGGCCCTGGTCACAGCGTGGAGCGCAGCCACTGCTCGACGCTCGCGATGTGCACCGTCGCCCACGAGCGCGCCGCCTCGGCGTCCCGGTCGCGCAGGGCGGCGAGGATCGCCCGGTGCTCGCGCAGGGTGCGGCCCACGGCGTCCTCCTGGGTGAGGCCGCGCCAGATCCGGGCCCGGGTGGTGGGGCCCGACAGGCCGTCGAGCAGCGAGCAGAGCACGGAGTTGCCCGAGCTGCGCACGATGCCCCGGTGGAACTCCAGGTCGCAGGCGACCAGATCCTCCACGGACGGGTCCTCGCCGAGCCTGTCCAGCTGGGCCGTGAGCGCGTCCAGCTGCTGCTCGCTGATCCGCAGCGCCGCCATGGCCGTCGCGGCCGGCTCCAGGATGCGGCGTACGGCCAGGAACTCCAGGACCGTGTCGTCGCGGTGGAAGTCGACGACGAAGCTCAGCGCCTCCAGCAGCAGCTGCGGGTCGAGGCTGGTGACGTACGTCCCGTCGCCCTGCCGGACGTCCAGGATCCGGATGAGGGAGAGCGCGCGGACGGCCTCCCGCAGGGAGTTGCGGGACAGGCCGAGGTCGGCGGCGAGTTCGCTCTCCTTGGGCAGCCGGTCGCCCGGCCGCAGCGCGCCGGAGACGATCATGCCTTTGATCTTCTCGATCGCCTCGTCGGTGACTGCCATGGCCGGCCTCCCCTGTTGTTCAAGACCTCCGACGTATCAGGTCATTATGCGGGGACGAGTACGCGGAAGGGACGGCTCCGTCGGCGTGGAGCCGTCCCTTCCCGCACGCGGTCCCCGAGTGCGGTCCTACTTCTTGTCGAGCAGGTCCTGCACCTTGGCGCGGACGTCGTCGGTGGCCAGGCCGCGGATCGTCAGCGTCGTCCGGCGGCGCAGCACGTCGTCCTGCGTCTCGGCCCACTCGTGGTCCCGGGCCCAGACGACCTGCGCCCAGATCTCCGGGGCGTCGGGGTGGACGCGCTCGGCGAGCTCCGGGTTCTCGTTGGCCAGCCGGGCGATGTCGAAGGCCAGCGAGCCGTAGTGCGTGGCCAGGTGCCGGGCGGTGTCGGCCCCCATGCGCGGGCCGGGCGCCGGGCGGTCGGTCAGCAGCCGGTGGGCGACCGCCCGCGGGTTGGCGATGCCGGGCAGCGGCAGCTTCTTCGGCAGCGAGCTGATGGGCTCGAAGTCGTCGCCGAGCGGGTGACCCGGCAGCGTCTCCAGCTTCTTCATGATCGTCCGGCCGATGTGGCGGAAGGTGGTCCACTTGCCGCCCGCGACGGACAGCATGCCGCCCCGGCCCTCGGTCACGACCGTCTCGCGCTTGGCCTTGGCGGTGTCGCCGGGGCCGCCGGGCAGCACGCGCAGGCCGGCGAAGGAGTACGTGATGAGGTCGCGGCTGAGCTGCTGGTCCCGGACGGAGAAGGCGGCCTCGTCGAGGATCTGGGATATGTCCTTCTCGGTCACCGAGACGTCCGCCGGGTCGCCCTCGAACACCTCGTCGGTGGTGCCGAGCAGCAGCATGTCCTCCCAGGGGAGGGCGAAGGTGATGCGGTACTTGTCGATCGGGGTGGCGAGCGCGGCCTTCCAGGGGGAGGTGCGCTTCAGGACCAGGTGCGCGCCCTTCGACAGGCGGATGGAGGGCGCCGCGTTCGGGTTCTCCATCTTGCGCAGGTGGTCGACCCACGGGCCGGTCGCGTTCAGCACCAGCCGCGCGTTGACGCCGAACTCGTCACCGGAGAGGCGGTCCTTCAGCTCGGCGCCCGTGACCCGGCCCTGGGTGAAGCGCAGGCCCGTCACCTCGGCGTGGTTCAGGACGACCGCGCCCGCCTCGACGGCCGCGCGGACCGTCATCAGCGCCATGCGGGCGTCGTTCATCTGGTCGTCGCCGTAGACGGCCACGGCCTTGAGGTTCTCGGTGCGCAGCTCGGGCACGTCCTGCGCGGCCTTGGCCGGCGAGAGCAGGTGCCCGACGCCGTCACCGAACGCCGAGAGCGCGGAGTAGGCGAAGACGCCCGCGCCGAGCTTCGCCGCGCCGTGCGGCCCGCCCTTGTACACGGGGAGGTAGAACGTGAGCGGGTTCGCCAGGTGGGGGGCCACCTGCCGGGAGACCGCACGGCGCTCGAAGTGGTTCTCCGCCACCAGCTTCACCGCGCCGGTCTGCAGGTAGCGCAGGCCGCCGTGGAGCAGCTTGGAGGAGGCGGAGGACGTGGCACCGGCGAAGTCGCCGGCGTCGACCAGAGCCACCCTGAGGCCGGACTGCGCGGCGTGCCAGGCGGTGGAGATGCCCAGGATGCCGCCGCCGATCACGAGAAGGTCGTACGACGCCTTGGCGAGCTGCTCCCTGGTCTCGGCTCGGCTCGGGTTCGAGCCGGAGGCCGGGTGCGTCCCCAGGGCAGGCACGGACTGCAGGGTGGACTGACTGGTCATGCGGTTTCTTACTCCTCGTCCTCGAGCCAGCCCATGGTCCGCTCGACGGCCTTGAGCCAGTTCTTGTACTCACGGTCACGGGTCTCCGCGGCCATGCGGGGGGTCCACTCGGCGGCCCGGCGCCAGTTGGCGCGCAGGTCGTCGGTGCTGTTCCAGAAGCCGACGGCGAGGCCGGCGGCGTAGGCGGCGCCGAGGCAGGTGGTCTCGGCGACCATCGGGCGCACCACGGGCGCGTCCACGAAGTCGGCGAGGGTCTGCATCAGCAGGTTGTTGGAGGTCATGCCGCCGTCGACCTTGAGGGCGGCCAGCTCGACACCGGAGTCCTTCGTCATGGCGTCCGCGATCTCGCGGGTCTGCCAGGCGGTGGCCTCCAGAACGGCACGCGCGAGGTGCGCCTTCGTGACGTACCGGGTCAGGCCGGCGATCACACCGCGGGCGTCGGAGCGCCAGTACGGGGCGAACAGGCCGGAGAAGGCCGGCACGAAGTAGGCGCCGCCGTTGTCCTCGACGGAGAGCGCGAGCGTCTCGATCTCGGCGGCGGTGGAGATCAGGCCCATCTGGTCGCGCATCCACTGCACCAGCGAACCGGTGACGGCGATCGAGCCCTCCAGGGCGTAGACCGTGTCCTGGTCGCCGATCTTGTAGCCGACGGTGGTGAGCAGGCCGCTGTAGGAGTTGATGATCTTGTCGCCGGTGTTCATCACCATGAAGGTGCCGGTGCCGTAGGTCGACTTGGTCTCGCCCTCGGAGAAGCAGGTCTGGCCGAACAGGGCCGCCTGCTGGTCGCCGAGCGCGGAGGCGACCGGGATGCCGCCGAGCAGGTCGCCCAGCTTGCCGCCCTTGATCTCGCCGTAGACCTCGGCGGAGGAGCGGATCTCCGGCAGCACCTGCTTCGGGACGCCGATCGACTCGCAGATCCGGTCGTCCCACTGCATGGTGTGGAGGTTCATCAACATCGTGCGGGAGGCGTTCGTCACGTCCGTGACGTGCTTGCCGCCGTCGACACCGCCGGTCAGGTTCCAGATGACCCAGGTGTCCATGGTGCCGAAGAGGATGTCGCCCGCCTCGGCGCGCTCCTTCAGCCCGTCGACGTTGTCGAGCAGCCAGCGGGCCTTCGGACCGGCGAAGTAGGAGGCGAGGGGCAGGCCCGTCTCGCGGCGGAAGCGGTCCTGGCCGACGTTGCGGCCGAGCTCGCGGCAGAGGGCGTCGGTGCGGGTGTCCTGCCAGACGATGGCGTTGTGGACGGGCTCACCGGTGTTCCTGTCCCACAGCACGGTCGTCTCGCGCTGGTTGGTGATGCCGATGGCCTTGATGTCGTCGCGGGTGATGCCGGCCTTCTCGATGGCCCCGGCGACGACCTCCTGGACGTTCGTCCAGATCTCGGTGGCGTCGTGCTCGACCCAGCCCGGCTTCGGGAAGATCTGCTCGTGTTCCTTCTGGTCGACGGAGACGATCCGGCCGTCGCGGTCGAAGACGATGCAGCGGGAGGAGGTCGTGCCCTGGTCGATGGCGGCGATGAAGGGGCCGGCGGTGTGCGCGTCGGTCACTGTGTGCTCCTGGTAATTCCGGGTTTAAGGGGCTTTACGTACGGCGCGTGCTGGAAGTTTCGCGACGGGCGCGAAAGAGGGGCTGCTAAGCGAACGCGACGTTGTAGATGCCTGCCGCGATGGCGCCGCCGATCAGCGGACCCACCACGGGGACCCAGGCGTAGCCCCAGTCGGAGCCGCCCTTGTTGGGGAGCGGCAGCAGGGCGTGCACGATACGCGGACCGAGGTCACGGGCCGGGTTGATCGCGTACCCCGTCGGGCCGCCGAGGGACAGGCCGATGGAGACCACCACGAGCGCGGTGATCAGGGCGCCCAGGGTGCCCAGGCCGTTGCCCTTGTCGTTCAGGCCCTGGGTGAGCACGGCGAGCACCAGCACGATCGTGCCGATGATCTCCGTGGCCAGGTTCTGCCAGGCGACGCGGACCTCGGGGCCGGTGGAGAAGACGCCCAGCACGGGGCCGGCGCCCTTCTCCTGGGCCTCGACGGCCTTGGCCGTCGTGGCCTGCGCACCCGGACCGCCGACGATCTCGCGGTCGGTGAGGTGGGCCTGGAACTGGCCGTAGTAGGCGATCCAGACCAGTGCGGCGCCGATCATGGCGCCGAAGAGCTGGCCGGCCCAGTAGACCGGGACGTTGCTCCAGTCGCCGTCCTTGATCGCGAGCGCGAGGGTGACGGCCGGGTTCAGATGGGCGCCGGAGAGCGGCGCCGTGGTGTAGACCGCCGTGAGCACCGCGAAGCCCCACCCGAAGGTGATGGCGAGCCAGCCGGCGTTGCGGGCCTTGGAAGCCTTGAGCGTCACGGCGGCGCAGACTCCGCCGCCGAGCAGGATGAGTATGGCGGTACCGATGGTCTCGCCGATGAAGATGTCGGAGCTGGACACCCGCGACTCCTTTGTCCTTCGTCCAGGGGAAGTGCGATACCGGCCTGGCGTTGTCACACTCTAGCGCGTATTGCCGGTACCTGTTCGACAATGTCGACCGATGGACGGGAGTCTTGCTTCGGCGTTACGAGCACGTCAAGGGCTGTGTTGTCGAAAACACGATCGTTACTGATCGCCCCGGTCCCAAGGATCTTTGCCGCAGGTGAGCGCGGGCATGCCGGGGACCGGGACGCCGTACGGCCCCCCGGTCCCGTGCTGTTGCGTCAGAACCGCCCGGCGCCCAGGTCCCGGGAGACCGCGCGGGCGCAGTCCCGGACCGCCGCGATCAGCTCCGGGCGCAGCGCCCGCTCCTCGTCGGACCGGCACAGCCGCTCCACGGCGCCGGTGATGCCGACCGCGCCGACCGGCATGCGCCGCCGGTCGTGGATGGGGGCCGCGAGGGAGGCCACGCCCTCCCAGGTCTCCTCCACGTCCGCCGCGTACCCGCGCGCGCGGGTGACGTCGAGGATGTGCTCGAACGCCTCCGGCTCGCACACCGTACGGTCCGTGAACGCCTTGCGGTCGGCCTCCAGGGCCTCGCTGTGCGCCACCGGGTCGTAGGCCGACAGCACCTTGCCTAGGGCCGTGGAGTGCAGCGGCTGCATGGCCCCGATCTCCAGCACCTGCCGGCTGTCGTCGGGCCGGAAGACGTGGTGCACGATCAGCACGCCCTGCTGGTGCAGGACGCCCAGGTAGACGCTCTCGCCGCTGGAACGGGCCAGGTCGTCGGCCCAGACCAGGGCGCGCGCCCGCAGCTCGTGGACGTCGAGGTAGGTGGTGCCCAGGCGCAGCAGCTCCGCGCCCAGCTGGTAGCGCCCGGAGGCGTCGTCCTGCTCCACGAAGCCCTCCTGCTGGAGGGTGCGCAGGATGCCGTGCGCGGTGCCCTTGGCCAGGCCCAGCGACGAGGCGATGTCCGACAGGCCGAGCCGCCGCTCGCCGCCCGCGAGGAGCCGCAGCATCGCGGCCGCACGTTCGAGCGACTGGATGTTCCGTGCCATCGCCGTACTGCCTCCGTCCCCTTCGACCGCCGACAGGTGGGGCTCGCAGCCCTCGTTCGGCAATGTCGAACACTACCGGTCGTTGCCGACCTCCCGCTAATGACGGGTCGCCACATGGTGCGGCATGGAGGCCCCGGCGGATGCTCACGGGTCGCACGGTGGCCGGTCCCGACCCCCCTCGGCGTCCGTCCCGTGGACGTGCTGCCCATCCGGGCCGACTCCCGGTTACGCTGGCGCCGTGCGCCTCTCCCCCGGATGCCCTGCCGGATGTCCGGGAAGCCGCATAGCCGACAGCCGTCGCATCCGAGGGAGCCCTTTTCATGGCCTCGTTGCCGCTGACCCCTTCCACAGACAGCCGGACCCGTGTGTCCGCGCTCCGAGAGGCCCTGGCCACCCGTGTGGTCGTGGCCGACGGAGCCATGGGCACCATGCTCCAGGCGCAGGACCCCACGCTGGAGGACTTCGAGAATCTCGAGGGCTGCAACGAGATCCTCAACGTGACCCGCCCGGACATCGTCCGCTCCGTCCACGACGCGTACTTCGCCGTCGGCGTCGACTGCGTCGAGACCAACACCTTCGGCGCCAACCACTCGGCCATGGCCGAGTACGAGATCGCCGACCGGATCCACGAGCTGTCCGAGGCCGGCGCCCGCATCGCCCGCGAGGTGGCCGACGAGTACGCCGCCGGCGACGGCCGGCCCCGCTGGGTCCTGGGCTCGGTCGGCCCCGGCACCAAGCTGCCCACGCTCGGCCACATCACCTACGGCACGATCCGCGACGGCTACCAGGCCAACGCCGAGGGCCTGCTCGCCGGCGGTGCCGACGCGCTGATCGTGGAGACCACGCAGGACCTCCTGCAGACCAAGGCCTCCGTCCTGGGCGCCCGCCGGGCCATGGAGGCCACCGGCGTCGAGGTGCCCCTGCTCTGCTCGATGGCCTTCGAGACCACCGGCACCATGCTGCTCGGCTCCGAGATCGGCGCGGCCCTGACCGCGCTGGAGCCCCTCGGCATCGACATGATCGGCCTGAACTGCTCCACCGGCCCGGCCGAGATGAGCGAGCACCTGCGCTACCTCACGCGCCACTCGCGCATCCCGCTGCTGTGCATGCCCAACGCCGGCCTGCCGATCCTCACCAAGGACGGCGCGCACTTCCCGCTCGACCCCGAGGGCCTGGCCGACGCCCAGCAGAACTTCGTCCAGGACTACGGCCTGTCCCTGGTCGGCGGCTGCTGCGGCACCACCCCCGAGCACCTGCGCCAGCTCGTCGAGCGGGTCCGGAACGTCAGCCCGGGCGAGCGCTCCCCGCAGCCCGAGCCGGGCGCCGCCTCGCTCTACCAGAGCGTGCCGTTCCGGCAGGACACCTCCTACCTGGCCATCGGCGAGCGCACCAACGCCAACGGCTCGAAGAAGTTCCGCGAGGCCATGCTGGACGGCCGCTGGGACGACTGCGTGGAGATGGCCCGCGAGCAGATCCGCGAGGGCGCGCACATGCTCGACCTGTGCGTGGACTACGTCGGCCGCGACGGCGTCGCCGACATGGAGGAGCTGGCCGGCCGCTTCGCCACCGCCTCCACCCTGCCGATCGTGCTGGACTCCACCGAGGTCGACGTCATCCGGGCCGGCCTGGAGAAGCTCGGCGGCCGCGCGGTGATCAACTCGGTGAACTACGAGGACGGCGACGGCCCCGAGTCCCGCTTCGCGAAGGTCACGCAGCTCGCCAAGGAGCACGGCGCCGCCCTCATCGCGCTCACCATCGACGAGGAGGGCCAGGCCCGCACCGCCGAGAAGAAGGTCGAGATCGCCGAACGGCTCATCGACGACCTCACCGGCAACTGGGGCATCCACGAGGAGGACATCCTCGTCGACTGCCTCACCTTCACCATCTGCACCGGCCAGGAGGAGTCCCGCAAGGACGGCATCGCCACCATCGAGGGCATCCGCGAGCTGAAGCGGCGCCACCCGAAGGTGCAGACCACCCTCGGCCTGTCCAACATCTCCTTCGGCCTCAACCCGGCCGCCCGCATCCTGCTGAACTCCGTCTTCCTCGACGAGTGCGTCAAGGCGGGCCTGGACTCGGCGATCGTGCACGCCTCGAAGATCCTGCCGATCGCCCGCTTCAGCGAGGAGGAGGTCCAGACCGCCCTGGACCTCATCTACGACCGCCGCGCCGAGGGCTACGACCCGCTGCAGAAGCTCATGCAGCTCTTCGAGGGCGCCACCGCCAAGTCCCTCAAGGCCGGCAAGGCCGAGGAGCTGGCCGCCCTGCCGCTGGACGAGCGCCTGCAGCGCCGCATCATCGACGGCGAGCGCAACGGCCTGGAAGCCGACCTCGACGAGGCCCTCCAGGAGCGGCCCGCGCTCGACATCGTCAACGAGACCCTGCTGGAGGGCATGAAGGTCGTCGGCGAGCTGTTCGGCTCCGGCCAGATGCAGTTGCCGTTCGTCCTGCAGTCGGCCGAGGTGATGAAGGCGGCCGTCGCCCACCTCGAACCGCACATGGAGAAGACCGACGAGGCCGGCAAGGGCACCATCGTGCTCGCCACCGTGCGCGGCGACGTGCACGACATCGGCAAGAACCTCGTCGACATCATCCTGACCAACAACGGCTACAACGTCGTCAACCTGGGCATCAAGCAGCCGGTCTCCGCGATCCTGGACGCCGCCGAGGAGCACAAGGCCGACGTGATCGGCATGTCCGGTCTCCTGGTCAAGTCCACCGTGATCATGAAGGAGAACCTGGAGGAGCTGAACACCCGGGGCCTGGCCGCCCGCTTCCCGGTGATCCTCGGCGGCGCCGCCCTCACCCGCGCCTACGTCGAGCAGGACCTGCACGAGCTGTACGAGGGCGAGGTCCGCTACGCCCGCGACGCCTTCGAGGGCCTGCGCCTGATGGACGCCCTGATCGGCGTCAAGCGGGGCGTGCCCGGCGCCAAGCTGCCCGAGCTGAAGCAGCGCCGGGTCCGGGCCGCCGCCCCGGCCGCCGTGGAGGAGCGCCCCGAGGAGGGGCACGTCCGCTCCGACGTCGCCACCGACAACCCCGTCCCCGAGCCGCCCTTCTGGGGCACCCGCGTGATCAAGGGCGTCCAGCTCAAGGAGTACGCGAGCTGGCTGGACGAGGGCGCCCTGTTCAAGGGCCAGTGGGGTTTGAAGCAGGCCCGCACCGGCGAGGGCCCCTCGTACGAGGAACTGGTCGAGACGGAGGGCCGGCCCCGGCTGCGCGGGCTGCTGGACCGGCTGCAGACGGAGAACCTGCTGGAGGCGGCCGTGGTCTACGGCTACTTCCCGTGCGTCTCCAAGGACGACGACCTGATCCTCCTGGACGAGCAGGGCAACGAGCGCACCCGCTTCACCTTCCCGCGCCAGCGCCGGGGCCGCCGCCTGTGCCTGGCCGACTTCTTCCGCCCGGAGGACTCCGGCGAGACGGACGTCGTGGGCCTCCAGGTCGTCACCGTCGGCTCGCGCATCGGCGAGGAGACCGCGCGGCTCTTCGAGGCCAACGCCTACCGGGACTACCTGGAACTGCACGGCCTGTCCGTGCAGTTGGCCGAGGCGCTCGCCGAGTACTGGCACGCGCGCGTGCGTTCCGAACTGGGCTTCGCCGGTGAGGACCCGGACGAGATGCAGGGCATGTTCGAGCTGAAGTACCGGGGCGCCCGCTTCAGCCTCGGCTACGGCGCCTGTCCCAACCTGGAGGACCGGGCCAAGATCGCCGACCTGCTCCAGCCGGAGCGCATCGGCGTCCACCTCTCGGAGGAGTTCCAGCTGCACCCCGAGCAGTCCACGGACGCCATCGTGATCCACCATCCGGAGGCCAAGTACTTCAACGCCCGCTGAGCCGCCCCATCGGGCACACCCCGCCGCCCCACCGGGCACACCCCGCACCGGCCCCCGGCGTGCGGTCCGTGTGCCCCGGGGCACAGGGGCTAAACGAGGCACTTCCGTCGCGCACGTCGTAGACTGGTCGGTCCACTGCAGGCCGGTTCCCACGTGGGAACCGGCCTGATCGTCCCTCAAGGAGGTAGGTGGATGACCAGTACGGTCCCCGCGCTCGGTACCCGGACGGCCGAAGGGTCGGCCCTCCAGGCCGTGCTCCTCGACATGGACGGCACCCTGGTGGACACGGAGGGCTTCTGGTGGGACGTCGAGGCCGAGGTCTTCGCCTCCCTCGGCCACACGCTCGACGAGTCCTGGCGCCACGTCGTGGTCGGCGGCCCCATGACCCGCAGCGCGGGGTTCCTGATCGAGGCCACCGGCGCCGACATCACCCTCGACGAGCTCACGGTCCTGCTGAACAACGGCTTCGAGGACCGCATCGACGGCGGTCTGCCGCTGATGCCGGGCGCCGGGCGGCTCCTGGCCGAGCTGTACGAGTACGAGGTCCCCACGGCCCTCGTCTCCGCCTCGCACCGGCGCATCATCGACCGGGTGCTGACCTCGCTCGGCGCGCACCACTTCACCCTGACCGTGGCCGGTGACGAGGTGCCGCGCACCAAGCCCCACCCCGACCCGTACCTGGCGGCCGCCGCCGGACTCGGCGCGGACCCGGCCCGCTGCGCCGTCATCGAGGACACCGCGACCGGCGTCGCGGCGGCCGAGGCCGCGGGCTGCCGGGTCGTGGCGGTGCCCTCCGTGGCGCCCATCGCCCCGGCCCTCCGCCGGACGGTCGTCAGCTCCCTGGAAGAGGTCGACCTGACATTTCTGCACGGGCTGATGACGGAAATGCGCTAGCTGTTCACCCAGCGTGCAGCGGTGTTAGGCGGTAATTCCGGAGGTGAATTCGAACCCCTCCGGATGACCGAATTCGCGTGCGTCCGAACCCGTTTACGGGTGTGACGTTCCCCACGCGATCCGGGGTCGACAGCGGATCCGGCGTGTGCCGCGCACCCCCTCCGGAGGGCCGTCGGCGTGCCCTTGTGTCCCGATTGATGGACCGGTGCACCAAAGCTTCCGCCATCCGCTTTTCGGTGTGTCCACGCCCGGTTCCGCAGCGTGATGGCCCCTCAACTCCGGTGGCGGCGAACCCTCCTGCCGGTCCGGACTAATCTCGTCGCGAGAACATCGCCCCACCCCCGTGATCCGCTGCGCCACCCCTGCATGCCGGGTACACGGAGTAGACAGCTCTGGAGAAACTCGAGCATGAACCGCAAGACTTTGGTGCTGCCGGCCGTGATCGGTCTGCTCGCGCCGGTGCTCGCCGCCTGCGGCGGGTCCGACAGCGGGAGCAGCGACAGCGGCGCGATCGTCGTCGGCACCACGGACCGGTTCACCGCCTCGAAGGACGCCCCCGCGCCCCTCGACCCGGCGTACGCCTACGACGTCGGCACCTGGAACATCCTGCGCCAGACCGTGCAGACCCTGATGATCCAGCCGCGCGGCGAGGGCGAGCCGGTACCGGAGGCCGCCGAGCGGTGCGGCTTCACCGACACCGGCAACGAGCGCTACGCCTGCACCCTGCGCGACGGACTGAAGTTCGCCAACGGCGACCCCGTCACCGCGGCCGACGTCAAGTACTCCATCGACCGCGCCCGTTCCCTCAAGGCCGACAGCGGTGTGTTCGCCCTGCTGTCCACCATCGACACCGTCGAGACGCAGGGCGACCGCGAGGTCATCTTCCACCTCAAGACGGCCGACGCGACCTTCCCGTACAAGCTGTCGACCCCGGTCGCCGGCATCGTCGACCCCGACGACTACCCGAAGAACAAGCTGCGCGACGGCTTCGACCTGGAGGGTTCCGGCCCGTACACCCTCAAGGCCGACGTCGAGAACGGCGCGATGGTCAAGGCCGAGTTCACCCGCAACCCCGACTACAAGGGGAGCCTGAAGGTGAACAACGACAAGGTCGACATGGTCTCCTTCAAGGACGCCGACGCCATGGGCGACGCGTTGCGGAAGGGCGACATCGACCTGATGACCCGCACCATGTCGCCCGACCAGATCCGCAAGCTCTCCGGTGACGGCGACACCGACATCGACCTCGTCGAGATGCCCGGCCTGGAGATCCGCTACCTGGGCTTCAACACCGACGCCCCGACCGTCAAGTCCAGGGCCGTGCGCCAGGCGATGGCCCAGGTCGTCAACCGCAGCGCGCTGGTCTCCAAGGTCTACGGCTCCCAGGCCGAGCCGCTGTACTCGCTGGTCCCGGCCACCATCACCGGCCACTCCAACTCGTTCTTCAACAAGTACGGCGACCCGAACGTCACCAAGGCCCGCGCCCTGCTGAACCAGGCGAACATCACCACCCCGGTGAAGCTGACGCTGCACTACACCACCGACCACTACGGCCCGGCCACCAAGAAGGAGTTCGAGGTCCTGCGGGACCAGCTGAACTCCACCGGCCTGTTCGACGTCGGCATCAAGGGCACGCCGTGGGACACCTTCCGCCCGGCCGAGAAGAAGGGCGAGTACGACGTCTACGGCATGGGCTGGTTCCCGGACTTCCCGGACGCGGACAACTTCCTCGCGCCCTTCCTCGACGCGGACAACACCCTCGGCTCGCCGTACGACAACAGCCGCATCCGCAACACCCTGATCCCCGAGTCGCGCCGAGAGGCGGACCGGCTGTCCGCCTCCACCAGCCTGACGGACATTCAGGACATCGTCGCCAGTGACGTGCCGGTGCTGCCGCTGTGGCAGGGCAAGCAGTACGTCGCCGCGCGCGACGACATCACGGGTACCGCGTACGCCCTCAACTCCTCCTCGACGCTCCAGCTCTGGGAGCTCGGGCGGGGCGTGAGTGGCTGACGGACCCACTGGAACCCCGGGGCCTGTGACCGCGGCCCCCGGGGATCCGTGCCCCGGAGCCGGGGACATGCTCCGGGCGTTCTCGAGAACCGACGACAAGGCACACACGTGAACATACGCAACCAGTGGCCGGTCCTGCCCATCGTGGCGGGGCTCGCCTCCGGCCTGCTCACCGGCTGTGGCACGGAGACCGGAGACTCCGCGGGGGAGGGCTCCAACGTGGTGGTGGGGATGTCCGACGACGTCCTGGCCACGGACCCCGCCTCCGGCTACGACCCCGGCTCCTGGCTGTTGTTCAACAACGTCTTCCAGTCGCTGCTCAGCTTCCCCAAGGGCGCCACGGAACCGCAGCCCGAGGCCGCCGAGAGCTGCTCCTTCACCGACACCCAGACCACGGTCTACAAGTGCACGCTGAAGGACGGCCTCAAGTTCAGCAACGGTGACGAACTCACGTCCGAGGACGTCAAGTTCTCCTTCGACCGCATGCTGAAGATCAACGACCCGGACGGGCCCGCGATCATGTTCCCCACGCTGCAGAAGGTCGAGACCCCGGACGAGAAGACGGTCGTCTTCCGGCTCAACACGGCCGACGCCACCTTCCCCAGCAAGATCGCCTCGGGCGCCGGGTCCATCGTCGACCACCGCGAGTACGACGCGGACGGGCTCCGCAAGGACGGCCAGGCCGTCGGTTCCGGCCCCTACAAGCTCGACTCGTTCGACAAGGACCAGGCCGTCTTCTCCGTCAACGAGAACTACAAGGGCACCGCCAAGGTGAAGAACACCGGCGTGACGCTCAAGTTCTTCGACGGCGACCAGACCGCCCTGAAGCAGGCGATCCAGAACGGGGAAGTCGACATCGCCTACCGCGGCCTGACCGCGAGCGACATCGCGGACACGGAGAAGGCCGACAACGGCACCGGCGTCGAGGTCGTCGAGGGCAGCAGCGCCGAGGTCCAGCACCTGGTGTTCAACATGAACGACCCGGTCGCCGGAAAGCTCGGCGTCCGCAAGGCCATCGCCCACCTGCTCGACCGCGAGGCCCTCATCAGGGACGTCTACCAGGGCACGGCCACCCCGCTGTACTCGATCATCCCGGCCGGCATCGCCGGCCACAACACGGCCTTCTTCGACACCTACGGCGCCCGGCCCTCGAAGGCCAAGGCGGCGGACGCGCTGCGCGAGGACGGCATCACCGGCAAGGTGAAGCTGACCCTCTGGTCGACCCCGTCCCGCTACGGTCCGGCCACCGACCAGGAGCTGAACGCCATCGCCGGCCAGCTCAACGCCAGCGGCCTGTTCGACGCCGACGTCAAGTCCGTCCCCTTCGGCCAGTACGAGAAGGACATCGCGGCCGGCAAGTACGGCGTCTACGTGAAGGGCTGGGTGCCCGACTACCCGGACGCCGACAACTTCACGGCCCCCTTCTTCGGCAAGGGCAACGTGCTGAACAACAACTACGACAACAGCACCATCACCGGCTCGCTCATCCCGCGCACCGCGGCCCTGACCAACCGGGCCGCCACCGACAAGGAGTTCGGGGAGCTGCAGGACATCGTCGCCGACGAACTGCCCGTCCTGCCGGTGTGGCAGGCCAAGCAGTACGCGGTCGTCCGCGACGGCGTCTACGGCCTGGAGTACTGCCTCGACGCGTCGACCGTGTTCCGCTTCTGGGAGCTGAGCAAGGACGCCTGACGCACGGGTGTGAAGAAGGGCGCCTCCTGCTCGACAGGGGGCGCCCTCTTCGTTGTCGCGTGCTGGAGGGCCCTACTGCGCGCCGGGGCGCACCAGCCCGCTCTCGTAGGCGTACACCGCGGCCTGCACGCGGTCGCGCAGGCCCAGCTTGGTGAGCACGTGCCCGACGTGCGTCTTCACGGTCGTCTCGCTGACGAACAGGTCGGCGGCGATCTCGGCGTTGGACAGTCCGCGCGCCACCAGCTTCAACACCTCGACCTCGCGGTCGGTGAGCGTGTGCAGCGTGTCCGGCACCGGCTCGTCGCCCGAGGGCAGGTGCGTGGCGTACTTGTCGAGCAGCCGGCGCGTGATGCTCGGCGCGAGCATCGCCTCGCCCGCCGCCACGACGCGGATCGCCTGCACCAGCTCGTTGGCGGGCGCGTCCTTGAGCAGGAAGCCGCTCGCCCCGGCCCGCAGGGCCTCCACCACGTACTCGTCGAGGTCGAAGGTGGTCAGCACCAGCACCTTCGCCGGGCCGTCCCGCCCGGGGCCGGTGATCTGCCGGGTCGCCTCCACACCGTCCATCCGCGGCATGCGGATGTCCATCAGGACCACGTCGGGCTGCAGGGCCCGCACCTGGTCGAGCGCCTGGAGGCCGTCTCCGGCCTCGCCGACGACCGCGAGGTCCTGCTCGGCCTCCAGGATCATCCGGAAGCCCGTACGGAGCAGCGGCTGGTCGTCGACCAGTAGGACGCGGATGGCCACGTGAGTCTCCTTCGCTAGTCCGGCCCCATTCTGCCCTGCGCGGGCCCGCCGGACTCAGCCGCCCTCACCGGTCGGTCACCTTCAGCGGCAGCGGGTACGGCGGGGGAGTGCCGCCGAACTCCGGGCAGTGGGCCTGGTGGTCGCACCAGCCGCACAGCTTCGTGGGACGCGGCCGCCAGTCGCCCGTCTCCGTCGCCAGCCGGATCGCCTCCCACAGCGCCAGCAGCTTGCGCTCGACCCGCTCCAGGTCGGCGAGGACCGGGTCGTACGTCAGCACGTCACCGCTGCCGAGGTAGACCAGCTGGAGCCGCCGCGGCACCACGTTCTTCAGCCGCCACACGACCAGGGCGTAGAACTTCATCTGGAACAGGGCGCCCTCGGAGTACTCGGGCCGGGGCGCTTTCCCCGTCTTGTAGTCGACGATCCGGACCTCGCCCGTGGGAGCCACGTCGACCCGGTCGATGATCCCGCGCAGCCGCAGCCCGGACTCCAGCTCGGCCTCGACGAACAGCTCCCGCTCGGCCGGCTCCAGGCGGCTGGGGTCCTCCAGGGTGAACCAGCGCTCGACGAGCTGCTCCGCCTCGCCCAGCCAGCGCGCCAGCCGCTCGCCCTCGGGATCGTCGGCGAACAGCTCCACGACCTCCGGCCGCGTCTCGCGCAGCCGGTCCCACTGGCCGGGGATCAGCGACTTCGCCCGGGGTGGCGTGCGCTCGGCCGCCGGGGCGTCGAAGAGGCGCTCCAGGACCGCGTGCACCAGCGTGCCCCTGGTCGCCGCCTCGCTCGGCTTCTCCGGGAGCCGGTCGATGACCCGGAAGCGGTAGAGCAACGGGCACTGCATGAAGTCACTCGCACGCGAGGGGGACAGCGAGGCGGGCGGTATGGCGGTGGGCCCGGTGACCAGGTCGCTCACGGCGGCCGTCTCCGCCGCCGCCTCCGCCACTGCCTGGACGGCCGTGTCCCCTGCCGTCGCCTCGGGCCCTGCCGTGACCGGCGGATCCACCGCCGCGGCAGGGCTGGTCTCGGGCTGCGCCGCGCCCTCGGTGCTCGTCTCCATGCCCCAGACCATACGGCCCGCCACTGACAGTGACCCGGGCGCGTTCCGTGGGGGAAGCCGGGAAGGGAGGCCGACGTACGGGAAACACAGGGGTGCCGGGGCGGAACGCACCTCGGCGGACGCATACCATCGACTCGAGACCCTCCCGTCCGGCAGGCGCGGGAGACGCTTCGAACGAGGGGACACCGGTGGACGAGAGCGGCGGGCGCGGGCAGCCGCGGTCCGGCAACGACGAGTCGGCCGAGCGCCACGCGGGGCCTCCGGCCCGGGCCGCCGACCAGACCCCCGCCGACGAACGCCCCACGGAGGAACGGCGCTTCACCCCCGAACAGCAGGACGACGCCCCGTCATCAGACACCCCGGCGCCCCGACCGACCCCGCCTGCACACCAGGACTCCACCGTCCCCACGGCCGATGCCCCTTCCCCGGCCCCGGCCCACGGCGAGGCCGACGGGGGCCGCACGCCCGGCAGCGAGAGCGGTGGGCCCAGCGGCTCTGACACCGGTGGTCCGACTACGGTTCCCGCCCACGGCGAGGCCGACGGGAGCGGCACTGAGAGCGGAGGGCCCAGCGGCTCTGCCGATGGCCCTTCCACGGTGCCGACCCGCAGC
The DNA here is from genome assembly GCF_003330845.1 of Streptomyces sp. Go-475. GTDB lineage: Bacteria > Actinomycetota > Actinomycetes > Streptomycetales > Streptomycetaceae > Streptomyces. The sequence goes on along the minus strand of NZ_CP026121.1, from coordinate 1,539,393 downwards.
GAGGCAGAGGGGAGCGGCGCTCCCGACAGCGATGGGCCCACCGGCCCGGCCGCCGGCGGCTCCGCCACGGCCCCCGCCCACGGAAAGGGCGACGTGCGTTCCGGAGGCGGCGACGCGCACCCGGACCGCGCCTACGCCGGCGACCCGCACACCGCGCCCGCGGCCGGCCGCCCCGAGGCAGACCGTCGTGACACCACCGGGCCCGCGGCCGGCAGGCCCGAGGTAGACCGTCGTGACACCACCGCGCCCGCGGCCGGCAGGCCCGAAGCGGATCCCCGTCACACCACCGCGCCCGCGGCCGGCCGCCCCGAGGCAGACCGTCGTGACACCACCGCGCCCGCCGCTGGCCGGCCTGAGGCGGACCGTCGTGACACCACCGCGCCCGCGGCCGGCAGGCCCGAGGCGGACCGTCGTGACACCACCGCGCCCGCGGCCGGCAGGCCCGAGGCGGACCGTCGTGACACCACCGCGCCCGCGGCCGGCAGGCCCGAAGCGGATCCCCGTCACACCACCGCGCCCGCGGCCGGCCGCCCCGAGGCAGACCGTCGTGACACCACCGCGCCCGCCGCTGGCCGGCCCGAAGCGGATCCCCGTCACACCACCGCGCCCGCGCCCGGTCGCCCCGAGGCAGACCCCCGTCACACCCCCACCGCCGACCGCCCCGAAGCGGAGCCTCCTCGCGCGGCCCCGGCGCCTGTCTCCGGCGGCTCCGAGCACCACCCCGAATCACCTGCCGCACACGACCACACCCCGGGCCACCGCCCCCTCGCGCACTCCGCCGACGGCAAGGGCCCCGCCCCCCAGCGGCCCGAGCCCCGGGGCGGGCTGCTCATGGGGCGGCCCTTCGGGGTGCCCGTGTACGTCGCGCCGAGCTGGTTCCTCGTCGCCGCCCTGATCACCTGGGTGTTCGGCGGCCAGCTGGAGCGCGTGCTGCCCGAGCTCGGCGCCGCCCGCTACCTGGTCTCGCTCTTCTTCGCCGTGGCCTTCTACGCCTCCGTGCTGGTCCACGAACTGGCCCACACGGTCGCCGCCCTCCGCTTCAAGCTCCCCGTCCGCCGCATCCAGCTCCAGTTCTTCGGCGGCGTCTCCGAGATCGAGAAGGAGGCCGAGACCCCCGGCCGGGAGTTCGTGCTGGCCTTCGTCGGCCCGCTGCTCTCCCTCGTCCTGGCCGGCGTCTTCTACGCCGCCGTGCAGACCGTGGAACCCGGCACCGTCCCCGGCGTCCTGCTCGCCGGCCTGATGATCTCCAACCTCATCGTGGCCGCGTTCAACCTCCTGCCCGGCCTGCCCCTGGACGGCGGCCGCATGCTCCGCGCCGTCGTCTGGAAGCTCACCGGCAAGCCGATGGCCGGCACCGTCGCCGCCGCCTGGGTCGGCCGCGCCCTCGCCGTCTCCGTCCTGATCGGCCTGCCCCTGCTCACCCAGTCCGGCGCCCTCGGCGCCGAGGCCGTCGACAACGTCGGCATGGACACCGTCCTCGACGCCCTGCTCGCCGCCATCCTCGCCGCGATCATCTGGACCGGCGCCGGCAACAGCCTGCGCATGGCCCGCCTGCGCGAGCACCTCCCCGAGCTGCGCGCCCGCACGCTGACCCGCCGCGCGGTCCCCGTCGAGACCGACACCCCCCTCTCCGAGGCCCTGCGCCGCGCCAACGCCGCCGGAGCCCGCGCCCTGGTCGTCGTCGACGCCGACGGCAAACCCCTCTCCCTCGTCCGCGAGGCCGCCATCGTCGGCGTACCGGAGCACCGCCGCCCCTGGGTCGCGGTCAGCGGCCTCGCCCAGGAGCTCACCGACGGCATGCGCGTCTCGGCGGAACTGTCCGGCGAGGAACTCCTCGACGCCCTGCGCGCCACCCCGGCCACCGAGTACCTGGTCGTGGAGGAGACCGGCGAGATCTACGGCGTCCTGTCGGCGGCCGACGTGGAGCGCGCCTTCGTCAAGGCGATGGCCAGGCCGTCGTAGCGGCCGGCCGCCGGCTGTCCCGGTGGCCGCCCCGGTGCCCGTCCTGGTGGTCGGCGGCCCCCTCCGGTGCCGGTAGGCTGGTCACATGTCCGAACCGACCGGTGCCGCCCGCAGGCGCGGGCCCTTCAAGGTCGGGGACCAGGTACAGCTGACCGACCCCAAGGGCCGCCACTACACGTTCACGCTCGAGGCCGGGAAGAACTTCCACACCCACAAGGGTTCCTTCCCGCACGACGAACTGATCGGCGCTCCCGAGGGCAGCGTTGTCCGCACCACGGGGAACGTCGCCTACCTCGCGCTGCGCCCCCTGCTCCCCGACTACGTCCTGTCCATGCCCCGCGGGGCAGCCGTCGTCTACCCGAAGGACGCGGGGCAGATCCTCGCCTTCGCCGACATCTTCCCCGGCGCGCGCGTCGTGGAGGCCGGCGTCGGCTCCGGCTCGCTCAGCAGCTTCCTGCTGCGCGCCATCGGCGACCAGGGCATGCTCCACAGCTACGAGCGCCGCGCCGACTTCGCCGAGATCGCCCAGGCGAACGTGGAGCGCTACTTCGGCGGCCCGCACCCCGCCTGGCAGCTCACCGTCGGCGACCTCCAGGACAACCTGTCCGACACCGACGTCGACCGCGTCATCCTCGACATGCTCGCCCCCTGGGAGTGCCTGGAGGCCGTCTCCAAGGCGCTCGTCCCCGGCGGCATCCTCTGCTGCTACGTCGCGACCACCACCCAGCTCGCCCGGACCGTCGAGTCCATCCGCGAGATCGGCTGCTTCAACGAGCCGACCTCCTGGGAGACGATGATCCGCAACTGGCACATCGAGGGCCTCGCCGTCCGCCCGGACCACCGGATGATCGGCCACACCGGCTTCCTGCTCACCGCCCGCCGCCTCGCCGACGGCGTCGAGCCCCCCATGCGCCGCCGCCGCCCCGCCAAGGGCGCCTACGGCGAGGACTACGCCGGCCCCAACGCCGACGGCGGCACCGCCCGCTGAGACGGCCCGCACGCACACGAGGCCCAGGCCTCACCGCACACAACGCACAGGCGCCGTGGCGCAGTTCCCGGACACCACACCGGAACTGCGCCACGGCGCCTTCTCGTTGCCGCCCGGGGTGAAACCGGGCGCGACACCGTTGACCTGGCCCGAGGCGACCGGCAGCCGCCTCGCCCGCCGCCGGCGGCCCGCGCCGGCCCCGGCTTGCTGACACAGCGGCAGGAACCGTAACCCCTCTGACTTCCCCGGCACGGGACGCGCACACCCCGCCGTTCCCTCACCGTGTGACGTGTGGCACCATCTTGGCCACCCCACCGGCACAGCCCTCAGGAGACACTCCTAGTGCAGCCTTCCGCCGTCCCGGAGCTCGCCCACACCCACACCCGCCCCATCCACTGGCTCGCCACCGCCACGGCCGTGGCCGGCGTGGTGGCCCTCTCCTCGGTCCTCCAGCCCGGCGCCGCGACGGCCGCTCAGCCGGCCGGCCCCGAGACCAGAAGCGCTCCGGCGAACGCGGCCGCGCCCGATCCGGCCGCGGTGGACTTCCCGATCGCGTGCGGCCCGGTGAAGGCCGTGGTGCGGAAGAAGGCCTCCGGTGATCTCGACGGGGACGGCGTACCCGAGACGGTGGCCGTGGTCCGCTGCGACTCCCCGATGGGCACCCCGCCGGACGGCGTGTACGTCCTCACCCGGGGCGGCGACGGCGGCAAGCCGCGGGTGGTGGCCACGCTGCTCGACCCCAAGGACGGCACCACCGTCGCGGACTTCGCCGTGCGCGACGGGGCCGTCACGGCCACGCTCCTCGGCTACTCGTCGACCGACGTGCCGCGTTGCTGCCCCGACGTGCGGAGCGACGTGAAATGGCGTTGGCAGAACGGCGCGTTCGTCCGCTCGACGCCGGCCGGCGCCCGCAGCGTGTGAGGCGCGTGCGCCAGCGCGTGTGAGATATCAGACAGTAGTGACAGTGCGTAGAGAAGTAGTCACTCTGCGTCCGGTCCGTAGACCTCTGTCCTGTCCGAAACCCGACGTACGTGGATGCACTCGCCCGGACACTCCTTCGCGGAGTCGATCACGTCCGTGAGAAGCGGCAGCGGTACGGGCGTTGTCGCGCCCTTGTCCTGGAGCAACTCGTCGTCGGCGCTCTTCACATAGGCCAGACCGTCGATGTCCAGCTCGAACACCTCCGGCGCGTACTGGGCGCAGATGCCGTCGCCGGTACACAGGTCCTGGTCGATCCAGACCTCCAGAGCCTCGCCGTCGACCCCGGCCTCCTGCTGCACGCTCATCTCTCCTGCCGTTTCTCCGCCGAGCCGTATCGGGAATCCGGCCAGCTCTGACGGGTGTTGAACGCTTCGACCCTACCTCCGCCTGGGTTCCAATCAGGTTCGGTGGGTATTCCCCTGGCGTGAGGGAGAGCGCAAGGGTGAAGATCGGACACACCCCGACCGTCTTTGTGATCTAGGGGTTTCAATCGACACCCGCCCAGGTAGGGTCTGGAAGCGTCCAGCTCCCCTTGGAGGAGGTGAGGACCGTGGCAGCCCACGACGACGACATGAACCGCGGCATCCGCCCGGGACGCGGGTCCGATGACCCGGCCGGGCAGATCGCCTACCTTGAGCAGGAGATCGCCGTCCTGCGACGCAAGCTCGCCGACTCTCCGCGACACACGAGGATTCTCGAAGAGCGGATCGTCGAGCTGCAGACCAATCTGGCCGGCGTGTCCGCGCAGAACGAGCGACTCGCCAACACGCTCCGTGAGGCCCGTGACCAGATCGTGGCCCTCAAGGAGGAGGTCGACCGGCTCGCGCAGCCGCCGGCCGGCTTCGGTGTCTTCCTGACGGCGAACGAGGACGGCACCGCCGACATCTTCACCGGCGGCCGCAAGCTCAGGGTGAACGTCAGCCCCAGCGTCGAGCTCGAGGAGCTCCGGCGCGGCCAGGAAGTGATGCTCAACGAAGCGCTCAACGTGGTCGAGGCCATGGAGTTCGAGCGCGTCGGTGACATCGTCACCCTCAAGGAGATCCTCGAGGACGGCGAGCGGGCCCTGGTGCTCGGGCACACCGACGAGGAGCGGGTGGTACGGCTCGCCGAGCCGCTGCTGGACGTCACCATCCGCCCCGGCGACGCCCTGCTCCTGGAGCCCCGCTCCGGATACGTCTACGAGGTCGTCCCCAAGAGCGAGGTCGAGGAGCTCGTCCTCGAAGAGGTCCCCGACATCGGCTACGAGCAGATCGGTGGTCTCGGCGGCCAGATCGAGGCCATCCGGGACGCCGTCGAGCTCCCCTACCTCTACCCGGACCTGTTCAAGGAGCACGAACTGCGGCCGCCCAAGGGTGTGCTGCTGTACGGACCCCCTGGATGCGGTAAGACACTGATCGCCAAGGCCGTGGCCAATTCGCTGGCCAAGAAGGTCGCCGAGGTGACCGGCCAGGCCGCCGGCAAGAGCTTCTTCCTGAACATCAAGGGCCCCGAGCTGCTGAACAAGTACGTCGGTGAGACGGAGCGGCAGATCCGCCTCGTCTTCCAGCGGGCCCGTGAGAAGGCCAGCGAGGGCACCCCCGTCATCGTCTTCTTCGACGAGATGGAGTCCCTCTTCCGCACCCGTGGCTCCGGTGTCAGCTCGGACGTGGAGAACACCATCGTCCCGCAGCTGCTCGCCGAGATCGACGGCGTGGAGGGCCTGCAGAACGTGGTCGTGATCGGCGCCTCCAACCGCGAGGACATGATCGACCCGGCCATCCTGCGGCCCGGCCGGCTGGACGTGAAGATCAAGATCGAGCGTCCGGACGCCGAGGCGGCCAAGGACATCTTCGGCAAGTACCTCACCGAGCGCCTCCCGCTGCACGCCGACGACCTCGGCGAGCACGGCGGCGACAAGGGTGCCACGGTCCAGAACATGATCCAGACGGCCGTCGAGCACATGTACGCCGAATCCGAGGAGAACCGCTTCCTGGAGGTCACCTACGCCAACGGTGACAAGGAAGTCCTCTACTTCAAGGACTTCAATTCCGGCGCCATGATCGAGAACATCGTGGGCCGGGCCAAGAAGATGGCGATCAAGGACTTCCTCGAGAAGAACCAGAAGGGCCTCCGCGTCTCCCACCTCCTCCAGGCCTGCGTGGACGAGTTCAAGGAGAACGAGGACCTGCCGAACACCACCAACCCGGACGACTGGGCCCGTATCTCCGGAAAGAAGGGCGAGCGGATCGTGTACATCCGTACGCTCATCACCGGAAAGCAGGGTGCGGACACCGGACGCTCCATCGACACGGTGGCGAACACCGGTCAGTACCTGTAAAAGGCAGGGCGGCTGCGGGTGCCCGTCGCGGGTACCCGCAGCCGACTGTTTTTCAGGCCACGGCTGGAGCAACGCAATGACGCAAATGATCTCCCCACCAGCGCAAAGGCGTTCTAGGCTCTTGCGTACCGCCGAGTCGCGCAGTGCGGGGACGGGCACCGCACACGCAACCGAGCGCCAGCGGTATCTGAGTGGCGCCCACGACCGAGGGTGCCGCCGGGCAAGGAGGGCCGCATGACCGTACGGCGAGTAATGGGCATCGAGACGGAGTACGGGATCTCCGTCCCCGGCCACCCCAACGCCAATGCCATGCTCACCTCGTCCCAGATCGTGAACGCCTACGCGGCGGCGATGCACCGGGCCCGCCGGGCCCGCTGGGACTTCGAGGAGGAGAATCCGCTGCGGGACGCGCGAGGCTTCGACCTCGCCCGTGAGGCCGCCGACTCCAGCCAGCTCACCGACGAGGACATCGGCCTGGCCAACGTGATCCTCACCAACGGTGCACGGCTCTACGTCGACCACGCGCACCCCGAGTACAGCGCCCCCGAGGTGACCAACCCCCGGGACGCCGTCCTCTGGGACAAGGCCGGCGAGCGGATCATGGCGGAGGCCGCGGAACGGGCCGCCCAGCTGCCCGGTGCCCAGCCGATCCACCTCTACAAGAACAACACCGACAACAAGGGCGCGTCCTACGGCACGCACGAGAACTACCTGATGAAGCGGGAGACCCCCTTCTCGGACATCGTGCGCCACCTGACGCCGTTCTTCGTCTCCCGCCAGGTCTTCGCCGGAGCGGGCCGCGTCGGCATCGGCCAGGACGGGCACGAGCACGGCTTCCAGCTGAGCCAGCGCGCCGACTACTTCGAGGTCGAGGTCGGCCTGGAGACGACGCTCAAGCGTCCGATCATCAACACCCGCGACGAGCCGCACGCGGACGCCGAGAAGTACCGGCGCCTGCACGTGATCATCGGCGACGCGAACCTGTCGGAGATCTCGACCTACCTCAAGCTGGGCACGACCGCGCTGGTCCTGTCGATGATCGAGGACGGCTTCATCGCCGTCGACCTGGCCGTCGACCAGCCGGTCCGCACCCTCCACCAGGTCTCGCACGACCCGTCCCTGAAGCGCCTGGTCACGCTCCGCAGCGGCCGGACGCTCACGGCGGTGCAGTTGCAGATGGAGTACTACGAGCTGGCGCGCAAGTACGTGGAGGAGCGGTTCGGCGCCGACGCCGACGAGCAGACCAAGGACGTCCTGTCCCGCTGGGAGGACACCCTCACCCGTCTGGAGCACGACCCGATGAGCCTGGCCGGCGAGCTGGACTGGGTCGCCAAGCGGGAGCTCATGGAGGGCTACCGGCGCCGGGACAACCTGGACTGGGACGCGGCCCGGCTCCACCTGGTCGACCTCCAGTACGCCGACGTACGGCCCGACAAGGGCCTGTACAACCGTCTGGTGGCCCGCGGGCGCATGAAGCGGCTGCTGGACGAGGCGGATGTCGAGCGGGCCCGTACGGCGCCGCCGGAGGACACCCGGGCGTACTTCCGCGGGCGCTGCCTGGAGCAGTACGCCGATGACGTCGCGGCCGCCTCCTGGGACTCGGTGATCTTCGACCTGCCGGGCCGGGACTCGCTGCAGCGCGTTCCAACCCTGGAACCGCTTCGCGGAACGCGTAATCACGTCAAGGAGCTCCTGGACCGCTGCCGCACCGCGGAAGACCTGGTCAGGGTGTTGTCCGGAGGGTGAGCACGCATCGCGGGTACTCGGGAGGGGCCCGCCGGACAGGGTGGAAAATCCCTGGTCCGGGAATCATCGAGGTGGTCCCCGTACGTTGGAGCAACTGCGGGGCCATTGTCAGACCCGGCGAGTAGGGTCTGATCTTGACCGAGCAACTGTGTCGGGCGAACCGAGCGGGGTGAGGGATATGGCGACCAAGGACACCGGCGGCGGACAGCAGAAGGCCACCCGGTCCACCGAGGAGGTCGAGGAGCAGGCGGCAGAGGCGCAGGCTTCCGAGGACCTCAAGGAGCGTCAGGAGAAGCTGAGCGACGACGTGGACTCGGTCCTGGACGAGATCGACGACGTACTCGAGGAAAATGCGGAGGATTTCGTTCGGAGCTTCGTGCAAAAAGGCGGGCAGTGAAGGCAGGGGGCGCGTTCAGCCTTTGATCCGAAGGTGACGGGGGATGGAAGCGGCCAGCGAGCCGAACGCGAGGCAATGCAGGAAGTGCGAGCGGGATTTGCCTCTTGCTGCATTCGCCCGCGACAAGAATCGGCGGGACGGCCTCCAGGTGCACTGCCGGGAGTGCGTGGCGAAGTACAGCGCCGCGCACTACCGGCGTCGCCGGGAGGCCATGGTGAAGCCGGTCCGGGAGCAGGTGGACGTCCCGACCGGATACAAGCTCTGCCGGACATGTGGCGAGATCAAGCCCCACAGCGAATGGCACCGCAATGCGACCGCTTCCGACGGGTTGTCGACCCGTTGCAAGGCGTGCCGAGCGGTGCAGGGTCGGCAGGGGCATCTGAAGCGGAAGTACGGCATCACGGAAGCCGAACGCGACGGTCTGATCGCCTCCCAGGGAGGCGTGTGCTGTATATGTCTGTCGGCCGTGCCCGAGCATGTGGATCACTGCCACAAGACGGGTAGGGTCCGTGGCGTACTGTGCTTCAGCTGCAACGCCGCACTGGGGCAGTTCAAGGATCGGCCCGATGCAGTAAGGCGGGCTGCCGCTTATGTGGAAGGAATCGCGTGGAAGCCAACACTCGTAGCACCGGGCGTCTACCAGCTGCCTTCCTGACGCCAGGCTCTTCCTCCTTCATGGACTTCCTCTCCGACTACCAGCCCGAACTGCTGCCGGGCAACAAGAAGTTGCCGCCCGTCCAGGGCGCCATCGAGGCGCCGCACGGCACGACGATCGTGGCCGTGACCTTCCCGGGCGGCGTGGTCCTCGCCGGTGACCGGCGCGCCACCATGGGCAACGTCATCGCGCAGCGGGACATCGAGAAGGTCTTCCCCGCCGACGAGTACTCGGCGGTGGGCATCGCCGGTACGGCGGGTCTGGCCGTGGAGATGGTGAAGCTGTTCCAGCTGGAGCTGGAGCACTTCGAGAAGGTCGAGGGCGCACAGCTGTCCCTGGAGGGCAAGGCCAACCGGCTCTCGACGATGATCCGCTCCAACCTGGGCATGGCCATGCAGGGACTGGCCGTCGTCCCGCTCTTCGCCGGGTACGACGTGGACCGGGAGAAGGGCCGGATCTTCTCCTACGACGTCACGGGCGGGCGATCCGAGGAGCAGGGCTACGCGGCCACCGGCTCCGGGTCGATCTTCGCGCGCGGCGCGATGAAGAAGCTCTTCCGGGACGACCTCAGCGAGGCCGAGGCCACGACGCTCGTGGTCCAGGCGCTCTACGACGCGGCAGACGACGACTCGGCGACCGGCGGTCCCGATGTCGCCCGCCGGATCTATCCCATCGTCACCGTGATCACCGAGGACGGCTTCCGCCGGCTCACCGAGGACGAGTCGTCCGAGATCGCGCGCTCCGTCCTGGAGCGGCGTCTCCAGCAGCCGGACGGTCCGCGGGCCGCGCTGCTGTAGGCGGCGGGCGTTCTTGTGAGGGTGGTCCAGTGAACCGACGGAATCTTCAAGAGAGGGACGGATAACCGGTGTCGACGCCGTTCTATGTCTCACCCCAGCAGGCGATGGCCGACAAGGCGGAGTACGCCCGCAAGGGCATCGCCCGTGGCCGCAGCCTGGTCGTGCTGCAGTACGCCGACGGCATCGTGTTCGTCGGCGAGAACCCGTCCCGTGCGCTGCACAAGTTCAGCGAGATCTACGACCGGATCGGCTTCGCCGCCGCCGGCAAGTACAACGAGTACGAGAACCTGCGGATCGGCGGCGTTCGCTACGCCGACCTGCGGGGTTACACCTACGACCGGGGCGATGTGACGGCCCGCGGTCTGGCCAACGTGTACGCGCAGACGCTGGGCACGATCTTCTCCAGCGTCGGGGAGAAGCCGTACGAGGTGGAGCTGGTCGTCGCCGAGGTCGGTGAGACCCCGGAGGGGGACCAGATCTACCGGCTGCCGCACGACGGCTCCATCGTGGACGAGCACGGCTCGGTCGCGGTGGGTGGTAACGCGGAGCAGATCAGCAGCTATCTGGACCAGCGCCACCGGGACGGTATGACGCTGGCCGAGGCGCTCAAGCTGGCGGTGCAGTCGCTGTCCCGGGACACCAACGGCAGTGAGCGGGAGATTCCCGCGGAGCGGCTGGAGGTGGCGGTGCTGGACCGGACGCGACCGCAGAAGCGGAAGTTCAAGCGGATCAGTGGGCGGCAGCTGGAGCGGCTGCTGGGCGAGGACGGGGGGAAGCCGGGAGCGGAGTCGGAGCCGGAGGGGTCCGAGGACGCCGAGTAGCGACCCGTCGCTTGCGCTCGCCGCGCCCCGGCCGTATCTGGCCGGGGCGCGCGGTCGTGTTGCCGGTGCGGGTGGGGGCGCGTCTTTGCCTGACGTCGGGTGGCGGGTCGGGGCCGCGCCGGCGGGTGCCGGTCCGCTCAGCTGCGGGCGTGCGTGCCGCCAGGGGCGGCAGGGGTGGGCGCGGCGGCACCCCGTTCCGCCGGGGTGCGGACCCACCCGGCCCCAGCACCGGCGCCGGATGCGGGCTAACGAGGCGGTGCTGTGGACCCCCGTACGAGCAACTGCACCGGGATGTCCCCGCCCTCGGGTGAGCGGCCCTCCAGGACCGCCAGGAGGGCCCGCATGCCCCGTTCACCGAAGAGCTCCGCGTCCAGGCGGACCGTCGTCAGCTCGGGGTCGATGGCCGTGGCGAGGGCCAGGTCGTCCAGCCCGGTGACGGAGACGTCGTCGGGGATGCGGAGGCCGAGGCGCCGGGCCGCCTTGTACGCGCCCGCGGCCAGCTTGTCGTCGTCACAGACCAGCGCGGTGGGGCGCGGCCCGGGCACCGACAGGGCGGCCTCCGTGGCGGCCACGGCGCCCTCGATGGAGATGGGGGCCCGGGCCGTGCGGACCGACGTGCCCGGTACCCCGGCCAGCCGCGCCGCCAGTTCCCTGGCCCGTACCTCGAACGTCCAGGACGGCACGTCCGCCGCCAGGTGGAGGAAGCGGCGGTGGCCCAGGGACAGCAGGTGCTCCGCGACCTGGCGGACGCCGTCGGCGATGTCCAGGTTGACCGTCGCCGCGCCGAGGCTGCCCGCCGGGTCGCTGTCCAGCATGACCAGGGGGAGCGCCTCGCCGCGGATCGCGGTCAGCGCGTCCGCCGCCATGGACGAGGCGATGACGCCGTCCAGGGCCGCTTGGGCGGAGGCGAAGGGGTCGCGGGCGGGGCCGATGCCCTCGGGGGAGGGGTAGAGGACCACGCCGAAGCCGTGCTCGGCGGCGACCCGGGCCGCGCCCGTGTAGACGCCCGCGAAGAACTCCGTGGTCAGGGCCGGGACCACCAGCAGGACCGTGCGCGTGCGGCCCAGGCGCAGGTTCCGGGCGGCCAGGTTCGGGCGGTAGCCCAGGTCGCGGGCCGCCTCGCGGACCCGTTCGGCCGTCGCCTCCGAGACCCGGCCGCGCCACTTGTCCCCGAGGACCAGGGAGACCGCCGCCTGCGAGACGCCGGCGGCCTGGGCGACGTCCCGGCTCGTGGGCCGTGTGCTGCCTCGTGCCACCGTCGGGCCGCTCCTTCGTCTGGACTCGCGAACAGCGGACATGGTACGTATGGGAACCGACGTTATACGTAAAACTTAGGGCGGGGACATGGCCACGGGATACCTGGAGATCCTTCGGGCGCGGCACGCCGCCCGACTGCTCGTCGGCACGCTGGTGGGACGGCTGCCCAACGCCACGGCGGCCATCGCGATCGTGCTGTTCGTGCGGGCCGAAGGCGGCTCGTACAGCCTCGCCGGGGCGCTGGCGGGCGTGTACGGCGTCGCCAACGCGGTGGGGCAGCCGGTGCTGGGCCGGCTCGTGGACCTGCGCGGGCAGCCGCGCGTGCAGTTGCCGGCGGCCGTCCTGGCCGCGCTCGCCATGGCCGTCTTCGCCTTCGCCGGCATCGGGTCGCTGCCCCTCGCGTACGCCGCCGTGGCGGCCGCCGGGCTCTTCGCGCCGCCCCTGGAGGGCGGGCTGCGCGCCCTGTGGGGCTCCGTGCTGCGGCGGGAGGACCAGGTGCACACGGCGTACGCCATGGACGCCGTGGCCCAGGAGGTGATGTTCACCGTCGGGCCGCTGCTGGTGACGCTGTGCGTGTCCCTCTGGTCGGCCCAGGCCGCGCTGCTCGTGCTGAACGTCGTCGGGGTGCTGGGCGCGCTGTCCGTCGTGGTGTCGCCGCCCTCGCGCGCGTGGCGGTCGGCGCCGCGCGAGGCGCACTGGCTCGGCGCGCTGCGCTCCCCGGGGCTGCTGGCGCTGCTGGCGGCGTTCCTGTTCATCGGGATGGCGCTCGGGTCCATCACGGTCGCCTCGGTGCCCTACGCGGACGCGCACGGCGGTGACGCGGTGTACGGCTGGCTGATGGCGGCCCTGGGGTTCGGGGCGCTGGTCGGCGGCACCGTCTACGGGGCCCGGCAGTGGGCCGGTGAGCCCGCGCGGAGACTGCGGGTGCTGGTGGCGCTTCTGGTGGTCTGTTACCTGCCGCTGATGCTCATGCCGGACGCCGTGCCCATGGTGGCGCTGACCGCGCTCGCGGGGGTCTTCCTCGCCCCCGCCATCGCCTGCGCGTTCGTCCTGGTCGACCGGCACGCCCCGCGCGGCACGGTCACCGAGGCGTTCTCCTGGCTGGTGACGACATTCACCGTGGGCCACTCGGTCGGAACGGGCGTCGCGGGACCCGTCGTGGAGGCGGGTGGGGCCCTGTGGGGCTTCGCCGTGCCGGGTGTGGTGGGTGCCGTGTCCCTGCTGGTTTTGAGCGCCACGGCGCGGGTACTCGCAGCTCCCGGTGGGGGAGCGGTCGTTGCCGCCGGTTCGGAAAATGATCCGAACCGTGCCCTCGAACCCCGTTTCAGTTCAGGGGATCGGGCGTAATGTTCCCTCATGGACCGCCGCATTTTCGGGCTGGAGAACGAGTACGGCGTCACGTGCACGTTCAGGGGACAGCGCCGCCTGTCTCCTGACGAGGTGGCGCGGTACCTCTTCCGCCGTGTCGTGTCATGGGGCCGCAGCAGCAATGTCTTTCTGCGAAACGGCGCCCGCCTCTATCTCGACGTGGGATCACATCCGGAATACGCGACACCGGAATGTGACAACGTGATCGAACTGGTCACCCACGACAAAGCGGGCGAGCGCATTCTCGAAGGACTCCTGGTGGACGCCGAACGACGCCTGCACGAGGAGGGAATCGCGGGCGACGTCTACCTCTTCAAGAACAACACCGACTCGGCGGGCAACTCCTACGGATGCCACGAGAACTATCTCGTGGCCCGGCACGGGGAGTTCTCGCGTCTCGCGGACATTCTGATTCCGTTCCTGGTCACGCGGCAGCTGCTGTGCGGCGCCGGCAAGGTGCTGCAGACGCCGCGCGGGGCCGTGTACTGCGTCAGCCAGCGGGCCGAGCACATCTGGGAGGGCGTCTCCTCGGCGACCACCCGCTCCCGGCCGATCATCAACACCCGCGACGAGCCGCACGCGGACGCCGAGCGCTACCGCCGCCTGCACGTCATCGTGGGCGACTCGAACATGTCCGAGACGACCATGCTGCTCAAGGTCGGCGCCACCGACCTGGTGCTGCGCATGATCGAGGCGGGCACGGTGATGCGCGACCTCACCCTGGAGAACCCGATCCGGGCGATCCGCGAGGTCAGCCACGACATCACCGGCCGCCGCAAGGTCCGCCTGGCCAGCGGACGCGAGGCCTCCGCCCTGGAGGTGCAGCGCGAGTACTACGAGAAGGCCCTGGACTTCTGCGAGCGCCGCGGCATCCGCACCGGCACCGTCGAGCAGGTCCTGGAGCTGTGGGGCCGCACACTGGACGCGATCGAGTCCGAGGACCTCGACCGCATCGGCACCGAGATCGACTGGGTCATGAAGTACAAGCTCCTCGAGCGGTACCGGGCCAAGCACAACATGACCATGTCGCATCCGCGGGTCGCGCAGATAGACCTCGCCTACCACGACATCCACCGCCGTCGCGGCCTGTACTACCTGCTGGAGAAGAAGGGCCAGGCCGCCCGCATCTGCAACGACTTGAAGATCTTCGAGGGCAAGTCGGTCCCGCCGCAGACCACTCGGGCCCGGCTGCGCGGCGACTTCATCCGCCGGGCCCAGGAGCAGCGCCGTGACTTCACGGTCGACTGGGTTCACCTCAAGCTCAACGACCAGGCCCAGCGCACCGTGTTGTGCAAGGACCCGTTCCGTTCCGTGGACGACCGGGTGGAGAAGCTGATCGCCGGAATGTGAGGAATCGCGCCGGCGGGAAAATCGCCGGAACGCCACACGGGCGCCGTACGTTACAAGTGCGGCGCCCTTCTCACGCCGTAGAGTTGCGCGCACGCCATCAACGAGATCGACCGATTACGAGGCCCCCACAGTGCGCCGACGCTCACTACTCATCTCCGTACCCGCAGGACTGGCCACGCTCGCCGCATGCGGTGACGACAAGTCCGACTCGAGCAAGGCCAGCGACAGCCCGTCGCCCTCGCCGTCGGCCCCGTCCGCGGCCCCGCCGCCGAAGATCGTCGACGGTCCGCTGCCGGCGGTCACCGCGGGCACCAAGTTCGACGAGAAGCCGACGGTCGCCAAGGGCAGCGGCGAGCCGTCGAAGCAGCTCGCGGTGAAGACCCTGATCGCGGGCAGCGGCAAGGCCGTCGCGGAGAACGACTTCGTCGTGGCGAACTACCTGGGCCAGGTCTGGAACACCGCCAAGGTCTTCGACAACTCCTACGACCGCAAGGCCCGCCTCGCCATCCAGCTCACCCAGGGCCAGATCATCGACGGCTGGCGGTACGCGCTGGCGGGCAAGAAGGCCGGCAGCCGCGTCGAGATGGCCGTCCCGCCCACCTGGGGCTACGGCACGCAGGGCAACCCGCAGGCGGGCATCAAGGGCACCGACACGCTGGTCTTCGTCGTCGACATCCAGGACGCGTTCAACGCCACCAGCTCCGCCAAGGGCAAGGAGGTCCCGCAGGACAACGCGGACCTCCCCAAGGTCGGCACCAACACCGACGGCAAGGCCCCCTCCATCGAGGTGCCCAAGAAGGCAGCCCCGAAGAAGCTCGTCGCGGAGTACGTCCTGGAGGGCGACGGCGAGGAGGTCGCCGCCGAGAACAGCGTCCTCGTGCAGTACAAGGGCGTGCTGTGGGACGGCGGCAAGGAGTTCGACTCCTCGTACGCCAACAAGCAGCTGGTGTCGTTCTCGCTCCAGCAGGTCGTCAAGGGCTGGGCGCAGGGCCTGACCGGCAAGAAGGTCGGCAGCCGGGTCCTCATCGTCATCCCGCCGGAGCTGGGCTACGGCGACAACCCGCCGCAGGGCAGCGGCATCAAGAAGGACTCCACGCTGGTCTTCTCGGTGGACATCCTCGCGAAGCTGTGACGTGCGGGGGATGTAAGACTGTGCGTGTTCGCCTTTCCGCAGACAAGCAGGAGCAGCAGACGTGAGCATCGACAAGCCCGAGATCGACTTCCCGGGCGGCGAGCCCCCGGCGGACCTCGAGATCAAGGACATCTGGGAAGGCGACGGCCCGGTCGCGCAGGCCGGCCAGACCGTCACCGTGCACTACGTGGGTGTCGCCTTCAGCACGGGCGAGGAGTTCGACGCCAGCTGGAACCGCGGCACCCCGTTCCGCTTCCCGCTGGGCGGCGGCCGGGTCATCAAGGGCTGGGACCAGGGCGTGCAGGGCATGAAGGTCGGCGGCCGCCGCCAGCTGACGATCCCCGCCCACCTCGCCTACGGCAACCAGAGCCCGACCCCGGCGATCAAGCCCGGCGAGACGCTGATCTTCGTGGTCGACCTGCTCGGGGTCTGAGCAAGGTTCGGACAGACTCGATCACGTGGGGCCCATGCCTGCTCGGGCATGGGCCCTCGGCTTTTGCCGTGCCACCCTGTGGCGGTACGGTCATCGCTCGTAAGCACCATAGGGAGGCGAAGCGCGTCGATGGCCATTGCCAAGGCCGAGCGGCTGATGAACCTGGCGCTGTGTCTGCTCGGGACGCGGCGGCCGCTCAGCAAGCGCGAGCTGCGCGACTCCATCGAGGCCTACGTCGAGGCCTTCGGGCCGGGCAACGGCGCGTCCGGCTCCGATGACTCGTTCAACCGCATGTTCGAGCGCGACAAGGACGACCTGCGCGAGCTCGGACTCGTCATCGAGACGGTCGAGAGCCTCGACGGCGAGATCGGCTACCTGGCCCGCCGGGACAGCAACCGCCTGCCGCCCATCACCCTGGACGCCGAGGAGGCCGCCGCGCTGGGGCTCGCCGCCAAGGTGTGGCAGCAGGCCCGGCTCGCCGGCGCGGCCAGCGGCGCCCTGCAGAAGCTGCGCGCGGCCGGACTCCCGGAGGACGTCGACCCGTACGGTCCGCACGGCGCGCTGGAGCCGCGCATTCCGGTGCATGAGGCGGCCTTCGAGCCGCTGATGCTGGCCTGCCGGGACCGGCGGCCCGTCGTCTTCGACTACCGCAAGGCCACGGCCGCGCACCCCGAGCAGCGGCACGTGGAGCCGTGGGCGCTGGAGTGCTGGCGGGGCCACTGGTACCTGGCGGGCTGGGACCGCGACCGGGGCGCCGAACGGGTGTTCCGGCTGTCCCGGATCACCGGCAAGGTCCGCTCGCGCGGCGGCCGCTACACCGCTGACGTGCCGGACGTCGTGACCGTCCGCGAGACCGTCGCGAGCTGGGCCGGGGAGATCGCCGACCGCTCGGCGCGGATCCGGCTGCGCTCGGACGCCGGTTACCCCCTTCGGGCGAAGGCCACCTCCGTCCGGGAACTCGGCGACGGCTGGGACGAGTTGGAGATTCCGTACGGCCACGGGCTGGACGCCTGGCTGGTGGAGTTCGGGCCGGACGTGGTCGTCCTGGAGCCCGCCGAGCTGCGGGCCGACGTGGTGGACCGGCTGCGGGCCGTGGCCAAGGGCTGAGGGGGAGCGGGGAAGACAGTGGCAGGCAAACCGGTCAGGCCCGTGAACGCCATCGACCAGACCCGGCGGATGCTCTCCCTGGTGACGTATCTGAGGGAGCGCCCCGGGGCCCGGGTCGAGGACGTCGCGCGCGCCTTCGGCATCACCGAGGACGAGCTGGTCTCCGACCTCGACGTGCTGCCCATGTGCGGCACGAGTTTCCGCGGCGGTGACCTCCTCGACATCGACACCGACGGCGAGCGCATCTGGTGGCACAATCCGGCCGCCCTCGCGGCGGAGGCCGCCGAGCCGCTCAGACTCGCCGCCGACGAGGCCACCGCGCTGCTCGTCGCCGCCCGGGCCGTCGCCACGCTGCCCGGACTGCGGGAGAGCGACCGGCAGGCGCTGCTGCGGGCGACGGCCAAGGTGGAGACGGCGGCCGGCGAGGCGGCCGGTGCCAGCTCGCGGCTGTCGGTGACCTTCGAGTCCGAGGGCGGTGTCTTCGCGGACGTCGACCGGGCGATCGCCGAGCGCCGTCGTCTGTGGATCCGCTACTACTCGCCCGCGCGCGACGAGGTCACCGAGCGGGAGATCGACCCCATCCGCCTGGTCAGCGTCGGTCACACCTATGTCGAGGCGTGGTGCCGCCGCTCGGAGGCGCGCCGGACGTTCCGGCTCGACCGGGTCGCCGAGATCAAGATCCTGGACGAGCCGTCGGCGCCGCCGGAGATCGAGCTGCGGGACCTGTCCGAGGCGCTGGTGCAGCCCGCGGCCGAGGATCCGGAGGTCGTGGTCGAGGTCGGCCCCGGCGGCCGCTGGGTCGCCGAGTACTACCCGCACGACAGTGCGGATGAGCTGCCGGACGGCGGGCTGCGTATCACCCTGCGGACGCCCGACCCGGCGTCGCTGCGGCGCCTGGCGCTGCGGCTGGGGCGGGACGGCCGGATCGTCTCCCCGCCGGAGCTGGCCGACAGCGCCCGGCAGGCGGCCCGCGAGGCGCTGGCGGCGTACGACGGGATCGAGGCGGCCGACGCGGTGGAGACCGCCGAGGCGCCGCACGCGGTGCACGCGGGTCCGGACGGCAGACGCGAGTGAGCCACAGGCGCCCACCGGCGTCGGCGGCCCGGCCGGGCCGCCCCGCACACCGGCCGCGGTGCCCCCGGAGGCGAACGACCCCAGGAAGAGGAGCGAGGGCTGTGAGCGAGTCGGCGACGTCCGGTGCGCGGGGCATGACGGTGGAGTCCGCGTTCGCCGGCATGAGAAGCGTGTCCCCGGTGGTGTTCAGGGCGGGCTGCCCGGACTGCCGGGGGCGCTTCGAGCTCACCGCGGGCGCCCTGCGCCTCGCCATCGGCGCCACCAGCCGCACCACCTTCTACTCCTTCACCTGCCCGGAGTGCGGCGCGTCGGTCCGCAAGCCGGCGGGGGAGCGGATCGTGGAGCTGCTGACCGGCGGCGGCGTGCGCACCCTGCGGCTGCACTCGACCCTCTAGCGGGACGAGTTCCGGGAAAGGTCTAGGCTCGGCGTCATGTTCTGGCCGATGTTCGCGGTTGCCGTGGGTTTCCTGGGTCTCGCCGTGCTGGGGGTGCTCGCCGTGCGGGTTTTCGTGGAGGCACAGCGCCTGGGCAGGCAGGTCACGGATTCGGCGCGCCGGATCAGCCGGGCCGCCGACGACCTGGAGCGGGCGGCGCAGAGCGCGGCCCGGTCCGTGGACGCGCTGTGAGCCGTCCGGGAGGGGACCGTGAGTTGCGCTTCGGGACACTTTGCCCTGTCACCTGGACGGTTCGGACAGGTACGCTGCTGGTCGCGGCCCGGTTAACGAGGCACTGGCCGCGGACGGGAGTACGCACAGGGGATGCAGAGGGATTGCCTCACGTTCACCCCCGAGCGTTACGATCGCTGTCGACACGATCGTTCGGACATACGTCCGACCGGTCGGACAGCACCCCACCACAGCCGCCTCGGTGAGAAGGTAAAGACTTATGTTCGGAAGGCTCGGAGCCCCCGAGATCATTCTCATCCTCGTCGTCATCATCCTGCTGTTCGGCGCGAAGAAGCTTCCGGACATGGCTCGGTCGCTCGGCAAGTCCGCCCGCATCCTCAAGAGCGAGGCCAAGGCGATGAAGGACGAGAACAAGTCGTCCACGACCCCGGCCGGCCCGCCCAACAACGACGAGCCCGCGCAGCGCACCATCCAGGCCGCCCCCGGTGATGTGACCAGCTCGCGCCCGGTCAACGAGCCGACGGACACGACCAAGCGCTGACGCAGGGCCGGTGACCTCCGGCCCGCCGCACGAGATGGGAACGTGGGTTGCTGAAGTCTGCCCGCAAGAAGGAGAAGGATCCCGAGGGGCGGATGCCCCTCGCGGAGCACCTTCGCGAGCTCCGCAACCGGCTCGTGAAGAGTCTGCTGGCGATCGTCGTCACGACGATCGTCGCCGCTTTCTTTTACAAGGACATCATCCAGTTCTTCACGGATCCCATCCTGGATGCGGTGGGATGCCAGTACAGCTTCGCCGAACTGGCGAAGGGTACCGAGGAGAGCCAGTGCGCGCGGATCGTCCAGAACGGTCTGCTGAGCCCGTTCACGCTCGCTCTCACGGTGTCCCTCTCCTCTGGTGTGGCCCTCGCGGCTCCGGTGTGGCTGTATCAGTTGTGGGCCTTCGTGGCGCCAGGCCTGCACCGGCACGAGAAGAAGTACTCTCTGGCCTTCGTGGCTGCGGGATTCCCGCTGTTCCTCATGGGGGCGTACTTCGCGTACTGGTCGCTGCCGAAGATGGCGTCCGTGATGCTCGAGTTCTCGATCATCGGTAGCGACAACCAGCTCCCCCTCGATGATCTGCTGCAGCTCGTCATGCGGATGATCATCGTCTTCGGCCTCTCCTTCGAGCTGCCGTTGCTGCTGGTCATGCTGAACTTCGGCGGCATCCTCTCCGGCAAGAGGATGGCCGGCTGGTGGCGGGGCATGATCATGGGCATCACTGTGTTCGCCGCGATCGCAACCCCCAGCACCGACCCGATCTCCATGCTGGCCCTGGCCGGCCCCATCTGGGTGCTGTACTTCGGCGCCTGCGCGATCGCGCTCGCGAACGACCGGCGACGTGCCCGCCGCGAGGCGGAGGGACCGGCCGATGACGAGGCCTCGGAGCTCGATCTCACCCCGGAGAGCATCGGTGAGGTGGAAGCGGTGACGACTGCTCCCGCCCTTCCACGCCAGGCGGACTCCGCCCGAGACCATGTGAACGGCTACGACGACGTCACATAGATGTCGAGGCGTGGGCCGTCCGGACGGGAATGAAGCGGCGAAGAGAAGGTGCCCCCACCCAGCAAGGGTGGGGGCACCTCTCATGCGCCGGCGCCTGGGTCAGTCACCCGTTCCAGGAGGGCAGCTGTTCACGTCCTTGAAGGTGCTGGACCTCGGCTTCGAGGCGTACTTGTGATGTTCCTGGTCCCTGCCCGCCACCCACATGCAGGCAATGGCGCCGCTCTCGGTCGTCCACTGCAGGCCCTTGCTGGAGCTACAGGTGTTGCTGGCGTAGACCGTCCAGGAGATGGTGCCGTCCCCCCAGGACCAGTTGTAGCAGGTGGTGCTGCCCCGGTGTACGGCGTCAGCGGCGGCGGCAGCCGGCGTAGTGCCGACGAACCCCACCAGAACCGCGGTCGTGCCCGCGAGTGCACCGAGACGTCGTGCGATCTTCATGTTCCCCTCATTCGCATCAGGTCACCGCTGTGGTCTGGGCGTCCGCTCGGTGAGGTGGTCGTCAGGATGATCACCGAGCAGCGCACGGCGGGACATTAATTCGATCCGATCGAGGACAGCAAGCGCTTTCTGGCCAGTTGTGCATGGTCGGTCGTCGGCCAGTGATCCGGATAATGATCGTCCTGTTGTCAGTGCGGCCCGGTACGCTCGAAAGCACGATGACAGAGGATCTCTCCCCGGCCGAGCGGTACGCGGCAGCTCGTAAGCGCGCTGCCGAGCAGGCCACCGCGCTCGCCTCCTTCCGCGAGATGTACGACTTCGGCCTCGACCCCTTCCAGATCGAGGCCTGCCAGGCGCTCGAGGCGGGGAAGGGCGTGCTGGTCGCCGCGCCCACCGGTTCCGGCAAGACGATCGTCGGCGAGTTCGCCGTCCACCTCGCCCTCCAGCAGGGCAAGAAGTGCTTCTACACGACACCCATCAAGGCGCTGTCGAACCAGAAGTACGCCGACCTGTGCCGCCGCTACGGCACGGACAAGGTGGGCCTGCTCACCGGCGACAACAGCGTCAACTCCGACGCCCCGGTGGTCGTGATGACCACCGAGGTGCTGCGGAACATGCTGTACGCCGGTTCGCAGACGCTCCTGGGCCTCGGCTACGTGGTCATGGACGAGGTGCACTACCTCTCCGACCGGTTCCGGGGCGCCGTCTGGGAAGAGGTGATCATCCACCTTCCCGAGTCGGTCACGCTCATCTCCCTCTCGGCGACCGTGTCGAACGCCGAGGAGTTCGGCGACTGGCTGGACACGGTCCGCGGCGACACCGAGGTGATCGTCTCCGAGCACCGGCCCGTGCCGCTGTTCCAGCACGTGCTGGCCGGGCGGCGGATGTACGACCTGTTCGAGGAGGGCGAGGGCCAGAAGAAGGCCGTCAACCCCGACTTGACGCGCATGGCGCGGATGGAGGCGAGCCGGCCGTCGTACCAGGACCGCCGACGCGGCCGGCTGCGCGAGGCCGACCGCGAGCGCGAGCGCAGACAGCGCTCCCGCGTGTGGACGCCGAGCCGGCCCGAGGTCATCGAGCGACTCGACGCCGAGGGGCTGCTGCCCGCCATCACCTTCATCTTCAGCCGGGCCGCCTGCGAGGCCGCCGTCCAGCAGTGCCTGTACGCGGGCCTGCGGCTCAACGACGAGGAGGCGCGGCACCGGGTCCGCTCCCTGGTCGAGGAGCGTACGGCGTCCATCCCGCGCGAGGACCTGCACGTCCTTGGCTACTACGAGTGGCTGGAGGGCCTGGAGCGCGGCATCGCCGCCCATCACGCGGGCATGCTGCCGACCTTCAAGGAGGTCGTCGAGGAGCTGTTCGTACGCGGCCTGGTCAAGGCCGTCTTCGCGACCGAGACCCTCGCCCTCGGCATCAACATGCCCGCCCGCTCGGTGGTCCTGGAGAAGCTCGTCAAGTGGAACGGCGAGCAGCACGCCGACATCACCCCGGGCGAGTTCACCCAGCTGACGGGCCGGGCCGGACGGCGCGGCATCGACGTCGAGGGCCACGCCGTGGTGCTCTGGCAGCGCGGCATGAACCCCGAGCACCTGGCCGGTCTCGCGGGCACGCGCACGTACCCGCTGCGCTCCAGCTTCAAGCCGTCGTACAACATGGCGGTCAACCTGGTCGAGCAGTTCGGCCGGCACCGCTCGCGCGAGCTGCTGGAGACGTCGTTCGCCCAGTTCCAGGCGGACAAGTCGGTCGTCGGCATCTCGCGGCAGGTGCAGCGCAACGAGGAGGGCCTGGAGGGCTACAAGGCCTCCATGACCTGCCACCTCGGCGACTTCGAGGAGTACGCGCGGCTGCGCCGCGAGCTGAAGGACCGGGAGAACGAGCTGGCCCGGCAGGGCGCGGCCCAGCGGCGCGCGGAGGCCGCCGTCGCGCTGGAGAAGCTGAAGCCGGGTGACGTCATCCACGTCCCCACCGGCAAGTACGCGGGCCTGGCGCTGGTGCTGGACCCGGGCCTGCCCGCGGGCCGTTCGAACGGCCACCGCGGCTTCGACCACCATGACGGGCCGCGCCCCCTGGTGCTGACCGCCGAGCGGCAGGTGAAGCGGCTGGCGGCCATCGACTTCCCGGTCCCGGTCGAGCCGTTGGAGCGGATGCGGATCCCGAAGTCCTTCAACCCCCGCTCCCCGCAGTCCCGTCGGGACCTCGCCTCCGCGCTGCGCACCAAGGCCGGGCACATCCCGGCCGACCGGCACCGCAAGCGGCGCTCCCAGGCGGCCGACGACCGCGAGATCGCCCGGCTGCGGACGGCGCTGCGCGCGCATCCCTGCCACGGGTGCAGCGACCGCGAGGACCACGCCCGCTGGGCCGAGCGGTACCACCGGCTGCTGCGCGACACCTCGCAGCTGGAGCGCCGCATCGAGGGCCGTACGAACACCATCGCCCGGACGTTCGACCGTATCGTCGCGCTGCTGACCGAGCTGGACTACCTGCGCGCCGACGAGGTCACCGAGCACGGCAAGCGGCTCGCGCGGCTCTACGGCGAGCTGGACCTGCTCGCCAGCGAGTGCCTGCGCGAGGGCGTCTGGGAGGGGCTCGGCCCGGCCGAACTGGCGGGATGCGTCTCGGCGTTGGTCTTCGAGTCGCGCGTCGGGGACGACGCGATGGCGCCGAAGCTGCCGACGGGGAAGGCCAAGGCCGCGCTGGGCGAGATGGTGCGGATCTGGGGGCGGCTGGACGCGCTGGAGGAGGAGTTCCGGATCACCCAGACCGAGGGGGTCGGGCAGCGCGAGCCCGATCTCGGCTTCGCCTGGGCCGCGTACATGTGGGCCTCCGGGAAGGGGCTCGACGAGGTGCTGCGCGAGGCGGAGATGCCGGCGGGGGACTTCGTGCGGTGGTGCAAGCAGGTCATCGATGTGCTGGGGCAGATCGCGGCCGCGGCGCCGCAGGGCTCCAGTGTCGTGAAGAACGCACGTAAGGCCGTCGATCTGTTGCTGCGGGGCGTGGTCGCCTACTCGTCGGTGGGGTGATGTCCGTGCGCGGGTGCCGGTTGGTCGTGGTTGCTCGCGCAGTTCCCCGCGCCCCTTAAAACGGGGCGTTGTACCGAAGCCCGTTCACCCGTTCGGTGGGCGGGCTTTCGTATGCCCGTTCGCCGTGACTGGACGTATTCGAACGGTTTCGCAGCGTGTAAATGAATGAGCTTACTATCCCTTCGCGACCGGTTTCCGGTAGATGCGGAATATGACACGGCGATGATCCGGTCGGACTAAGCTCGCCCGCAGCGCACCGGCTTGAGATGAATTCGTGCGCTTGTTCCCCAATGTGCGGAAGATCCCGACAGTTTCATGACATACCCACTTGCGAGTCCCCCCGAACCTCAGTCGTCTCCTGTCAGAAGGCCCACATGGTGAGTGTTCAATCCCCTCCAGGTCGCCGTGAACTGCCCTACACACGCGTGCTGTTGCTGCCGGCCATAGTGATGGCGGCGGCGACCGGAGCCGCCGTCGCCCTGGTGGCGGAGCCCGCCCGGCTCGCCGTCGGCTGGTGCGGCGGTCTCGCCACCGCGCTGGTGATCGCGACGGCCGCCGAGGCCGCGCGCCGCGGCCGTGCCCTGCGCAGCCAGCGTGCGGAGCACGCCCGCCACACCGCGCAGCTGGAACAGCGGATCGCCCTCCACGAGAACGAACT
This sequence comes from Streptomyces sp. Go-475, assembly GCF_003330845.1. Classification (GTDB taxonomy): domain Bacteria; phylum Actinomycetota; class Actinomycetes; order Streptomycetales; family Streptomycetaceae; genus Streptomyces. Next base: position 1,514,727 of record NZ_CP026121.1, on the reverse strand, counting down.
GGTCCGCTTCTCGCGGGAGATCGTCCCCGCCGCGCTCGATCTGCTGCACACCGGAGAATCGCCCAGAGAGGTGATTCGCAAGCTCGGTCTCTCCAACCCCGCGTTCCGCGACCTCCCCGCGCCGCAGGCCGAGACGCTGCTGACGGTGCTGAGGATCGTCGATCGCGAAGTGACCATGCGGGACGCCGCCGCGCGCTCCTTCGTCAGTGTCGCCCGCCGCGTCCAGGCGATCATCCACCAGCAGGCCGAAGAACTCCGCGAGATGGAAGAGGACCACGGCCGCAACCCCGAGGTCTTCGACGACCTGCTGCGCATCGACCACGGCAACGCTCTGATCGGCCGCCTCGCCGACTCCGTCTCCGTCCTCGGCGGCGGCCGCCCCGGACGGCAGTGGCCCGAGCCGGTGTCCCTGTACAGCACCCTGCGCGGCGCCATGTCGCGCATCCTGGAGTACCGGCGCATCCAGCTGTCCTCCATCGCCAAGGTCAGCGTCAAGGGCATCTACGTCGAGCCGGTCATCCACGCCGCCGCCGAGCTCCTCGACAACGCCACGCGCTACTCGCCGCCGCAGACCAAGGTGCACGTCACCGCCACCGAGGTGCAGACCGGCGTCTGCATCGAGATCGAGGACGGCGGCGTCAACCTCAACGAGGAGGCGCGCGCCCGGATCGAGGGCATGCTGGAGGCCGCCAAGGCGGGCGTCGACCTCCAGGACATCGGCGAGCACCCGCGCCTCGGCCTCGCCGTCGTGGGCCGCCTCTGCACGGCGTACAACATGCAGGTCTCGCTGCGCGCCTCCGCGTACGGCGGTGTCCGCGCCATCCTCATCGTGCCGAGCGAGATGATCACCCACGAGCCCGGTGTCGGACTCGCCCACGGCATCGGCGCCACCGGCATCCCCATGAAGGTCGGCATTCCCGAGGGACCGAAGCGCACCCCGAAGAAGCGACGCCCCACCAGCCCGAAGATCCCCGCGACGATCTCCCTGGAGGACGACGACGTCCCCGAGGTCACCGAGTGGACGGCGAACGGCCTGCCGCAGCGCCGCAGCCGGGTGAAGACACCGCTCTCCGAGCGACTCGCCCAGCAGGCCGCCAACGAGAAGGCCGACCGGGAGGCCGAGGCACGCGGCGAGCACAACCCCTGGGCCGCGATCAAGGAGCCCGAGGTGCCGCCCCTGCGCGACATGAGCGCCCCCGACGCCCCCGGCAAGGGCCTGGAGGCCTTCTGGGAGGGACTCAAGCAGGGCATCGAGCCCGGCACCCACCCGACCGACTTCATCCGGAACCCCACCAAGTACCTGCACCTGCTCAACGACCCGGCCCCCACCGAGGCCGATGACGAGGGGGATCTCAAGTGATCCAGCAGCGAGGCAACTTCGACTGGATGCTCAAGCAACTCGCCGACGGCGTACCGGGCATCGAGATGATCGTGGTGCTCTCGGCCGACGGTCTGCGCATCGCCCGCCACGGCGGCGAGCCCGACGCGGCCGACCGGGTCGCCGCGGCCTGTGCCGGCCTGCAGTCCCTCGCGGGCAGCATCTGCCAGGAACTCAGCGTCGGCGACGGCGAGATGAAGCTCGTCATGATCGAGATCGACCAGGGCTACTTCTACCTGATGGGCGCCGGGGCCAACGCCTTCCTCGCGGTGCTCTCCGACGTGCGGTGCGAACCGGGCCGGATGAGCGCGATGATGCGCGACCTGGTGGTCCGGATCGGCGGACACCTGACCAGTCCGCCCCGGCGGAACGGGCAGATCGTATGACGCCTCCGCAACGCCAGAGGCGCAACCCCGCGGCGGAACCGGCCCCGCAGCCTTCCCAGGGCGGCGAGGACAAGCCCGGGAACCCGGAGCGCATGTACGTGGTGGCCGGCCCGGACGGCGAACGCGCCGAGCTGGACCTGGTGACGTTAATCGTGGCGCGTGCCGCAGACCCGCCGCCCTCCGCCACCCCCGAGCAGGCGGCGTTGCTCCGGCTCTGCGCCGCCCCCCTCTCCGTGGCGGAGCTGTCGGCCTACCTCGGCCTGCCGTTCAGCGCGATGGGCACGCTGCTCACCGAGCTGCTGACGGCGGAACTGGTACACGCGCGCTCCCCGATCGTCCGACGACAGGCGGTCCCCGACCGTTCCCTCCTCGAAGCGGTGATGAATGGACTTCAAAGGCTCTGACACCATCCCGGGCCCCCGGGCCGAGGACCAGTTGCCACACACGACACAGGCCGCGGCCAAGATCGTGATCGTGGGGGGCTTCGGTGTCGGAAAGACGACCATGGTCGGCTCGGTCAGCGAGATCAAACCGCTGACCACCGAGGAGACCATGACGCAGGCCGGCATCGGTGTCGACGACAACTTCGGCTCCGATACCAAGACGGCCACCACCGTCGCCATGGACTTCGGCCGGATCAGCATCACCGACCAGCTCGTGCTGTACCTCTTCGGCACCCCCGGCCAGCAGCGCTTCTGGTTCCTGTGGAACGGGCTGTTCGAGGGCGCGCTCGGCGCGGTGGTGCTGGTCGACACCCGTCGGCTGGAGGTCAGCTTCGACGTCATGGGGCGCCTGGAGGAACGCGGTGTGCCGTTCGTGGTCGCCATCAACTCCTTCCCCGACGCGCCCCGTTACCCCATCGAGGAGCTGCGCACGGCCCTCGACCTCTCCCCGGACATCCCGATCATGGAGTGCGACGCGCGCCGCCGGGCCTCCAGCCGCGACGTCCTGATGACCCTCATGCGCTTCCTGCACTCCCTCGCCATGACGGGCTCGCTCACCTGACCGGTATCCGGCCCACCCCACATCTCCCCCCCAGACATCTGGAAAGTTTCGGAGCGACCACTGTGACGCCTGAATCCCACGCCCCGACCGGTACGGACGACACCCGGCCCGGGCCGCCCCCCGGCTGCCCCGCGCACGGCCTCGGGCCCGGGGGGCTGCACCGGCTGCACGAGGCGGAGGACCTGGGAGCGCTGTACGAGCGACTGCGGGAGCAGCACGGGCCCGTGGCGCCCGTGCTGCTCCACGACGACGTGCCCATCTGGATCGTCCTCGGCCACGCCGAGAACCTGCACATGGTGCGCTCGCCCTCGCAGTTCTGCCGGGACAGCCGTATCTGGACCCCCCTCAAGGACGGCCTGGTCAAGCCCGACCACCCGCTGATGCCGCACATCGCCTGGCAGCCCATCGCCTCGCACGCCGAGGGCGACGAGCACAAGCGGCTGCGCGGCGCGGTCATGGGCGCCATCTCGACCATCGACTTCCGCAGCCTGCGCCGCTACATCAACCGCAGCACGCAGCAGATCGTCAACCGCTTCTGCGAGAAGGGCGAGGCCGACCTCGTCAGTCAGTTCACCGAGCACCTGCCGATGGCGGTGATGTGCGAGATCCTCGGCATGCCCGGCGAGTACAACGACCGCATCGTCGAGGCCGCCCGCGACGCGCTCAAGGGCACCGAGACCGCGATCGCCAGCCACTCCTACGTCATGGACGCCCTGAGCCGGCTCACCGCCCGCCGCCGCGCCCAGCCGGAGGAGGACCTCGCCAGCTACCTGATCACCCACCCGGCCCGGCTCACCGACGACGAGGTCAGGGAGCACCTGCGCCTGGTGCTCTTCGCCGCCTACGAGGCCACCACCAACCTGCTGTCGAACGTACTGCTCACGGTGCTGATCGACCCGCGCTTCCGGGCCCAGCTCAACGGCGGCCAGATGACGGTGCCGGAGGCGGTGGAACAGTCGCTGTGGAACGAGCCGCCGTTCAGCACGGTCTTCGCCTACTTCGCCAAGCAGGAGACCGAACTGGGCGGGCAGCGCATCCGCCGGGGCGACGGACTGCTGTTCGCCCCGCTCCCGGCCAACGTCGATCCGCGGGTGCGGCCCGACCTGAAGGCCAGCATGCAGGGCAACCGCTCCCACCTCGCCTTCGGCGGCGGCCCGCACGAGTGCCCCGGCCAGGACATCGGCCGCTCCATCGCCGACGTCGGCGTCGACGCGCTGCTGATGCGGCTGCCGGACGTCGAACTCGACTGCGACGAGGAGGACCTGCGCTGGACGGCGTCCATCGCCTCCCGGCACCTGGTGAGCATGCCGGTGCAGTTCTCGCCCAAGCCGCCGCAGGACGTGGCGGAGCAGCCGAACCACAAGCCGGTCCCGGCGCAGCGCTCCGACTGGCAGATCGGCACCGTGCAGCCGCAGCCGCAGCCGCAGCCGACGGCGGCCGCCGCGCAGCTCCCGCCGGCACCGGGCTCCGCGCAGCCGCAGCCCCAGCCGGTTCCGGTGCAGCCGCAGCCGCAGCCGGCGTCGGAGGAGCCGCAGCCGCCCCGGCGCAAGGGCGTCTGGCAGCGCTTCCTGAGCTGGTGGCGCGGCTACTGACCGTGTGACGGGCCGTCGTACGTCCCGGCGGCCCACCGGTCGTACGACGCCCAGGCCGCGAGCACCCGGCCGCTGCGGAACCGGTGCTCCACGCCCGTGACCGGGTCGGTGAAGGCGAGGCCCCGCGCCAGCAGTTGGAGGGGACGCCGGAAGTCACCGGCCGGCACGGGCCCGGTCACCTCCGGGTAGAGCGGGTCGCCGAGGATCGGGACGCCCAGCGCGGTCATGTGCACGCGCAGCTGGTGCGTCTGCCCGGTGCCGGGCAGAAGCCGGTACCGGGCCAGGGGGCCGTCCCGGTCCGTACGGCGCTCGACGAGCTCGACGCGGCTCACGGCGTTGGGCTCGCCCGGCACCTCCCGCGCGGTCAGCACCCCGCGCTCCTTCACGATCCGGCTGCGGACGGTCCGGGGGAGCGCGAGGGCGGAGTCGTACGGGGCGACGGCCTCGTACTCCTTGCGGACCCGCCGGTCGCGGAACAGGGTCTGGTACGCGCCGCGCTCCTCGGGGCGCACGGTGAAGAGCACGAGCCCGGCCGTGAGCCGGTCCAGCCGGTGCGCGGCGCTGAGTGCCGGGATGCCCAGTTCGCGGCGGAGCCGGGCCAGCGCGGTCTCGGCGACATGGGCGCCGCGCGGGGTGGTGGCCAGGAAGTGGGGCTTGTCGGCGACGACGATGTGCTCGTCCCGGTGCACGACCTCCAGCGGGAAGGGCACCGGGATCTCGTCGGGCAGCTCCCGGTGGAACCACACGAACATGCCGGGCACGAACGGCGCGTCCGCCGGCACGGGCCGTCCGTCCGCCCCGACGATCAGCCCCGCGTCGAACATCCCGTCGACGACCCCGGCTCCGGCCCCGGAGAGCCGCTCCACCAGATGCTCGCGCACCGTGGCCCACGCGCTCGCGGCGGGCAGCCGCACCCGCACCGGGTCAACGCCGTGGCGCTGCGGCAGGGGAGAGGGCGGGGTGCGGGTCTTGCGTCTCATCGCGGCCCAGCGTACGAGGCCGGCGCGCACCCGCGGAAAACCGCTGGGGCCACCTGCCGCCCGGTCGTCAGGATGTGGGCATGCCTCTCCTCATCGGCCCGGTCCTGACCGCCGGGACTCTCACCCGCCGTCCGCAGCCCACCCTTCCCGCCGACGGCGGACTCCTCCTGCGTCCCTGGCGGACCGAGGACGCGCCCGCGGTAGGTCTTCCAGGATCCGGTGATGCACCAGTGGCACGCCCGGACCGCCGCCTCCGAAGCGGAGACCGCCGGCTGGATCCGGGACTGGCACCGGGCGTGGGAGGAGGAGCGCGAGGCGCAGTGGGCCGTCGTCGACGCGGGCTCCGGCGCGCTGCTGGGCCGGGTCGCGCTGCGCGAGATGCGGCTGGACGACGGGACGGCGGAGGTGGCGTACTGGACCGTCCCGGAGGCACGGGGCCGGGGCGTCGCCGCCCGGGCCACGACCGCGCTCACCCGCTGGGCCCTCGACGAGGTCGGCTTCCACCGGCTGGAGTTGCTGCACGCCGTGCGCAACGCGGCGTCCTGCGGGGTCGCCGCACGCACCGGCTTCGTCCTGGAGGGCACCAAGCGCAGCTCCGCCCTGCAGCCGGACGGCTGGCACGACATGCATCTGCACGCGCGCGTGCGAGGGGATTGAGCCGCTGCCCCCGGACCGTCTCGCCGGGCCGCCCCTGCCCTCGGGCTGCCTCCCGGCTGGCTGGACGTGGGCACGGGCCACGCGCGCCTTGGGCTGCCCCCTGCCCCCGGGCTGTGCCTCCCGGCCGCTGCCTCAGGCGGCCGGTGTGCTCTCCTGCTCCGCCTCGATGCGCGCGTTCCACTCCCGCTTCGAGGCCTGCCAGCCGTCCTCGTCGTGGCCGCGCCGCCAGTAGCCGGAGATCGACAGGTCCTCGCGCGGGACGTGGCGCTCGACCCGGAGCAGATGGCGCAGCTGCTTCACGAAGTGCGCCTCGCCGTGCACGAAGGCGTGCACCCGGCCCTCGGGGAACTCCAGGTTCCGCACGGCCTCGACCAGCGCCTCGCCCAGGGGCCGGTCGCCGCGGTGCAGCCAGACGACCTCCACGTCCGAGTCGATCTTCTGCTCCTCCTCGGGGCCGGAGACCTCCACGAAGGCGTACGCCCGGGCCCCGCGCGGCAGGGCCTCCAGGGCGCAGGCGATCGCGGGCAGGGCGCTCTCGTCACCGACGAGCAGATGCCAGTCCGCTTCCGGGTCGGGCGCGTACGCTCCGCCGGGGCCCATGAACCGCACGGTCTCGCCCGGCTGGACGCGCGCGGCCCAGGGGCCGGCCAGGCCCTCGTCGCCGTGGATGACGAAGTCCAGGGTCAGCTCGCGGTGTTCGGCGTCCCACTGGCGCACCGTGTACGTCCGGGTCACCGGCCACTGTGCGCGGGGCAGCTCGTCGCGGATCCGCTGCAGGTCGAAGGGCTCCGGGTACGTCACGTCCCCGGGCGCGAACAGCAGCTTCACGTAGTGGTCCGTGCAGGTGTCCGCGGCGAAGTCGGCGAGGCCCTCGCCACCGAGCACCACGCGCTGCATGTGCGGGGTCAGCCGCTCGGTGCGGACGACCTGAGCGGAGTGCGCCTTGCGCGGCTGGCGTCCCGGTCGCTCTGCCATGAGGACCTCCCTGTCTCACATAGTTAGGGTTACCTAAGTTAGCACCTCGCCCCCGGTTCCCACCTCTCGTATGCGAAGGACACGTCGCACTCTTACCGACGCATCACACCGCGAGCGTCGCCAGCAGACGCTCCAGTGACCCGCCCAGACCCCAGCGGGCCGCCAGCGCCTCCAGGGCCGCCGGGTCGCGAGGTGCCTTCGGGAGCGCCGTGGCGACGTCCGGGAGCGGTACGTCGTCCGCGACCCGGACCACCTTCGGCGCGACCGCGAGGTACGGGCGCGCCTCGTCCAGCCGCCTGCGCTGCGTGGGCGTCAGCTTCGACCGCCGGTCCTCGACCGCCGCCAGGATCCCGGCCAGGTCCCCGAACTCGGCCAGCAGCTTGGCGGCCGTCTTCTCGCCGATGCCCGGCACGCCCGGCAGGCCGTCGCTGGGGTCGCCGCGCAGCAGGGCCAGATCCGCGTACCCGCTCCCGTCGACCCCATACTTCGCACGCAGCACCGCCTCGTCGGTGTGCTGCAGCGTGCCCACGCCCTTCAGCGGGTACAGCACGCGCACCCCGCGCGCGTCGTCCACCAGCTGGTAGAGGTCGCGGTCGCCCGTGACGATGTCGACCGGGCCCTTCGCGCGTGCCGTGAACGTGCCGATGACGTCGTCCGCCTCGTAGCCCGCGACGCCCACGCGGGCGATGCCCACCGCGTCCAGCACCGCCTCGATGACCGGCACCTGCGGCGACAGCGTGTCGGGCACCTCCTCCTCGTCCGGCCCGGCCGCGTGCTCCTCGGCGACGCGGTGCGCCTTGTACGAGGGGATCAGCTCCACGCGCCAGTGCGGACGCCAGTCGGCGTCCATGCACGCCACGAGATCGTCGGGCCGGTGGTCCTTGACCAGGCGGTCGATGAAGTCGAGGAGGCCGCGCACGGCGTTCACCGGTGTGCCGTCCGGCGCCCTGACCGAGTCGGGGACGCCGAAGTAGGCACGGAAGTACAGGGAAGCGGTGTCGAGGAGCATCAGTCGTCCGGTCACGCCACGCATCATGCCGTACGGCACTGACAGCCGGCCGTGCCGCGCAACGCGTTGCGCGGTGCGCGTTCTGTGTGAAGCGCCGCACGTCAGGGTTTGGTTTTGGGCCACGGGGTAGGCGCCGCCCCGGAGCGAGGTCGGTTGCGCATTTCAACTGTTTTGCGCCCCGGCCTCGCTGCGTTTTCGTCGTCGTGGAAACAGAGGTGCACGTGTCAGCAACCCTTGAGGCAGAGAGCCTGTACAAAGTGTTCGGCAGGAGACCGGACCAGGCGGTCGAGCGGCTCAGGAACGGAGCCGGCCGGGAGGAACTGCGCGCCGAGGGCACGACCGCCGCCGTGATCGACGCCTCCTTCACCGTGGAGCCCGGCCAGATCTTCGTCGTCATGGGCCTGTCCGGCTCCGGCAAGTCCACGCTGTTGCGCATGCTGAACGGTCTTCTCGAACCGACCGCAGGACATGTCCGCTTCGACGGTCAGGACCTGACCACCCTGACCGACCGCGAGCTGCGCCAGGTCCGCTCCCGGAAGATCAGCATGGTGTTCCAGCACTTCGCGCTCTTCCCGCACCGCAGCGTGCGCGAGAACGCCGCCTACGGTCTGGAAGTGCAGGGCGTGCCCCGCGCCGAGCGCGCACGCCGCGCCGACGAGGCGCTCGCCCTGTGCGGCCTGGCCGGCTGGGAGAAGTCCTGGCCCGACGAGCTGTCCGGCGGCATGCAGCAGCGCGTCGGACTCGCCCGCGCGCTCGCCACCGACGCCGACCTGCTGCTGATGGACGAGTCCTTCAGCGCCCTGGACCCGCTGATCCGCCGCGACATGCAGGACCAGCTGCTGGAGCTCCAGCAGAAGCTGAAGAAGACGATCGTCTTCATCACCCACGACCTGAACGAGGCCATGCGCCTGGGCGACCGCATCGCCGTCATGCGCGACGGCCGCATCGTCCAGAACGGCACCGCGCAGGACATCCTGCTGCGCCCGGAGAACGACTACGTCGCCTCCTTCACCCAGGACGTCGACCGCTCCCGCGTCCTGACCGCGGGCGAGCTGATGGACACCTCGGTCACCGCCGACGACCCCGGCTGCCACTGCGAGACCGTCACCCCGGACACCCCTTTCACCGAGCTGTGCGCGATCAGTGCCCGGCTCTCCCACCCGGTGTCGGTCGTCGACCAGGACAACAAGCAGCTCGGTATCGTCCCCCGGCAGCGGCTGATCGGCTTCCTGGGCGACGAGCGGGACGCCGTCCCGCAGCCCTGCGACTCCCCGCGCGACAAGGGCGGAGAGAAGGTGATCGCCCGTGCCTAGGATTCAGCTCGGCAGCTGGGTCAACGACGCGGTCGACTGGCTCACCACCCACATGGCGTGGCTGTTCGACTTCTGCAAGACCGTCTTCCTCGGCCTCTACGACGGCATCAACGCCGTCCTCCAGGCCCCCGAACCGCTGCTCCTCGCGGGCATCTTCGCAGTGATCGCCTTCTGGCTGCGCGGCACCCTCGCCGGTGTCCTCGCCTTCGCCGGGTTCGCGTTCATCGACTCCCTCGACCTGTGGGAGAACGCGATGATCACCCTGGCGCTCGTCCTCGTGGCGACCGTCATCGCCCTGGTGATCGCCCTGCCCGTGGGCATCTGGGCGGCCCGCTCCGACCGCGTCAGCTCACTGGTCCGGCCCGTCCTGGACTTCATGCAGACGCTGCCCGCGATGATCTACCTCATCCCGGCGATCCTCTTCTTCGGCACCGGCGCCCCCGCGGGCATCGTCGCCACCCTGATCTTCGCGCTCGCCCCGGGCGTGCGCATGACCGAGCTGGGCATCCGGCAGGTCGACAAGGAACTGGTCGAGGCCGCCGACGCGTTCGGCACCACGCCCCGCAACACCCTGCTGCGCGTCCAGCTCCCGCTCGCCCTGCCCACCGTCATGGCCGGCGTCAACCAGGTCATCATGCTCGGCCTGTCCATGGCCGCCATCGCCGGCATGGTCGGCACCGGCGGCCTCGGCGGCGACGTCAACGAGGCCATCGGCCAGCTCAACGTGGGCCTCGGCTCCGAGGCGGGCGTGGCCATCGTGATCCTCGCGATCTACCTCGACCGCATGACCAGCGAGCTGGGCACCCAGGTCTCCCCGCTCGGCCGCCGTGCCGCCGCCAAGCTGCGCGCCGCCCAGGGGCTGAAGATCTGGTCGTACCGGCCCCGCCCCGTCGTCGCCGTGATCGGCGTCGTCGTCCTGGCGCTCGCCGCGGGCGGCATGGGCGTCCTCGGCGGCAGCGGCACCGGCGCCACCGCCGCGGCCGGCGGCAAGGACGTCGGCCAGGGCAAGAAGATCAGCATCGGCTACATCCCCTGGGACGAGGGCGTCGCCTCCACCTTCCTGTGGAAGGAGGTCCTGGAGCAGCGCGGCTACCGGGTCGAGGCCAAGCAGTTCGACGCGGGCCCGCTGTACACCTCCCTCGCCCAGGGCGACGTCGACTTCCAGACCGACGCCTGGCTGCCCACGACCCACGCCCAGTACTGGAAGAAGTACGGCAAGCAGCTCGACGACCTCGGAGCCTGGTACGACAAGACGTCCCTGGAGCTGAGCGTGCCCTCCTACATGAAGGGCATCGACTCCCTGGCCGACCTCAAGGGCAAGGCCTCCGAGTTCGGCGGCAAGATCACCGGCATCGAGTCCAGCGCCGGCGAGATGGCCCTGCTGAAGAGCAAGGTCCTCAAGGAGTACGGCCTGGACAAGGAGTACCAGGTCGTCGACAGCTCCACGCCCGCCATGCTGGCCGAGCTGAAGCGCGCCTACGCCCAGAAGAAGCCGATCGTCGTCACGCTCTGGTCGCCGCACTGGGCGTACAACGACTACGACCTCAAGAAGCTCAAGGACCCCAAGGGCGCCTGGGGCGAGGGCGACGGCGTGCACACCCTGTCCCGCAAGGGCTTCGCGCAGGACGACCCCACGGTCGCCCAGTGGCTGAAGAACTTCAGGATGAGCGAGAAGGAGCTCACCAGCCTCGAAGCGGAGATCAACAAGGCGGGCAAGGGCCGGCAGCAGGAGGCCGTGCGCGCCTGGCTGAAGCAGCACCCCGGCTTCGCCGACAAGATGGCACCGGTGAAGAACGCCGGGGGCGGCACCCCTGCCGAGGCCAAGCGGCCCCTGGACGTGGCGTGGTTCCCCTGGGACGAGGACATCGCCGTCACCTACCTGTGGAAGAACGTCCTGGAGCGGCGCGGCTACAAGCTGAACCTCAAGCAGATGGACGTCGGCCCCGTCTACACGGGCCTGGCCTCGGGCGACCTCGACCTCAACTTCGACGCCTGGCTGCCCTACGCCCAGAAGAACTACTGGGACAAGAACAAGGACCGCCTCAAGGACCTCGGCACCTGGTACGAACCGACCTCCCTGGAGATCGCCGTACCGTCCTACGTGAAGGGCGTCGACTCCCTGGCGGACCTCAAGGGCAAGGCCGGCACCTTCAAGGGGAAGATCATCGGCATCGAGCCCGGCACCGGCGAGATGGACCTGGCGAAGAACAAGGTCCTGCCCGCCTACGGCCTCGACAAGGAGTACGAGGTCGTCGACGGCTCCACGCCCGCGATGCTGGCCGAGCTGAAGCGCGCCTACGCCAAGAAGGAGCCGATCGCCGTCACCCTCTGGTCGCCGCACTGGGCGTACAGCGACTACCAGCTGACCAAGCTGAAGGACTCCAAGAAGGCCTTCGGCGAGGGCAACACGATCCGCACCATCTCCAACGAGAAGTTCCCCGAGCAGTACCCGCAGCTCACGAAGTGGATCAAGAACTTCAGGATGAGCGAGGACGAGCTCGGCTCCCTGGAGAGCGAGATCAAGGACCGCGGCCAGGGCCATGAGGAGGAGGCCGTCGCCGCGTGGCTCGAGAAGCATCCGGACATGGTGAACCGGATGACTCCGCAGTAGGGTTCCGGGGTGGGACGCGCGACACGCCGCGTCCCGCCCCGCACCCCGTTCCCACGAGCGGGATCCGGACAACCACAGAGCGCTACGCCACCCCCCGAACCCCCGCTCCCTCCCTGTTCCTTCCACGGGGGGAATTCCCGCCCGTCCCGCTGGGCGGCGGATCCCCTGGCGCGAACTGTGAGGTCCCGCGTCACCTCGTATGACGTCGATGTGACGGGCGCATGAAACGGTTTGCCGAACATGCGTAGGGTGCAGACAACTCAACAGAAGGAGTGCGCCGGACACCGGCGCACAGGGAGCGGACCGACGGGCGAAGGAGGGAGCCGGAGCGATGGGCGACCACAAAGAGCAGCCCCTGCGGGTGGGCGCGGCCGTGCGCCGGCGGCGCCGCGCGCTGGACCTCACGCTCGCCGTCGTGGCCGAGCGCAGCGGCCTGTCGGTCCCGTTCCTGAGCCAGGTCGAGAACGACCGGGCGCGGCCCAGCCGCAGCTCCCTGGAGAAGGTCGCCGACGCCCTGCGCACCACCGCCGTGGAGCTCCTCGCCGCCGCCGACCCGGCGTGCAGCGTGGACGTCGTCCGCGCCGACGACACCGAGCCGCTGCCCCGGCCCCGGGCCCGCTCCCTGGTGCGCGGCCACCACCAGATGCACGCCTCCGAGTTCACCGGCGACCATGACGCGGGCCGTGAATTCCAGTACCGCAACGACCAGTTGATGTACGTGGCCGACGGCGCGGTGGAGATCGAGGCGGAGGGCCGCGCCTACCGCCTCGGCCGGGGCGACACGCTGTACCTCACCGGCGGTGTGCGGCACCGCTGGCGGGCGGCGGAGTCGGACACCCGGGTGATCGTGGTCGCCGTGGCGGAGCACATCGAGGCGGTCCGGGACCGGCCACGCCGGTGAGGGTCGTCTCCCTCGTCCCCTCGTTGACGGAGGCCGTGGCCCGCTCGGCGCCCGGCACGCTGGTCGGCGTCACCGACTGGTGCACGCGTCCGCCGGGTCTGGACGCCGTACGCGTCGGCGGCACGAAGACCCCGGACACCGGCCGGATCCTCTCCCTCACCCCCGACCTGGTGATCGCGAACGAGGAGGAGAACCGCGAACCCGACCTGGCGGCCCTGCGCGCGGCGGGCGTCGAGGTCCTGGTCACGGAGGTCCGCGAGGTGCCCCAGGCCTTCCGGGAACTGGCCCGGGTCCTGGACGCCTGCGGGGTGGCGGCCCGCCCGCGCTGGCTGGACGAGGCCGAGGACACCTGGTCGTCCCTGCCCCGGCCGGCCTCCCGGCTGACGGCGGTCGTGCCGGTCTGGCGCCGCCCGTGGATGGTCCTGGGCCGCGACACCTTCGCGGGCGACGTCCTGGCCCGCCTCGGTGTCGACCACGTGTACGCGCGGCACCCCGAGCGCTATCCCCGCGTGCCGCTGGAGGAACTCCGGGCCCGCGCCCCCGATGTGGTGGTCCTCCCGGACGAGCCGTACCGCTTCACCGCCCAGGACGGCCCGGAGGCGTTCCCCGGGCTGCCCTGCGCGCTCGTCAGCGGACGGCACCTGACGTGGTACGGGCCGTCGCTGGCCGAGGCGCCACGGGTACTGGGCCGGGCCCTGCGAGCAGCTCGCCCCTGACCAGCCCGCGCAGGGTGCCCCAGGCGGCGGCGCCCCACGCCACGACGAGCACGGCGTACAGGACCACCGCGGGGCCGGTGCAGGCCACCAGCCCGGTGTGCCGGCCGAGCGCCTCGGCGCCCGTGACGCAGGTGCCGACCGGGAAGGTGAACGACCACCAGGTCATGGCGAACCGCATCCCGTGCCGCCGGGCGCGCCACACATGGGCGGTGGCCAGGCAGAACCACAGCAGCGCGAACCCCATGACGGGCACGCCGTAGAGCACGGCCAGGGCGCCGAAGCCCTGGCTGTACGGCTCCGGTACGACCCCGGGGGCGACGTCCGCGAAGGCGCCGACGGCGGTGGTGGACTGCCCGAGCGGCCCCAGCACCAGGAACAGCGTCGGGGTGAGGGCGAGCGGCAGCGGCCCGCCGGTGAGCAGCCGGGCGAAGACCAGGGGCAGCATGAGCAGGGTCGCGAGCAGGCTCAGCCCGAACAGCGCGAAGCAGACCAGGAGCAGTGTCTCGCGGGGTTGTCCGGGAGGCAGCTGTGGCACCAGGGACGGCCCGACGGCGGCCGACACCATGGGCGCGACCAGCGGCAGCAGCCACACGGGTGTCGCCTGCCCCGGCTCGACCCGGTGGCGTACGGACATCAGATACGGCACGGCGACGGCGGCGGCCAGCCCGAGAACCGTACCGGCGACGAACAGCACGGCACCGAGCACGGCCCCGGCCCGCGCGCCGATCACGTCCCGGCCGACGGTGAGGGCGCCGCCGCCCACGGCGAGCAGGGCCATGGCGAGACAGCCGTAGAAGGGTGCCGTGGCCGGATCGAGGAGGTGGGCGCGGGCCTGGTCACGGTGGCGGGCCCAGTGCGCGCAACGGGCGCCGAGCACGGTCAGGAGCAGGGCGAAGGACAGCCCCCAGACACCGGCGAGCACGCCGCGCAGCCCCGGGACGTGCGGCGGGAGGGCGGCTCCGGCGGTGGCGACGACCGCGGTGCCCATGACGGGGGCGTACCAGTTGGGCCCGAGACGGCGGACGGAGAGGGGGTACGCGAGGGGCCCGGCTGCGGTGACCATGACTCCTACGGTGGGGCCGGGGGAGGCGCACCACCAGGGAGTTTGCCTCTATGGCGACATAAGCTGGGTTTATGAGCAACACGGATGAGCAGGGCGGCGGACCGGCGGTCGCCGGGTCCCTGGCGCACCGGGTCCCCGACCTCGGTGCCCTGGAGCTGCTGCTGGCGGTGGCGCGGCTCGGCAGTCTCGGCGGGGCGGCGCGGGAACTGGGCATCACCCAGCCCGCGGCGAGCAGCCGGATCCGGTCGATGGAGCGGCAGCTCGGCGTGGCGCTGGTCGACCGTTCGCCGCGGGGGTCACGGCTCACGGACGCCGGTGCGCTGGTGACGGACTGGGCGCGGCGGATCGTCGAGGCGGCGGAGGCGTTCGACGTGGGGGCGCAGGCGCTGCGCGACCGGCGGGACTCCCGGCTGCGGGTCGCGGCGAGCATGACGATCGCGGAGTACCTGCTGCCGGGCTGGCTGCTCGCGCTGCGGGCGCAGCGGCCCGACACGGCGGTGTCCCTGCACGCGGGCAACTCCACGGTGGTCGCGGAACGGCTGCTGTCGGACGAGGCCGATCTGGGCTTCGTGGAGGGGCTGACGGTGCCGACCGGGCTGGACTCGGTGGTCATCGCCCATGACCGGCTGATAGTGGTGACGGCGCCGGGGCACGCGTGGGGGCGCCGGCGGCGGCCGGTGGCGGCGGAGGAACTGGCCTCGACACCGCTGATCCTGCGGGAGAAGGGGTCCGGGACGCGCCAGGTGCTGGACGCGGCGCTGGGGGGTCTGGCCCGGCCGCTCATCGAGCTGTCCTCGACGACGGCGGTGAAGGCGGCGGCGGTGAGCGGAGCGGGGCCGGCGGTGCTGAGCGAGCTGGCGGTGGGGGAGGAGCTGGCGATGCGGCGGTTGGTGCGGGTGCCGGTGGACGGGGTGGCCCTGGCCCGTGATCTGAGGGCGGTGTGGCCGACGGGGCATCGGCCTACCGGTCCGGCGAGGGACCTGTTGTCGTTGACGCGGGGGTGAGTTTCTCGCCCCCGCCGTCCCTGCCCGTCCCGTCCTCCAGGGGCTCCGCCCCTTCGACCCCGCCGGGGGCCGCGCCCCCGGACCCCCTTCGGCCTGCACGGCCTCGTCCTCAAACGCCGGACGGGCTGGGTGGGGGCGGGGTCCCTTTGTTCAGCGGGCTGCCGCCGCCTCCACCAGTGCCCGCATCACCCGCTCGTCCTCGTCCATCTCCGGGTGCCACTGCACGCCCAGCACCCAGCCCTCGGCGGACGGCAGTTCCACCGCCTCCACCGTGCCGTCCGCGGCGTACGCCGACGGGAGCAGGCCCTCGCCGAGCCGGTCGACGGCCTGGTGGTGGTACGTCGGCACCGACGTCTCCTCCGGCACGATCGCGGCGTACCGCGTGCCCGGCACCGGCTTGACGGGGTGCCCGCCGAACACGCCCACGACCTCCGCGTGCCCGTCGAGGTGCTGCACGAGCGTGCCGCCCAGCGCGACGTTCAGCAGCTGCATGCCCCGGCAGATCCCCAGCAGCGGCACACCCGCCGCCAGCGCCGCGTCGATCAGCGCCAGCTCCCACGCGTCCCGCTCCGGCGCCGGAGGCCCCGTCCGGGGCTCGCGCTCGGCGCCGTAGCGCACCGGCTCCACATCGGGCCCGCCCGCGATGACCAGCCCGTCCAGCCGGGCCACCGTCTCGACGGCCCGCTCCGGCTCGTCCGGCGGCAGCATCGCGGCCAGTCCGCCCGCCCGCTGCACCAGCCGGGGGTAGCCGACCGGCAGCAGGGCGGCCTCCAGCTCCCACACGCCCCAGCGGGCACCGGCCTCCAGATACGTGCTGACCCCGATCAACGGCCTGGCCACAGCGACTCCCTCCCGGTCGACGTTCAGTCCCGTGCCAACTCTGCCTCGGCCGCCGCCAGTGCCGCGAACTCCTCCTCCGGCGCCTTCGCCACCAGCCGCTTGCGGCTGTACAGACCGAAGTACCCGACGGCCACCACGTACACCGCGAGCGCGATGAGCGCCGCCGTCACGTCCACCAGGAACGTCGCCACCAGCGCCGCACAGGCCAGCACCAGGGCGACCGAGGAGGTCAGCACCCCGCCCGGCGTCCGGTACGGCCGCGGCAGCTCCGGCTCGCGGCGGCGCAGCACGATGTGGGACAGCGACATCAGCGCGTAGGAGATGGTCGCGCCGAAGACGGCGATGTTGAGCATGCGCGCGCCGTTGCCCGACACCGCCGCCAGCAGGAAGCCGATCGTGCCGGGCACCAGCAGGCCCAGGTACGGCGCCTTGCGGCGGCTGGTGAGGGACAGGAAGCGGGGCAGGTAACCCGCGCGGGACAGGGCGAAGAGCTGGCGCGAGCCCGCGTAGATCAGGGAGAAGAACGACGCCACCAGGCCGGCCAGGCCCGCGTAGTTGACGATCCTGCTCAGGGTCGTGGCCTCGCCGTCCGGCTGGAGCGCCTCGACCAGCGGGTTGCCCGCCTCCTGGATCGCGGCCGAGCCGCGCGCCCCCGCCGCCGCGACGAACGTCACCACCGCCAGCACCACCAGGATGCCCATCGACCAGCGGATCGCCTTGGGCAGCGTACGGGCCGGGTCCCTGGTCTCCTCGGCGGCCAGCGGCACGCCCTCGACACCCAGGAAGAACCACATGCCGAAGGGGAACGCCGCCCAGATGCCGAGCAGGCCGAACGGCAGCCAGGAGTTCGACCCGGCGGCCGAGGCGTCGACCGGGATGTCGTCCAGCGCGGCGAAGGAGAAGTCGGGCAGCGCCGCCAGCGCGAAGACGACGAGGGCGGCGACCGCGATGCCCGTGACGACGAAGCTGAAGCGCAGCGCCTCGCCCACGCCCCACAGATGGATGCCCAGGAAGATCGCGAAGCAGACCAGGTACATCGGCCAGCCGGACTCCAGGCCGAACAGGCCGAGCGACTCGACGTAGTCGCCGATGAAGATGACGATGGCGGCGGGCGCGAGGACGTACTCGATGAGGATCGCCGTACCGGTCAGGAAACCGCCCCAGGGGCCGAGCGCCCGCCGGGCGAAGCCGTAGCCGCCGCCCGCCGTCGGCAGGATCGAGGACAGCTCGGCGAGCGCGAAGACCATGCACGCGTACATCGCGCCCATGAGGACCATGGCGATGGCCAGGCCTCCGAAGCCGCCCTCGGCCAGGCCGAAGTTCCAGCCCGAGTAGTCGCCGGAGACGACGTAGGCGACGCCGAGGCCGGTCAGCAGCACCCAGCCGGCGCTGCCGCGGCGGAGCGCTCTGCGCTCCAGGTAGTCGTCGCCCTCCGGGGCGGGTGTACTGGTCGGTTCCTGGGACATGGGCATTCTCCCCACGGGCGGCGACGGTCACGGGGTCGAGCGGGGCACGACTCAATGGAATGGAGCCATACCTTTGCGGTGCCGACCGGGGGAAGGCAAGACCCGTGCGTTAATCGCCAGTAAATCCTCGGCCCGCCGGGACCCGTCCCGGCTCACCGTTCCGGCTCAGCCCAGGAAGCCCCGCAGCAGCGCCGCCGTGCCCCCGCAGTGCTCGCGCATGATCTCCCGCGCCTGGTCGGCGTCGCCCTCGATGACGGCCTCCACCAGGGCCGTGTGCTGCTGCTGGGAGTGCTCCAGGTTGCGCACGAGCAGCGGGATGCAGTCGAGCAGGTCGTTGACGGTCGCGCGGACGGCCGCGTACTGGGCCGTGAGGGTGGGGGAGCCGGACAGCTCGGCGAGCGTCAGGTGCAGCAGCGTGTCCAGGCGGCGGTACTCGGCGAGCGGCGCGTCGTGCGTGCGCGCCAACGCCTCGCGGAGCCGGTCCGCCCGCTCCCCGTCCAGCCCGTGCGCCGCGCACAGCCCGGCCGCGCCCACCTCCAGCACCTCCCGGAAGCGCAGCACGTCCTCTATGTCGACCTCGGCGACCCGCCGCCGCAGCTCGTCCTCGCCGCCGGCGTCCGCGCGCGGCAGCACGAACGTCCCGCCGTAGCGGCCGCGCCGCGACTCGACCAGGCCCTGGTCCTGGAGCACCTTCAGCACCTCGCGCAGCGTCACCCGGCTGATGCCCAGCCGTTCCGCCAGCTCCCGCTCCGCCGGCAGCCGCTCGCCTCCCGCCACCAGGCCCAGCCGCAGGATCTGGAGGATCTGCTCCAGGGCCTCCTCGAAGCCGTTGCCCGCGCGTACCGGCCGCAGCACCGGCGCCAGCCGGTCCCGGACCTCCCCGCCCGCTGTCTCCGGCATGTGGCCGTACCCCCTTCCCAAGCAATGGTTCTCCGCAATACCTTATGGCTCCCGGCTCGCCGAAAGTAGCCGAAGGAGGCTCTCCCGTGGCAGACCGCACACCCCCGCTGAGCGTCGAGGAGCTGCACGCCCTCGTCGCCGGCGGTGAGATCGACACTGTCGTCCTGGCCTTCCCCGACATGCAAGGGCGGCTCCAGGGCAAGCGGTTCGCCGCACGCTTCTTCCTCGACGAAGTGCTCCGGCACGGCACCGAGGGCTGCAACTACCTGCTCGCCGTCGACACCGAGATGAACACCGTCGACGGCTACGCCATGTCCTCCTGGGACCGCGGCTACGGCGACTTCGCCATGCACCCGGACCTGACCACCCTGCGCCGCGTCCCCTGGAACGAGGGCACGGCCATGCTCCACGCCGACCTCGCCTGGAACGACGGCTCACCGGTCGTCGCCGCGCCGCGCCAGATCCTGCGCCGCCAGCTGGAGCGCCTGGCCGAACTCGGCTACACCGCCCAGGTCGGCACGGAGCTGGAGTTCATCGTCTTCAAGGACACCTACGAACAGGCCTGGGACGCGGGCTACAGAGGGCTGACCCCGGCCAACCAGTACAACATCGACTACTCGGTCCTCGGCACCGGCCGCATCGAGCCCCTGCTGCGCCGCATCCGCAACGAGATGGCGGCGGCCGGCCTCACCGTCGAGTCCGCCAAGGGCGAGTGCAACCCCGGCCAGCACGAGATCGCCTTCCGCTACGACGAGGCCCTGGTCACCTGCGACCAGCACAGCGTCTACAAGACCGGCGCCAAGGAGATCGCCGCCCAGGAGGGCATGTCGATCACCTTCATGGCCAAGTACAACGAGCGCGAGGGCAACTCCTGCCACATCCACCTCTCGCTCGCCGACGCGGACGGCAACAACGCCATGGCCGGGTCCTCCGACGACCACGGCGGCATGTCCGACGTCATGCGGCACTTCCTCGCCGGCCAGCTCGCCGCCCTGCGCGAGTTCTCCCCTGCTCTACGCCCCCAACATCAACTCCTACAAGCGGTTCCAGCCCGGCTCCTTCGCCCCGACCGCCGTCGCCTGGGGCCACGACAACCGCACCTGCGCGCTGCGCGTGGTCGGCCACGGCCGCTCGATGCGCTTCGAGAACCGCCTGCCCGGCGGCGACGTCAACCCCTACCTCGCCGTCGCCGGACTGGTCGCGGCCGGGCTGCACGGCATCGAGCAGAAGCTGGAACTGCCCGAGCCCTGCCCCGGCAACGCCTACACCGCCGACTTCGACCACGTCCCGACCACCCTGCGCGAGGCCGCCGAGCTCTGGGAGCACAGCAGCATCGCCAAGGCGGCCTTCGGGGACGAGGTCGTCGCGCACTACCGCAACATGGCGCGCGTCGAACTGGACGCCTTCGACGCCGCGGTGACCGACTGGGAGCTGCGCCGCTCCTTCGAACGTCTGTGAGGCCCCCGTTGTCTTCCGAGCACCTTCTGGACGTACTGAACCCCGCCACCGAGGAGGTCGTCGCCGCCGTCGCCGGGGCGAGCCCGGCCGACGTCGACGCGGCCGTCACGCACGCCACCAGGGCACAGCGGATCTGGGCCGCCCTGCCCCCCGCGGACCGCGCCCGGCTGCTCCGCCGCTTCGCCGCCACCGTCGACCAGCACCTGGAGGAACTGGCCCGCCTGGAGGTCCGCGAGGCCGGCCACCTGATCGGCAACGCCCGCTGGGAGGCCGGCAACGTCCGTGACCTGCTGGACTACGCGGCCGGGGGAGTGGAGCGGCTCACCGGCCGGCAGATCCCCGTGCCCGGCGGCCTGGACGTGACGATCCTCGAACCGCTCGGCGTGGTCGGCGTGATCGCCCCCTGGAACTTCCCGATGCCCATCGCCGCCTGGGGCACCGCCCCGGCCCTCGCTGCGGGCAACGCGGTCATCCTCAAGCCCGCCGAGACCACCCCGCTCACCGCCCTGCGCCTGGCCGAACTCGCCCTGGAGGCCGGTCTCCCCGAGCACCTCTTCCAGGTCCTGCCCGGACGCGGCGACATCACCGGCGACGCGCTCGTCCGGCATCCCGGAGTCGCCAAGATCGTCTTCACCGGCTCCACCCGCACCGGCGCGCGCGTCGCCGCGCTCGGCGCCGAGCAGGTCAAGCCCGTGACCCTCGAACTCGGCGGCAAGAGCCCCAACATCGTCTTCGCCGACGCCGACCTCACAACCGCCGTCGACCCCTTCTCCTTCCTCGACAACTCCGGCCAGGACTGCTGCGCCCGCACCCGCGTCCTGGTCCAGCAGTCCGTCTACGACGAGGTCCGCGACCTGCTCGCCGACGCCCTGTCCGCCGTGGTGGTGGGCGACCCGGCCGACGACAAGACCCAGATGGGCCCGCTGATCTCCCGGCAGCAACTGGACCGCGTCCGGAGCTTCGTGCCCGACGACGCCCCGGCCCTGCGCGGCAGCGCCCCCGAGGGACCCGGCTTCTGGTTCCCGCCGACCGTCCTCACCGGGGAGAGCCCCGACTCGCCCGCGGCCTGCGAGGAGATCTTCGGCCCGGTCGCCGTCCTCCTGCCCTTCACCGACGAGGCCGACGCGATCCGCCTCGCCAACGACACCCCCTACGGCCTCTCCGGCTCCATCTGGACCCGTGACGTCGGCCGCGCCCTGCGCGTCTCCCGGGCCGTCCGCGCCGGCAACCTGTCCGTCAACTCCCACGCCAGCGTCCGCTACTGGACCCCGTTCGGCGGCTACAAGCAGTCCGGCGTCGGCCGCGAACTCGGCCCCGACGCCCTGGCCGCCTTCACCGAAACCAAGAACGTCTTCATCAGCACGGAGGGCCCCGCACAGTGACCGCTCAGGAGAACATCTGCCGCCGCCTGGTCGGCCGTACCGCCGTCGTCACCGGAGCCGGCAGCGGCATCGGACTCGCCGCCGCCCGCCGCCTCGCCTCCGAGGGCGCGCACGTCGTCTGCGGCGACGTCGACGAGACCCGCGGCAAGGCCGCGGCAGAAGAGACCGGCGGCACCTTCGTGAAGGTCGACGTCACCGACCCCGAGGAGGTCGAGGCCCTCTTCAGGACCGCCTACGACACCTACGGCAGCGTCGACATCGCCTTCAACAACGCCGGCATCTCCCCGCCCGACGACGACTCCATCCTGGAGACCGGCCTGGAGGCCTGGAAGCGCGTCCAGGAGGTCAACCTCACCTCCGTCTACCTGTGCTGCAAGGCCGCCATCCCCTACATGCGGCGCCAGGGCAAGGGCTCGATCATCAACACGGCCTCCTTCGTGGCCAGGATGGGCGCGGCCACCTCGCAGATCTCCTACACCGCCTCCAAGGGCGGCGTCCTCGCCATGTCCCGCGAGCTGGGCGTGCAGTTCGCCCGCGAGGGCATCCGCGTCAACGCCCTGTGCCCCGGCCCGGTCAACACCCCGCTCCTCCAGGAGCTGTTCGCCAAGGACCCGGAGCGGGCCGCGCGCCGTCTGGTGCACATCCCGCTGGGCCGCTTCGCCGAGGCCGAGGAGATCGCCGCCGCCGTCGCCTTCCTCGCCAGCGACGACTCCTCGTTCGTCAACGCCACCGACTTCCTGGTGGACGGCGGCATCGCGGGGGCGTATGTCACACCCCTGTAAGGCGTGCCCGTGCGGCCGGTGACTCGCCCTACAGTGCCGGGATGAGCATGACGCCGCCGCCCGGCTGGTACCCCGACCCGCACGCACCGCACCTTCAGCGCTGGTGGGACGGCACGGCCTGGACCGAGCACCGCCGCGCGCCCGAGGCCCCCGGCGGCCCGGTGCCCCCGCCCCCGGGCGGCGGCGCCGGGCGGGCGAAGGCCGTCGCGGTCACCGCCGCGGGAGCCGTCCTCGTCGCGGCGATCGTCACCGCGGCCGTAGCCTTCGACGGCGACGGCGACGGCGACGGCGGCACGGACGCGAGGTCCGCCCCGACGGCCCCCGCGTCCACGTCCCCGACCGGCCCGCCGGAACCGGCCCCCGGGACGTCCGCGTCCGAGACACCCGCCGACGCCGGCCCGGCCGTCGTCGAGGACCAGCTCAACGGCGTCACCTTCCCCCTGCTCGACGGCTGGGTCCGCCCGCAGCACATCGCCCAGGACGACGTCGTGATGACGACGGACGGCACCTACGACTGCCCCGGCGGCGTCGGCCTCTGCCGCCACGGCCTCGTCCTCTCCCGCACCGTGACCGAGAACGACGAGAAGTCCCCCGAGGCCCTCGCCGAGGCGGACATCAAGGACGCGGCCGACGAGGCCTACGACCGCGACAGACTCGGCCGCGAACTCCACGGGGGCATCACGTCGCACCAGGTCGTCAAGTCCGGGCCGGTCGCGGTGGCCGGCCGCGCCGGGTACCTCGTGCGCTGGCGCGTGCACACCGCCAAGGGCCCGGGCGGCTACGTCCAGTCGCTCGTCTTCCCCTCCAGCGTCGGCACCGAGTCACCGGTCCTCGTCCGGTACGTCTTCGACGCGGGCGGGGACGGGCCGCCGCTCGCCGACATGGACCGCATCACCAAGGGCATCCGGCCGTTCGGCGACGCGGACACGGGCGGCGGCGTGGGCAGCAGCATCGGCCCGTCGGACTGAGCCGCCGTCCGCAACAGGACCGAGCCACCGATCCGCTACAGGAACGTGTGACCCTCGCCCCGGTACGTCGGCACGGTCGCCGTGACCGCGTCCCCCTCGACCAGGTGCAGCGCTTCGAACCGCTCGCACAGCTCACCGGCCTTGGCGTGCCGGAACCACACCTTGTCCCCGATCAGCAGATCGTCGGCGGGCGAGCCGAGCAGCGGCGTCTGCACCTCACCGGCCCCCTCCTGCGGGTCGTAGCGCAGCCCCTCGGGCAGGTACGGCACGGGCGACCGGTCGGGCCCGGCCGCACCGGAGGCGGGATACCCGCCGCCGAGGACCGTCACGACGCCGACGCCCGGCCGCCGCACGACGGGCTGGGCGAAGAGGGCCGCCGGACGGCCGCGGAACGACGTGTAGTTGTCGAACAGCCGCGGCACGTACAGCCCCGACCCGGCGGCGATCTCGGTCACCGCGTCCTCGGCCGCCGTGTGCTGCACCGACCCGGTGCCCCCGCCGTTGACGAACTCCAGCCCCGGCACGACGGCCCGCACCGCGCGCACCACCTCGGCGCGCCGCTCGGCGAGTTCACGCTTGGCGGCCGCCTGCATCAGCCGTACGGCACGGGACCGCAGCGGCCGCCCCGCCACCGCGTCCCCGACACCCGCGATGTGCCCCTCGTAGGCCATGATCCCCACGACCTCGAAGCCCGGCCGCCGGGCCACCGCCCGGGCCACGTCGGCGACCTCGGCGGGGGAGTGCAGCGGCGAACGCCGGGCCCCGACCCGCACCCGCCCGCCGAGCAGCCTCAAGGACGTGTCCAACTCCAGGCACACGCGGACGACTTCACGCCCGCCGCCCCGCGAGGCGTCGATGAGATCGAGCTGCGCGACGTCGTCGACCATCACGGTGACGGCGGCGGCGAGCTTGGGATCGCCGGCGAGTTCCGCGTACGCGGCACGGTCGGCGGACGGGTAGGCGAGCAGCACGTCCTCGAACCCCGACCGGGCCAGCCACAGCGACTCGGCCAGGGTGAACGACATGATCCCCGCGAAACCGTCCCGGGCCAGGACGCGTTCCAGCAGCGCACGGCACCGCACGGATTTGCTGGCGACGCGGATCGGCTTGCCCCCGGCGCGGCGGACCAGGTCGGCGGCGTTGGCGTCGAAAGCCTCCAGGTCCACGATCGCGAGAGGGGCGTCGAGATGGGCGGTGGCCCGGTCGTAACGGGCCCGGTCGGCGGCGCGCGCAGTCATGAACGCAGCCTGCCAGACTGAATTACCGCAGGGTAGGGGGACGTTCCGGGCAGATGCCCCGGGCTCGTGGACTGGTTCCCGTTCGCCCAGGGACAAGCCGTAGAGTGACGCGCACGTACGGCGGAACGACGCCGGCCGGAAAGCCGTGCCGGGATGACGCTCCGTTCGTACGGGTATGTGTGCCCGGGACGAAGCGGTGCCGGGCCTCGGGCAGGACAGCACCGGCCCGCGCGAGAACGAGCGGCCCGGGTACGAGGAAACGGGGGGGTGCATGAGCACGGAAGCGCAACGCGCCTCCTTCCCCCCGCGCCCCTCGACACCTCCCCGCCCTTCCGCCCCACCCCGCCCGCCCCACCCACCCGAGGCGACCAACGCGGACGGACGCACCGCCGCCGCCCCTTCCAGCCCGGTGCCGGACGGACGCGGGACTTCGAACGCGGACGGCTCGGACGCCGGGTCCCGTGTGGAGTCCGGTTCGGGCGCTGGATCCCGTGCGGGTTCCGGCTCGGGTGTCGGGTCCCGTGCGGGTTCCGGCTCGGATGTGAGTGCCCGTGTGGGTTCGGCGGCCGGTGCGCCGCGGTCGTCCTCGGACCGCGACACGGCCTCGTCCATGTCCGTGTCCGCGGCCGAGGGCCGCGAGGCGTCCGGTGGACGCTTCGGCCCGAGCGGCGCGTCGACCGGGGCCGGCCCGGACCAGGGACAGGCGACTCGGGGCGGTGCGGCGTCCTCCGGGCAGGCCGGTGGCCCTTCCGGCCGTCCCCGCTTCCCGAGCTTCGGCACCGCCGCCCCACAGCGCAGCGACTCCACGACCCTGCCCCCGCCCCCCGCCTCCGCCCGCTTCCCGGACACGCCGCCCAGCGTCATCCGCGACCGCTCGGACTCCCAGTCGGGGACGTCGTCGGGCTCGTCCGGCCGCGCGCACGGTTCCGGCGCGTCGGACGAGGGCTCGGCGGGGACGAACCGGCCGTACCGTCTCACCGCGCCCGGTCGGGCGGACACCCCGGCCGGGGGCTCGTCCGAGACGGTCGGGCGGCCCTTCCGTCTGCCCACGCCACGCCGTACCGGCGCCCCGGACGAGAACGCGTCCGAGACGACCGCTCGCCTGCGTCCGGTCCCCGCGGAACCGTCACCCGCCGAGACCGCTGCATCCTTCGGCCGCCCCGACGCCCCCGGTGTGCCGGGGACGTCGGCCGTGTCGTCGGCAAGCCGACCCGGGGCCGTACGGCCAGGCGCCCCGCCGCGCCCCACGCGCGAGCCGCAGACCGGTGCGGCCGCCGGAGCCGGTTCCGACGCTGCCGCTTCGACCGCCGGACGCGGGATACGCCTGCCGTCGGCCCCCGACCGGCAGCCCCGCACCGCCCCGCCGTCTCCGCGCGAGCGGCAGCCCCACGCTGCCCAGTCGTCTGCGCGCGACCGGCAGCCGCACACCGCCCCGCCGTCTCCGCGCGAGCGGCAGCCCCACGCTGCCCAGTCGTCTGCGCGCGACCGGCAGCCGCACACCGCCCCGCCGTCTCCGCACGAGCGGCAGTCCCACACCGCCCAGTCGTCTGCGCACGAGCGGCAGTCCCACCCTGCCCCGCCGTCGCCCCGCACGCCTCGCCGACCCCCCCTTCCCCCCGCCCCGCCCCGGAGACCACCCCCGTCTCACCCGACCCGGCACTCTCCTGGAGCGCCCCCTTGGCCCCCGGCGGTACGCCCGGCGCCACGCGGCCCGTCGTCTCGTTCGGGGAGCCCGAGGTGTACGACGGCGACGCCCGGCCCCGTCCGCTCGGGCGGCGCGGCAGGTCGCAGGCCGTCGCGGCCGCCGTTTGCCTGGTGCTCGGGCTGGGGCTCATCTCCGGCGCGGTCACCGGCAGCTGGCTGGTCGGGGACTCCGGCGGCGAGGGCTCGCGCAGCACCTTCACCGCCGCCGGCGGCCTCTGGCACAGCGTCCCGGTCGACCAGCTGTTCCCGCCCACCGTGCAGGGCCAGGGCGCCGGCCCCGGCGGCGCCGACCGCACCTGGACCCGGATCGCCGTCGCCCCGGACAGCGGCTGCAAGGACGCCTTCGACCCCCTGCTGCGCAAGGCCCTCGCCCCCGTCGGCTGCGAACGCCTCCTGCGCGCCACCTACACCGACGCCACCGAGAGCTACGTGACCACCGTCGGCCTGCTCTTCACCACGGCCGACGCCCCCGGCATGGCCTCCCTCGCGAACCGTTTCCGCAAGGAGCGCCTGGACCGCCGCAGCGACCTCATGCCCCTGCCCTACGCCGCGCAGGGCACCCCCGCCGCGCAGTTCGGAGCCCGGCAGCGCGCCGCCTGGACGGTCTCCGTGCTCACCGAGGCCCCGGTCGTGGTCTACGCCGTCTCCGGCTGGGCCGACGGCCGTACGGTCGACGACCCCCAGCCCGCCGGGGACGCCATGGAGTCGGGCGCCACCACCGCCCCCGCCCAGGCCGGCCTCGGCTACGAGGCGAAGGGCCTCGCCGACCGCGTCGAACGCGGCCTACGCAAGAACGTCCGCTCGGCCACGGAGCAGCCGTCGTGAAAGCCGTCGCGTCCCGCGCGGGCGGGTTCCTGAGCGTCCTCCTCGCCGCCGGCCTCGTCCTGGTCCCCTCCGCCACCGCCCACGCCGACGGCATCCGCGCCCAGCAGTGGGCCCTGGACGCCATGCACACACAGGAGGCCTGGCAGACCACGAAGGGCGCGGGCGTCACCGTCGCCGTCCTGGACACCGGCGTCGAGGCCGACCACCCCGACCTGGTCGGCAACGTCCTGCCCGGCAAGGACCTGGTCCGCTTCGGCGCCGAACCCGGCGACCGCGCCTGGGCCCGCCACGGCACCGCCATGGCCGGCATCATCGCCGGCCACGGACACGGCCCGGGCAACGCCGACGGCGTCATGGGCATCGCCCCCGAGGCGAAGATCCTCCCCGTGCGCGTGATCCTGGAGGACGGCGACCCCTCCCGCGCCAAGGCCCGCAGCACCCGCGGCAACGCCCTCGCCGAGGGCATCCGCTGGGCCGCCGACCACGGCGCCGACGTCATCAACCTCTCCCTCGGCGACGACTCCGCCTCCGCGCACCCCGAACCCAGCGAGGACCAGGCGATCCAGTACGCCCTGAAGAAGGGCGTGGTCGTCGTCGCCTCCGCCGGGAACGGCGGCGAGAAGGGCGACCGCATCTCCTACCCGGCCGCCTACCCGGGCGTCATCGCCGCCACCGCCGTCGACCGCGCCGGAACCCGCGCCTCCTTCTCCACCCGCCGCTGGTACGCCACCGTCAGTGCCCCCGGCGTCGACGTCGTCATCGCCGACCCGGACCACAAGTACTACGAGGGCTGGGGCACCAGCGCCGCCGCCGCCTTCGTCTCCGGCGCCGTCGCACTGGTCAAGGCGGCCCACCCCGGCCTGACCCCGGCCCAGATCAAGAAACTCCTGGAGGACACCGCCCGCGACGCCCCCGTCGACGGCCGCGACGACTCCCGCGGCTTCGGCTTCGTCGATCCGGCCGCCGCCATCAAGGCCGCCGCCCGCCTGAAGCCCGAGGGCCTCCAGTCGGCGTCCTACGGCCAGGAGTACTTCGGCAGCGGCCCGGACGCCGCCTCCTCGGGCGACGGCACCGCCGACTGGGCCGCTCCCCTCGCGGGCGGCGCCGGCGGCGTGCTGCTGGTCGCGGCGGTCGTCCTGTGGCGCGGTCGGCGCACGAGCGACCAGGACTTCTGAGCCGCCGCCCGGGGCGAGCCACCCGGCCGATAGGGTCGACGACCGTGGCGAACAAGAACATCCCCGACCCCGGCTTCTCCGACGACGACGGCTCCGCCGACCCCCGGTTGAGCGCGGCCCTCGCCGCCTGGTCCGAGGACCGCACCGCCGTCGGACCCGTGCTGGAGGCGCTCAAGGGCGCCCGGCTGCTGGTCCCCGTCGTCGCCGTGCTCGGCGAGGTCGAGGAGGACGAGCGGGGACTGCGCCGCGAGAAGACCAGCGACATGGCCGTACCGACCCTGAAGGCCGGGAACCGCACCGCCCTGCCCGCCTTCACCTCCACGGACTCCCTCGCCCGCTGGGACCCGGCCGCCCGCCCCGTCGCCGTACCCCTGCACCAGGCTCTCCAGGCCGCCGCGCACGAGAAGGCGGACACGGTCGTGCTGGACCTGGCCGGACCGGTGCCGTTCGAGCTGACCGGCCCCGCCCTGCTCGCCCTCGCCGAGGGCCGCGCCAGCGCCGACCCGCTCGCCGACCCGGCCGTCGTCGACGCCGTGCGCGAGGCCGTGGCCGCCGAGCCCGCCGTCCTGCGCGCCCACCTCGGCCCCGGCCAGGCCGACGGCACCCTGGCCCTGGTCCTGGACCCGTCCGCGGCCCCCGCCGAGGCCGCCCGGGCCGTCGCCGAGCGCCTGGCCGCCGACGAAACACTGAGGGCCCGCCTGGTGCGCGGCCTCGACCTGGCACTGCTGCCGGCCGAGGCGACGCCCCCGGGCGAGCCCCTGTACGTACGCGGATGAACTAGCCGTAGACCGGGCCCGTGTACTTCTCACCCGGGCCCTGACCGGGCTCGTCCGGGACGAGGGAGGCCTCGCGGAACGCCAGCTGCAGCGACTTCAGGCCGTCGCGCAGGGGCGCCGCGTGGAACGAGCTGATCTCGGTCGCGGACGCGTCCAGCAGACCGGCCAGCGCGTGCACCAGCTTGCGGGCCTCGTCCAGGTCCTTGTGCTTCTCGCCCTCCTCGGTCAGACCGAGCTTCACGGCGGCCGCGCTCATCAGGTTGACGGCGACCGTCACGATCACCTCGACCGCCGGGACCTCGGCGATGTCGCGGGCCATGGCGTCGAAGTCGGGGGACTCAGGAGGGGTCTCACTCATGCCCCACACGATAGGCGCAGAGTGGAGCCGCGCCGCACCAGGCCCCGACGCGCCCCAATTAGCCCTTCCTGGCCATTGCTGGTAACCTCGTGTAACGACCGGTCGGACCCGTATGCCTCACAGCCCGCGAGCCCGACCCACAAGTGGAGGCTTTCGAACTCCCACCTGACCGCCCTCAGGGCGTCGGGTCACCGGTCAGACGGTCCCGTCCCAGCGGCGGCGATCCGTCCGAAAGCGCGCCCCGCGGCTTCCCGCGGCGGTGCTCCGGTAGTTCGAGGAGCCCCGCCTGGGAATCGTCCGGGGCATTTTTCTTGCTTCGGCGCGGTTAGGTCTATCGAAAAGAGACGTTACGCGGCCGTCCGCCAGACCGTCGCGTGGTGCTACCGAGGAGGATCCATCAGCGCCGAGCCCCGCATCAACGACCGGATTCGCGTTCCCGAGGTGCGACTTGTCGGTCCCAGTGGCGAGCAGGTGGGCATCGTCCCGCTGGCCAAGGCACTGGAGCTTGCGCAGGAGTACGACCTGGACCTGGTCGAGGTCGCGGCGAACGCCCGTCCGCCCGTGTGCAAGCTCATGGACTACGGGAAGTTCAAGTACGAGTCGGCCATGAAGGCCCGTGAGGCGCGCAAGAACCAGGCGCACACGGTCATCAAGGAGATGAAGCTCCGGCCGAAGATCGACCCGCACGACTATGACACCAAGAAGGGTCACGTCGTCCGGTTCCTCAAGCAGGGCGACAAGGTCAAGATCACGATCATGTTCCGTGGTCGCGAGCAGTCCCGGCCCGAGCTGGGCTACCGACTGCTGCAGCGTCTCGCGGAGGACGTCCAGGACCTCGGTTTCGTCGAGTCGAACCCGAAGCAGGACGGCCGGAACATGATCATGGTCCTCGGTCCGCACAAGAAGAAGACCGAGGCGATGGCCGAGGCTCGCCAGGCGCAGGAAGCCCGCAAGGCGGAAGCGAAGGCCAACCCCGGCAAGTCGCAGAACGCCGCGGACGCCGAGGCGCCGGCTGAGGAGCCCGCCGAGGCGTGACCCCCTCCCGGGACGCCAGTCCCAGGAAGCAACCGAAAGAAAACGACGCTCCACCGTGCCCGGTTCTCGCAACCGGGCACCGGAGCGCCACCGACGAGGAGAGAACGGCGCTATGCCGAAGAACAAGACGCACAGCGGTTCCAGCAAGCGCTTCAAGATCACCGGCTCCGGCAAGGTGCTTCGTGAGCGCGCCGGCAAGCGCCACTACCTCGAGCACAAGACGTCGCGCCTGACGCGCCGCCTCACCGGCAACGCCGAGATGGCCCCGGGCGACGCCAAGAAGATCAAGAAGCTTCTCGGCAAGTGACGCCCCGGCGCGAGAGCGCCGCACGTCAGGACCGGGACCCAATCGATTTCGGGCCGTGTGAGGACCCCCACGGCCCCGCTACAAGGAGTTAAGAAGTGGCACGCGTCAAGCGGGCAGTGAACGCCCACAAGAAGCGCCGGGCGATCCTCGAGCAGGCCTCCGGCTACCGCGGTCAGCGTTCGCGCCTGTACCGCAAGGCCAAGGAGCAGGTCACCCACTCGCTGGTCTACAACTACAACGACCGCAAGAAGCGCAAGGGCGACTTCCGT
This sequence comes from Streptomyces sp. Go-475, assembly GCF_003330845.1. Classification (GTDB taxonomy): domain Bacteria; phylum Actinomycetota; class Actinomycetes; order Streptomycetales; family Streptomycetaceae; genus Streptomyces. The sequence continues at coordinate 1,483,654 of NZ_CP026121.1, read as the reverse complement.
CAGCTGTGGATCCAGCGCATCAACGCCGCTGCCCGCGCCAACGGCATGACCTACAACCGCTTCATCCAGGGTCTGAAGGCCGCGAACATCGAGGTCGACCGCAAGATCCTGGCCGAGCTGGCCGTCAACGACGCCGGTGCGTTCGCCGCGCTCGTCGAGGTCGCCCAGAAGGCGCTGCCGAGCGACGTCAACGCCCCCAAGGCGGCCTGACGCCGGCTCCGAGCCGATGTGACTGACAGGACCCGCAGGCCATCCGGCCTGCGGGTCCTGCTGTGCAGCTACTGAGAAAGCGAACAGGATGTCCCCTGCCACCCCCGAGCTCATCTCCCCCCGCTCCGCCCGCGTCCTCGCCGCACGCCGGCTGGCCAAGCGGAACTTCCGGGGGAAGGAGCGGCTGTTCCTCGCGGAGGGACCGCAGGCCGTGCGGGAGGCGGCCGGGCACCGCGCCGGGGGCTCGGCGACGCTCGTGGAACTGTTCGCCACGCTGGAGGCCGCCGAGCGGTACGCCGACATCGTGGGGGCGGCCCGGGACGCCGGAGCCCGGGTCCACCTCGCCTCCGAGCAGGTCATCGCCGACATCTCCACCACCGTCACCCCGCAGGGCCTCGTCGGCGTCTGCCGCTTCCTGGACACGCCCTTCGAGGACGTCCTGAAGGCCCGGCCCAGGCTGGTCGCCCTGCTCGCGAACGTGCGGGACCCCGGGAACGCCGGCACCGTGCTGCGCTGCGCCGACGCCGCCGGCGCCGAGGCCGTCGTGCTGACCGACGCCTCCGTCGACGTGTACAACCCCAAGGCCGTCCGCGCCTCCGTCGGCTCCCTGTTCCACCTGCCCGTGGCCGTCGGCGTCCCCGTCGAGCACGCCGTCGAAGCGCTGCGGGCCGCCGGTGTCCGCGTCCTCGCCGCCGACGGGGCCGGCGACCGCGACCTCGACGACGAGCTCGACAAGGGCACCATGGGCGGCCCGACCGCCTGGGTCTTCGGCAACGAGGCCTGGGGGCTCCCCGAGGAGACCCGCGCCCTCACCGACGCCGTCGTGCGCGTCCCGATCCACGGGAAGGCCGAGAGCCTGAACCTCGCCACCGCCGCCGCCGTATGTCTCTATGCGTCGGCGCGTGCACAGCGCGCCTCCGGAGGGTGCCGCTCCGTCACCGGGAACTAGTAGGGTGACCAGCTCAGGGACCCCTCTGCGGAGCCTTGGAGGTGGGGTACGGCGATGAGCGTCGGCACGAGCAGCGCACCGGGAGCCCAGGACGCCGGGAGCCCGCCTGCCGCGGCCCGGCCGCCCGGTGATCCCGCCTGCCTCGGCATCGACCCCGACCAGCTGCCCGACGGGCTCGTCGTCGCCGACGAGCAGGGCCGCGTCATCTGCTTCAACGCCGCGGCCGAGCGCATCACCGCCGTCCGCGCCCGCGACGCCCTCGGGCAGCGGCTGGAGAAGGCCCTGCCATTAGAGGACCTCGAAGGGCGCCGCTGGTGGCAGCTGACCGACCCGTACGGCGGTCTCGCCATCCGCGTCGGACAGCCGGAGCGCAACCTCCTGCTGCCCGGCGGGCGCGAGGTGCTGGTCTCCGCGCGCTACGTCCGCACCCGGCCCACCGGGCCCGTCCGCCGTCTGGTCGTCACCCTGCGCGACACCGAGGCCCGCCGCCGCACCGAGCGCAGCCACGCCGAGCTGATCGCCACCGTCGCCCACGAGCTGCGCTCCCCGCTCACCTCCGTCAAGGGCTTCACCGCCACCCTGCTCGCCAAGTGGGAACGCTTCACCGACGACCAGAAGCGCCTGATGCTCGAGACCGTCGACGCCGACGCCGACCGCGTCACCCGGCTCATCGCCGAGCTGCTCGACATCTCCCGGATCGACTCCGGCCGCCTGGAGGTGCGCCGCCAGCCCGTCGACATCGGCGCCGCCGTCGGCCGGCACATCCAGGCCTACGTCGCCGCAGGACAGCCCGCCGACCGGTTCCTGCTGCGCGTCCAGCAGCCGCTGCCCGACCTGTGGGCCGACCCCGACAAGATCGACCAGGTGCTCAGCAACCTCCTGGAAAATGCCGTGCGGCACGGTGAGGGAACTGTCACGATCGACGTCACGGCCACGGCGTCCCCCCGTGAGGGCGAGGACACCGGCACGTCGGTCACGGTGAGCGACGAGGGGCCCGGCATCCCGGAGGAGTCCATGAACCGCGTCTTCACCCGCTTCTGGCGGGGCAGCAAGCGCGGCGGCACGGGCCTCGGGCTCTACATCGTCAAGGGCATCGTCGAGGCCCACGGCGGCACCATCACGGTCGGCCGCGCCCCCGGCGCCGGTGCCGAGTTCCGATTTACGTTGCCCGTGAGCGCTCCGGCCTACCTCGCCTGAGCAGCCCGCGGGCGCATTCGTACACCTCCACCCCGTTAGACTCGGCCATTGGCACCTTTGTGTCCCGCAGACGGCCGTCGGAGTCGGTGACGGGGACCTTCAGCCAGCCAATCGGAAGCACGGGAAGAGATGTCGGCACCGAATAAGTCGTACGACCCTGTAGAGGTCGAGACGTTGAAACCGGAAGAGATCGAGCGCATGCGGGACGAGGCGCTCGCCGCCTTCGCCGCCGCGGATTCCCTCGACGCGCTCCACGAGGCCAAGGTCGCCCACACCGGCCCCGCCTCCCCGCTGGCCCTCGCCAACCGCGAGATCGGCGCCCTGCCCCCGCACGCCAAGGCCGAGGCCGGCAAGCGCGTCGGCCAGGCCCGAGGTGCCGTGAACAAGGGCCTCGCCGCCCGGCAGGCCGAGCTGGAGGCCGAGCGGGACGCGCGGGTACTGGTCGAGGAGGCGGTGGACGTCACGCTGCCGTACGACCGCGTCCCGTCCGGCGCCCGGCACCCGCTCACCACGATGATGGAGCGGGTCGCGGACGTCTTCGTGGCCATGGGCTACGAGGTCGCCGAGGGTCCGGAGGCCGAGGCGGAGTGGTTCAACTTCGACGCCCTGAACTTCCTGCCCGACCACCCGGCCCGGCAGATGCAGGACACCTTCTTCGTACAGGGCCCCAAGGGCACCGAGGAGTCCGGCTCCGGCGTCGTCCTGCGCACCCACACCTCCCCGGTGCAGGCGCGCGCCCTGCTCGACCGTGAGCTGCCGGTCTACATCGTCTGCCCCGGCCGGGTGTTCCGCACCGACGAGCTGGACGCCACGCACACGCCGGTCTTCCACCAGATCGAGCTGCTCGCGGTGGACGAGGGCCTGACGATGGCCGACCTCAAGGGCACCCTCGACCACATGGTCCAGGCCCTGTTCGGCGAGGACATGAAGACCCGGCTCCGGCCGAACTACTTCCCCTTCACCGAGCCGAGCGCCGAGATGGACATGCTCTGCTACGTCTGCAAGGGCGAGTCCGTCGGCAACCCCGACCGCCCCTGCCGCACCTGCTCCTCCGAGGGCTGGATCGAGCTCGGCGGCTGCGGCATGGTCAACCCGCGGGTCCTCACGGCCTGCGGCGTCGACCCCGAGAAGTACAGCGGCTTCGCCTTCGGGTTCGGCATCGAGCGGATGCTGATGTTCCGCCACAACGTCGAGGACATGCGAGACATGGTCGAGGGTGACGTCCGGTTCACCCGGCCGTTCGGGATGGAGATCTGATGCGGGTCCCGCTTTCTTGGCTGCGGGAGTACGTCGACCTGCCGGCGACGGAATCCGGCCGCGACGTCCAGGAGAAGCTCGTCTCGGCCGGGCTCGAGGTCGAGACCGTCGAGCAGCTCGGCGCCGACCTCAAGGGCCCGCTGGTCGTGGGCCAGGTGGCCACCATCGAGGAGCTGACGGAGTTCAAGAAGCCGATCCGCTTCTGCACCGTCGACGTCGGCCAGGCCAACGGCACCGGCGAGCCCCAGGAGATCATCTGCGGCGCCCGCAACTTCGCCGTCGGCGACAAGGTCGTCGTGGCCCTGCCCGGCGCCGTCCTGCCCGGTGACTTCCAGATCGCCGAGCGCAAGACCTACGGCCGGATGTCGCGCGGCATGATCTGCTCCAGCGACGAGCTGAACATGGGCGACGACGGCACCAAGGGCATCATCGTGCTGCCCCCGGAGACCGAGGTCGGCAAGGACGCCGTCGAGCTGCTGGAGCTGGTCGACGAGGTCCTCGACATCGCCGTCACGCCTGACCGCGGCTACTGCCTGTCCATCCGCGGTGTCGCCCGCGAGACCGCCATCGCCTACGGCCTGCCGCTGCGCGACCCGGCCCTGATCGACGTGCCCGGCCCGAACGCCTACGGCCACCCGGTGCGGATCTCCGACCCCACCGGCTGCGACCGCTTCACGGCCCGCACGGTCACCGGTCTGAGCGCCGAGGCCCGCTCGCCGATCTGGCTCCAGCGCCGGCTGCAGAAGGTCGGCATGCGCCCGATCTCCCTCGCTGTCGACGTCACCAACTACGTGATGATGGAGCTCGGCCAGCCGCTCCACGCCTACGACCGCTCCCTGGTCCAGGGCACCATCGGCGTGCGCCGCGCCGAGCCGGGCGAGAAGCTCACCACCCTCGACGGCGTCGAGCGCACGCTGGACGCCGAGGACCTGGTGATCACCGACGACCGCGGCCCGATCGGGCTCGCCGGTGTCATGGGCGGCGCCGACACGGAGATCGCCGACCACGACGACGCGGAGAACGCCACGGCCGACGTCGTCATCGAGGCGGCCCACTTCGACGCGGTGTCGATCGCGCGCACGGCCCGCCGGCACAAGCTGTCCTCCGAGGCCTCCCGCCGCTTCGAGCGCGGCGTCGACCCCCAGGCCGCCGCCGCTGCCGCGCAGCGCACGGTCGACCTGCTGGTCCTCCTCGCGGGCGGTACCGCCGAAGCCGGCGTCACCGAGGTCATCGCGCCCGGCGCGCCGCGCACCATCACCATCCCGGCCGACCACCCGGACAAGGTCGCGGGCGTCGCCTACGGCCGCGAGACCGTCGTCCGGCGGCTGCAGGAGATCGGCTGCGACGTGTACGGGCAGGACGAGCTGATCGTCACCGTGCCGTCCTGGCGGCCCGACCTCACCGACCCGAACGACCTGGCCGAAGAGGTCATCCGTCTGGAGGGCTACGAGAACCTGCCCTCCACGCTGCCCAAGCCGCCGGCCGGCCTCGGCCTGACGGACCGGCAGCGGCTGCACCGCCGCGTCGGCCGCGCCCTGGCCGGCGCCGGGTACGTCGAGGCGCTGAACTACCCCTTCATCGGCGAGCAGGTCTTCGACCAGCTCGGCCTGGAGAAGGACGACCCGGCCCGCCGCGTCGTGAAGCTCAGCAACCCGCTGAGCGACGAGGAGCCCGCGCTGCGCACGACGCTGCTGCCGGGCCTGCTCGCCGCGCTGCGCCGCAACGACGGCCGGGGCTCGCACGACCTCGCGCTGTTCGAGACCGGCCTGGTCTTCCGGCCGCGCGAGGAGCGGCGCGTCGCCGCCGTGCTCCCCGTCGACCGCCGCCCCACCGACGAGGAACTCGCCGAGCTGAACGCCGCGCTGCCCGAGCAGCCGCGGCACGTCGCCGTCGTCCTCGCCGGTGCGCGCGAGCAGGCCGGCTGGTGGGGCAAGGGCCGTCCGGCGGACTGGGCCGACGCGGTCGAGGCGGCGCGGTCCGTCGCCCGTGAGGCCGGTGCCGAGCTGGTGATCCGCAAGGGGCAGTACGGGCCGTGGCACCCGGGGCGGTGCGCCGAACTGGTCGTCGCCGTCGACGGTGCCGAGCGGGTCGTGGGCCACGCCGGTGAGCTGCATCCCCGCGTCGTGAAGGCGCTCGGGCTGCCCGCGCGGACCTGCGCGATGGAGCTCGACCTGGACGCGGTGGAGACCGCCGGGGACACCACGGTGGCGGCGCCGCGGATCTCCACGTTCCCCGTGGCCACGCAGGATGTCGCCCTGGTCGTCGACGCCGTTGTTCCGGCGGCGGAGGTCGAGGAGGCCCTGCGCGAGGGGGCCGGTGAGCTGCTGGAGTCCATTCGGCTGTTCGACGTGTACGAGAACGCCGAGCAGTTGGGCGAGGGACGGAAGTCGCTCGCGTACGCGCTGCGGTTCCGGGCGGCCGATCGGACGCTGACCGTGGACGAGGCGTCGGCGGCTCGGGACGCGGCCGTCGCTCTCGCCGGTGAGCGGGTGGGGGCCGAGTTGCGGAGTTAGCGCGGTGGGGGCTGTGCGGTGACTTCGGCTGCGGGTTGGTCGTGGCTGGTCGCACAGTTCCCCGCGCCCCTTGAGGGCGAGTCACCTCACTCGTTCGAGTGGTAATGGTGGGTGATCCTGCCTTTTCGGGTGAACTGTCCAACAGAATCGGACCGGCCTTTCTGGGCCGGTCCGATTCTGTGTGTCAGGGCCTATTGGGGGGCCATCGGCATGATCCGCATCAAGGGCCGGGTGCGCAGCCTCGGACTGCCGACGGTGTGGGGCGCGGCGGCCGTCACGTACAAGCTCGCCTGTCCGCTCGCCCAGGAGACCCACCTGGAGGCGCGGCTCGTCACCAGCGCCGTGTTCTTCGCGGTCGGGACCGGGCTCGTCCTCCATGTGCGGCAGACGCTGCTGCGGGAGCTGCGTCAGCTGCGCCGGGTCGCGGGTGCCGCGCAGGACGCGCTGCTGCGGCCGCTGCCCGCGCGGGTCGACGGACTGGACGTCGCCGCCGCCCAGGTGACGGCGGAGCGCGGGGCCGCGGTCGGCGGCGACCTGTACGAGGTCGTCGCCACCGAGTACGGCGTGCGGTCCGTGATGGGTGACGTACGCGGGCACGGCATCGGTGCCTTCGGGACCGTCGCCGCCGTGCTCGGCTGCTTCCGCGAGGCCGCGCACGACGAGCAGGGCCTCGGCGCGGTGCTGCGCCGGCTGGAACGCGCCCTGGACCGGCATCTGCGCCAGGAGCATCCGGCCGGCGCCACCGAGGAGTTCGTGACCCTGCTGCTCGTGGAGATCCGGCCCGACGGCGAGCTGCTCGCGCTGAACTGCGGGCACCCGTGGCCGTACCGGCTGAGCGGCACGGGCGCCGACCAGCTCGCCCCGGCCGATCCGTACCCGCCACTGGGTCTGTTCCCGCTGCCGACCGAGCTGTCCGCCGTGAGCCTGGGGTACCTGAAGCACGGCGACGCGCTGTTCCTCTACACGGACGGCGCCCAGGACGCGAGGGACGCCCGTGGCCGGTTCTTTCCCCTGCCGGACGTCCTGACGCGTGCGGTACGGGACCAGCCGTTCTCCTCGCAGACGGTTCTGGACTGTGTGTGCGCTGCCCTCCGGCACCACACCCGGGGCGCACCTGCGGACGACATCGCCCTGATGGTCTTCACGAACACCCGCTGTACGCGCCTCAGGGGCGCGGGGAACTGCGCGACCAGCCACGACGCACCCGCAGCCGACGACGTACACCTGACCCACCGGCGATGACGCGCCCGGCCGAGCCGTCCGCCCCGCCACGGAGTGTCGGGCAGGCGGCCGGGCGGACGGCGGGGACGGGCCGCCGCACTGTACGAGGGGGAGCCGGCGGCCCGGCCGGCCTCTTGCGAGGCATTTCAGTCAACCGGCCGGCGACACAGAGCGACAGCGCGCGCACAGTGCGGATTCGGGCACTCCGTTCACACCCCGTGTGAACCCGGAACCACTAACCTGGCCGCACCGAGCCACCCGGGGGGCCCACATGCAGCCCAACACTCTGCTCGACGCGATCCTGGACGAGGCGGGGATCTCGCACGCGGGGCTGGCCGCACACGTCAATCAGGCGGGACGGGCGCGAGGCCTGTCCCTGCGGTACGAACACACCGCCGTCGCCCGGTGGTTGAAAGGGCAGCGCCCCCGGGGGCAAGTGCCCGACCTGATCTGCGAGGTGCTCGCGGCCCGGCTGCGACGGCACGTCACCCTCGACGACATCGGCCTCGGCGTGCCCGGCGAGCCGGCCGCACCGCACACCGGCTCGCTCTCCGGGTTCGTCGAACGGGCCACCGCCCTGTGGCGCTCCGACCAGCAGCAGCGCCCGCACATCCTGGGCGCCCCCGCGCTCACCGGCACGCCCGCCGTCATGCCGGTGTGGGAGTGGGAGAACCCGCCCGAGGACGTCGACGTCTCCCGCGGCGGCAGACACCGCGTCACCCCGGGCGACCTGGAGATGCTGCGGGCCGCCCGCACCCACTACGAGCAGATGTACCGCAAGGCCGGGGGCATCGCGACGCGCGCCCGGATCGTCGGCTTCCTCAACGCCGAGGCCGCCCCGCTGCTGCGCGGCAGCTACACCGACGAGACCGGTCGCCAGCTGCACCGGGCCACCGGCGGGCTGGTGGCGGTCGCCGGCATCTGCGCCTACGACTCCGACGCCCACGGGCTCGCCCAGCGCTACTTCCACCAGGCGCTGCGCCTGGCCAAGGCCAGCGGCGACCGGGGGCTCGGGGCGTACGTCATCGCCCTGCTGGTCAACCAGTCGCTGTTCATGCGGGAGTACCGGCAGGCCGTGGCCTTCGCGGAGGCCGCGCTGCGGGCCGCCGGCAAGCACATCACCCCGGCGCTCGCCTCCGACCTCTATGCGATGCAGGCCAAGGCGTACGCGCATCTCGGCGACGGCAGCAGCGCCCTGTCCTGCATCCGCCGGGCCGAGCAGGCCGCCGAGCGCATCCGGCGCGGCTACGAACCCGACGAGACCGGCTATGTCCAGCCGGGTCTGGTCAACGTCCAGGTGGCCGAGGCGCTGCTCAGCCTCGGGGAGATCGCGGCCGCCGGCGAACATGCCGCGGCCGCCGTCGACAACCCGGCGCACGACCGGGGGCGTGTGCACCGGCTCGCGATGCTCAGCACCATCGAGCTGCGGCAGGGCAACGCCGACAAGGCGGTCGCCATCGCCGTGCAGATGGCCGAGCAGGCCCGTGGCATGGAGTCCCAGCGGTTGCGCGACCGGCTGCGCGCGGTGCGCGAGCACCTCGTGCGCAGCGGGTGCGCGGGCACGGCCGAGGCCGCCGAACTCATCGACGGAGCACTGCGCGTACCGTTGTAGACGGGAACGGCGGCGTCCGCCTGATCCCGAGCCGCCTCCTGTGCGCCTGCTGTCCCTACGTCCCTGCTGCGATATTGCCCCTTACTCGACGGAAGGTGGCAGAACCGTGCAGTGGACGAAACACAACGAACAAAGTGTGTACTCAAACCGCTGGTTCAGCGTCAATCTCGCGGATGTCGAACTGCCGGACGGCCGGCACCTCGACCACTTCCTCATACGGCTGCGGCCGGTCGCCGTGGCCACGGTGGTGAACGAGGCCAACGAGGTGCTGCTGCTCTGGCGGCACCGCTTCATCACGGACAGTTGGGGGTGGGAACTCGCGGCCGGAGTGGTCGAGGACGGCGAGGACGTCGCCCGCGCGGCCGCCAGGGAACTGGAGGAGGAGACCGGCTGGCGGCCGGGACCCCTGCACCACCTCATGAGCGTGGAGCCGTCCAACGGGCTCACCGACGCCCGGCACCACGTGTACTGGGCCGACGAGGGCGAGTACGTCGGGCACCCCGTGGACGACTTCGAGTCGGACCGCCGGGAGTGGGTGCCCCTCAAGCTCGTCCCCGACATGGTCGCCCGCGGGGAGGTCCCGGCCGCCAACATGGCGGCCGCGTTACTTCTGCTGCACCATCTCAGGCTCGGTCAGGACACATTGCCCTGAACTAGTGTCCCAGCGCCTGCCAGATCGCGACGACGAGGGCACCCACGGCGGTGAGGGCGGCGACCGCGGGCAGCGGCCAGCGCGCGTGCTCCAGCGTGTGGATCCGGGTGTTCAGTTCCTCGATCTCCTTGGCGGTCTCCTCGGTGCGGTGGCGGAGCAGTGCCAGGCCGCCCTCGACGCGGGCGTACGCCACATCGAGGCGGCGTCGTAACTCTGCGAGTTCTCCATGAACGACCGGATGCTCGGGATCGACGGTCACGAGTCCGTTCCTTTCCGTAGTCGTTGCACATCCCTTGCATGCGCTGAGGAGTCAACTCGCCTGGTGGGCGCCTGGGGAGAGTGTGCGGAGGGCATATGCGAGCCCGCCGCGCACACGGTGTGTGAATGCCGCGGGCCCGGCACCCGATCCGGTGCCGGGCCCGCCGGTTGGCCGAAACCTGACCCACCGTAACCGGCCTGCGGGGGTACTCGGGCCGCATGACGAAGGGGCAGAAGAACGCGGCGTACGCGCTGGCGCTCTACGCGCTGCTGGCCGTGGTGTTCCGGTACGCCTCCGGCGGCATGGGATGGGGCACGGCGCTGCTCGTCGCTCTCGTGGCCACTCCGCTCGCCCTGTGGATGGGATGGCTGCGCCGCCGGCTCAACGAGCGGGCGGCGGAATGGGGGCGCCGCCGGTTCCGGCCGTGGCCGGAGGAGCGGCGGCGCTGAGGCGGGGTGCGACCCGGGCGGTCAGCCGTACGTGTAGAAGCCCGAGCCCGTCTTGCGGCCCAGGCGGCCCGCGTCGACCATGCGCTGGAGCAGCGGGGGAGCGGCGTACAGGGGCTCCTTGTACTCCTCGTACATCGACTGCGCGACCGAGGCGACCGTGTCCAAACCGATCAGGTCGGACAGCTTCAGCGGGCCCATCGGGTGGGCGCAGCCCATCTCCATGCCGTTGTCGATGTCCTCGCGGCTGGCGATGCCGGTCTCGAACATGCGGATCGCGGAGAGCAGGTACGGGATCAGCAGCGCGTTGACCACGAAACCGGAGCGGTCCTGGGCGCGGATCGCGTGCTTGCCCAGCAGCTTCTCCGTGAACAGCTGGGCGCGGCTGATCGTGCCCTCGGACGTGGTGAGCGCCGGGATCAGCTCCACGAGCTTCTGCACCGGGGCCGGGTTGAAGAAGTGGATGCCGATGACCTGGTCGGGCCGCGCGGTCGCCACCGCCAGCTTCACCAGCGGGATGGAGGAGGTGTTGGAGGCCAGGATCGCGTCCGGCCGGGTCACGACCTGGTCGAGCACCTGGAAGATCTCGGTCTTGACCTGCTCGTTCTCGACGACGGCCTCGATCACCAGGTCACGGTCGGCGAACTCGCCGAGGTCCGTGGTGAAGCTCAGCCGGGCCTGCGTGGCCTCGAGCTCCTCCTCGGTGATCTTGCCGCGCTCGGTGGCCTTGGCCAGGGAGTTGAACAGCCGGGTGCGGCCGATCTCCAGGGCTTCGCCGGTGGTCTCGGCGACCATGACGTCCAGGCCGGCCCGGGCGCACACCTCGGCGATCCCCGCGCCCATCTGACCGCAGCCCACGACTCCGACGCGTGCAATGTCTCCCGCTGGGATGTCCGTCACATCGTCCCTTTCGCTGCTGATCCACGACCGGGCAGGTCCGCCGGATCCCGGTGCCTGCTCCGTTCGTGCACGTTACTCCCAAGTATCGATGATCGATCGCGGGGGTCGGGTCCGCGTCGGGCATGCTGGGCCCGGAGCGATCCGCGACCGGGCGGATCCGCGGCTTTTTGGGGCATGCGGATGGGACGAGTCTCACGCAGGGCGTTCGCGGTGGCGGCGCTGTCGGCTTTCACGATGATGCCTCCGGCGTCGGCCGCCTCCGGGCACCGGGGCGGGGCGCCGGTCGCGCAGATGCGGGGCGTCTGGCTCGCGACCGTGGCCAACCGGGACTGGCCCTCGAAGCCGGGGCTGACCGCGGCGCAGCAGCGCTCCGAACTCCTCACCCACCTCGACACGGCCGTCCGCAGCCGGCTCAACACCGTGTTCTTCCAGGTCAGGCCCGCGGCGGACGCCCTGTGGCCCTCCCCGTACGAGCCGTGGTCGCAGGTCCTCACCGGCACCCAGGGCAAGGACCCGGGCTGGGACCCGCTGGGCACGGCCGTCGAGGAGGCCCATGCCCGTGGCCTGCACCTGCACGCCTGGTTCAATCCGTACCGGGTCGCCGCCCACACCGACCCGACCCGGCTCGCCGCCTCGCACCCCGCCCGGAAGAACCCCGAGTGGGTGGTGGCGTACGGCGGGAAGCTCTACTACAACCCCGGGCTGCCCGAGGTCCGGGCGTTCGTGCAGGACGCGATGCTCGACGCGGTGGCGAAGTACCCCGTCGACGGCGTCCACTTCGACGACTACTTCTACCCCTACCCCGTGGCGGGCCAGAGCTTCGACGACGACGCGGCCTACGAGGAGCACGGCTCCGGCTTCCCGGACCGGGCCGCCTGGCGGCGGGACAACATCGACCGGCTGGTGCGGGAGACGGCGGCCCGCATCAAGGAGGTCCGGCCGGGTGCCCGCTTCGGCATCAGCCCCTTCGGCGTGTGGCGCAACGCCGCGACCGACCCGCTCGGCTCGGACACGCGGGCGGGCGTGCAGACGTACGACGACCTGCACGCGGACACGCGGAAGTGGGTGCGCGAGAGCTGGATCGACTACATCGTCCCGCAGCTCTACTGGAACATCGGCTTCGCCGCCGCCGACTACGCGAAACTCCTGCCCTGGTGGGCGGAGGTCGCGCGCGGCACCTCCACGCAGCTCTACGTGGGGGAGGCGCTGTACAAGGCCGGTGACCCCGCGCAGCCCGCGGCCTGGCAGGACCCGGCCGAGCTGTCCCGGCACCTGACGCTCGCCGGGAAGCACGCGCAGGTGCGCGGGCACGTCTTCTTCGCCGCCAGGGAAGTGGCGGCCGATCGGATCGGGGCGATGGCGAGGGTGGTCGCCGACCACTACGGGCAACCGGCGAACCCCCCGCGCTGAATCACGGCCCGGTGGTCGTCTCCCGGTGGCGGATCTCGGTGTCGGGTCCCGGCGAGCACACACCCTCGTGCCCGTCCTCGAAACGGACGCGGTACGGCGGGTTGCCCTCCGCGCCCAGCACTTCGACGATCTCGCCGACCTTGTCGTGCTGACCGACCACCCTGCCGTGCTGGACAAGCTGGTCGCCCACGGTTGCGCGCATCTGGGGCCTCCTCACGAGGTGCGGAGCAGCGGTCCGTGGCCTTGAGTCTACGGCGGGGGACGCGGATCGGCAGGGGCCGTACGCCGCCTGCTCAGCCGCGCGCCCGTTGTGTGACGGCGATGCAGACCAGCACCGCGGCGGCCGTCAGCGGGGCGGCCACCGCCAGGTGCTCGCCCAGCAGCAGCACCGACCACACCAGTGTGAGCAGGGGCTGGGCCAGCTGCAACTGGCTGGCCTTCGGGATGCCGATGGCCGCCATGCCCCGGTACCAGACGACCAGCCCGAGGAACTGCGAGCCCGCGGCGACCCAGAGCAGTCCGGTGACGCTGTGCGCGGTGAGCCGCACGGGTTCCTGCGCCAGGGCGAACCCGGCCACGGGCACGGTCAGCGGCAGGCACAGCACCAGCGCCCAGCCGATGACGTGCCAGCCCGGCATGACCCTGGCCAGCCGGCCGCCCTCGGTGTAGCCGGCCGCGCACACCAGCAGCGCCGCGAAGAGGTACAGGTCGGCCGTGGTCAGGGCACCGCCGCTCTGCTGCGCGGTGAAGGCCAGCACGGCCGCCGCGCCCGCGAGGGCCGCGATCCAGAAGGTCCGCGAGGGCCGGGCGCCGACGCGCAGGGCGGAGCAGAGCGCGGTGGTCAAGGGGAGCAGGCCGACCACGACGGCGGCGTGCGCGGTGGTCGAGGTCTCCAGCGCGAGCGTGGTCAGCAGCGGGAAGCCGAGGACGACACCGGCCGCGACGACCGCGAGGCCCGGCCAGTGACGGCGGGCGGGCACCGGCACGCGCAGCACGAGCAGGGCACCGCCCGCGATCACCGCGGCCAGGACGCTGCGCACGGCGACCAGCGACCAGGGCCCGAAGCCCTCCAGCCCCCAGGCGGTGGCCGGGAACGTGAGGGAGAAGGCGACGACGCCGAGCGCGGCCTGGAGGGTGCCGAAGCCGGGGCGGTCCCTGCCCGGGGTGGCGACTGCTATCGGGGGTGCGGTAGTAGCGCTACTCTGTGCTCTCATGCAAGAGCGTAGCAGTGTGGGTGAACTGGCGGAACGGCTGCGGCGGGAGCTCGACCGCTACTCTCCGGGTGAAAAGCTGCCGTCGAGCCGGGCCCTCGTCGAGCGGTTCCGGGTGAGTCCCGTGACCGTCTCGCGGGCCCTCGCGCAGCTCGCCGCCGAGGGACTGGTCGTCACCCGCCCCGGCGCGGGCGCCTTCCGCGCACAGCCGCGGACGGCACCGGACCCCGCCGGGGACACCTCCTGGCAGGAGGTCGCGCTCAGCGCGGACGGCGCCGCGGACCTCGTACCGCGTTCGGTGGACGCCTCCGGGGTGCTGGTGTCACTGGCCGCCCCGCCGCCCGGCGTGATCGAGCTCAACGGCGGCTATCTGCACCCGTCGCTCCAGCCCGAGCGGGCGATGGCCGCCGCGCTGTCGCGGGCCGGGCGCCGCCCGGGCGCCTGGGGGCGTCCGCCCATGGAGGGGCTGCCCGAGCTGCGCGAATGGTTCGCGCGGAGCATCGGCGGCGCCGTCACCGCCGCCGAGGTGCTGGTCACCGCGGGCGGACAGTCCGCGCTCACCACCGCCCTGCGCGCCCTCGCCCCGCCCGGCGCCCCCGTCCTGGTCGAGTCCCCGACCTACCCCGGCATGCTCGCCATCGCCCGGGCCGCGGGCCTGCGCCCGGTGCCCGTCCCGGTGGACGCCGATGGTGTGCGGCCGGAGCTGCTCGCCGACGCGTTCCGGGCCACCGGCGCCCCGGCCTTCGTCTGCCAGCCGCTCTTCCAGAACCCCACCGGCGCCGTGCTCGCGCCCGGGCGGCGCGCCGAGGTGCTGCGCATCGCCCGCCAGGCCGGGGCGTTCGTCGTCGAGGACGACTTCGTACGACGGCTCGTGCACGAGGACGCGGGGCCGCTGCCGCGTCCGCTGGCCGCCGACGACCCCGACGGTGTCGTCGTCCACGTCTCCTCGCTGACCAAGGCGACCTCGCCCAGCTTCCGGGTCAGCGCCCTCGCCGCGCGCGGCCCGGTGCTGGAGCGGCTGCGCGCCATCCAGGTCGTCGACACCTTCTTCGTGCCCCGGCCGTTGCAGGAGGCCGCGCTCGAACTCGTCGGCTCGCCCGCCTGGCCGCGCCATCTGCGGGCCGTCGCCGCGGAGCTGAAGGCGCGCCGGGACGCGATGACCGCCGCGCTCGCGCTGCACCTGCCGGACCTGGCGCTGCCGCACATCCCGTCCGGCGGCTACCACCTGTGGCCGCGCCTGCCCGACGGCACCGACGAGGCGGCCCTGGTGGCCGCCGCCCTGCGCGCCGGCGTCGCGATCACCCCCGGCCGCCCCTACTTCAGCGCCGAGCCGCCGGCCGCCCACGTCCGGCTGAGCTTCGCCGCGGTCGCGGGCACCGGGGAGATCACGGAGGGGGTACGACGGCTGCGGACGGCCTGCGACGAGGTGCGGCGATAACCGCTCGACGCGCCCGAGGACGGCCTGGGAGCATCCCTCCATGAGCGCCGCGCCGAGCCTGCCCGAGGGCTACGAGATCTCCACCGACCCCGCCCGCGTCGACGCCGAGCGCGTCCACCGCTGGCTGTCCACCGACGCGTACTGGGCGCTGGGCCGCCCCCGCGAGACGCAGGACCGGGCGATCGAGGGCTCGCTCAACTTCGGTGTGTACGACAGGGCGTCGGGGGAGCAGGTGGCGTACGCCCGCGTCATCACGGACCGGGCGACCTTCGCGTGGCTGTGCGACGTGTACGTCGACCCGTCGGTGCGCGGCAAGGGAGTCGGCACCGCCCTCGTGGCGGCCGTACGGGAGGAGCTGCGGGGGTACGGGGTGCGGCGGGTCCTGCTCGCCACGCTCGACGCCCACGGGGTCTACGCGAAACACGGATTCGCCGCGCTGGAGCGCCCCGAGGACTGGATGGCGCTCATATTCGAGCGGTGAGGCGCGACCCACCCTGGGTAACTCCCAGGTAACACCTCTTGACCTGCGCACTTGCTGCACAGACCATCACCGCATGCCACTGAGGGTCACGTTCGTCGCCGCCGCGCGCAGCGCACCGCTGCTCGCCGAGCGTTTCGAGGACGACCGGCCGCTGGACCAGGCCGGCTGGGGCGAGGTGGAGCGCGTCGCCCACGAGCTGCTGCCGCTCGCCGCCGCGGAGCTGCGCTACTGCTCGCCGGCCCCGCGCAGCCGGGCGACGGGGGAGGGGCTCGGGTACGCGCCGCTGGTGCAGCTCGGCCTGCGCGACTGCGACATGGGCCGGTGGCGCGGGCTGACCCTGGGCGAGGCGATGGCCCGGGAGCCCGCGGCCGTGGACGCCTGGCTCGCCGACCCACTGGCCACACCGCACGGCGGTGAGTCGCTAACGGACTTCATCGCCCGGGTCGGCGGCTGGCTCGACACCCGGCCCGTGGAGGACGGCTGCCGGGTGGTGGCGGTGGCCGAGCCGTCCGTGATCCGGGCCGCGCTGGTGTACGTCCTGAAGGCGCCGCCCTCGACGTACTGGAACATCGACGTCCGCCCGTTGTCGACGACCTCGGTGACGGGCCGCGCGGGGCGCTGGAACCTGCGGTTCGACGGTTCCTCCGCTCAGCCCTCGCGTACGTAGTCGGTGGCCAGCACCAGGTCCTTGGCGGGGCCGCGCACGCGCCACACCGTTCGCCAGCGGTCCGCGTCGATCACCGTGAACTCGCCGCGGTAGAGGTCCGCCGCACAGGGGTGGTCGGCGATGTGCCGGCCGGACGACAGGTCCAGGTCGTGGAAGGGCCGCCCGTCCGCGAACCGCACGTCCGCCGTGCCGCCCGGGCCGGGCAGGAACCGCAGCGTCCGCTCGGCGGGCCGGGCGACGCCCTGCCAGACGAAGGTGCCGGACTCGTGGTGCAGCAACCCGCCGGCCTCCTGCGCGTCGAAGCGGGTGCCGCCGGTGAACTCGCCCTCCGCGCCGCTCGCGAGATCCCGCACCGACCGCGTCACGCGCCAGCGCCCGGCCAGATACGCCAGCACGTCCGGCACTGGCCAGAACTCGCCCATCCCGTACCGCTCTCCGTCCCGACCGTTGCTGCGCGACCCATTGACGCGCCTCGGCCCCCTCCCTATCTTGCCGTTCGAAGTGCTGATCAATGTCTGATATTTCGAACACTCCTCTAGAGAGCCGCGGAGTATCCATGCCACGCACCGCCCGCACCCGATGGAGACTGGGTCTCACGGCCACCGCACTCCTGACGGCGGCAGCCCTCGTACCGGCCCCCGCGCACGCCGAGGACGTCACCGACTACGCGATCACCGTGGACCCGTCCGCCCAGGGCGCGAAGATCGACGACACGATGTACGGCGTCTTCTTCGAGGACATCAACCGGGCCGCCGACGGCGGTCTGTACGCCGAACTCGTGCAGAACCGCTCCTTCGAGTACTCCACCGCCGACAACGGCTCCTACACGCCCCTCACGTCCTGGACGGTCGGCGGCACGGCCCAGGTCGTCAACGACTCGGGCCGGCTCAACGAGCGCAACCGCAACTACCTCTCCCTGGGCGCCGGTTCGTCCGTCACCAACGCCGGCTACAACACCGGCATCCGGGTCGAGCAGGGCAAGAAGTACGACTTCTCCGTGTGGGCCCGCGCCGAGAGCGGCAGCACGCTCACCGTCTCGCTGAAGGACGCCGCGGGCAGCCTGGCCACCGCCCGCCAGGTCGCCGCGAAGGGCGGCTGGGCCAAGTACAAGGCCACCTTCACCGCCACCCGCACGAGCAACCGCGGCCGGCTCGCCGTCGCCGCGACGAACGCCGTCGCGCTCGACGAGATCTCGCTCTTCCCGCGCGACACCTACAAGAACCAGCCGAACGGCCTGCGCAAGGACCTCGCCGAGAAGATCGCCGCCCTGAAGCCGGGCTTCGTGCGCTTCCCCGGCGGCTGCCTGGTCAACACCGGCTCCATGGAGGACTACAGCGAGGCCTCTGGCTGGCAGCGCAAGCGCAGCTACCAGTGGAAGGACACCATCGGACCCGTAGAGCAGCGCGCCACGAACGCCAACTTCTGGGGCTACAACCAGAGTTACGGCCTCGGTTACTACGAGTACTTCCGTTTCTCCGAGGACATCGGCGCCATGCCGCTGCCCGTCGTCCCCGCCCTGGTGACCGGCTGCGGCCAGAACAAGGCCACCGACGACGACGCCCTGCTCAAGCGGCACATCCAGGACACCCTCGACCTCATCGAGTTCGCCAACGGCCCGGCGACCTCCACGTGGGGCAAGGTGCGTGCCCAGATGGGCCACCCCAAGCCCTTCCATCTGACCCACATCGGGGTCGGCAACGAGGAGAACCTCCCGCGCGAGTTCTTCGCCCGCTTCGAGCAGTTCCGGGCCGCCATCAAGGCGAAGTACCCGGACATCACCGTCATCTCCAACTCGGGCCCGGACGACGCCGGCACGACCTTCGACACCGCCTGGCAGCTCAACCGCGAGGGCAAGGTCGACATGGTCGACGAGCACTACTACAACAGCCCGAACTGGTTCCTGCAGAACAACGACCGCTACGACTCCTACGACCGCAAGGGCCCCAAGGTCTTCCTCGGTGAGTACGCCTCCCAGGGCAACGCCTGGAAGAACGGCCTCGCCGAAGCCGCGTACATGACCGGCCTGGAGCGCAACGCGGACATCGTCAAGCTCGCCTCGTACGCCCCGCTGCTCGCCAACGAGGACTACGTGCAGTGGCGGCCGGACATGATCTGGTTC
This sequence comes from Streptomyces sp. Go-475, assembly GCF_003330845.1. Classification (GTDB taxonomy): domain Bacteria; phylum Actinomycetota; class Actinomycetes; order Streptomycetales; family Streptomycetaceae; genus Streptomyces. The sequence goes on along the minus strand of NZ_CP026121.1, from coordinate 1,465,112 downwards.
AACAACCGGGCCTCCTGGAACTCGGCCAACTACGAGGTCCAGAAGCTGTTCATGACCAACGTCGGCGACCGCGTGGTCCCGTCGAAGGCCACCACCACGCCGAACGTCAGCGGCCCCATCACCGGCGCCGTCGGCCTGTCGACGTGGGCGACCAGTGCCGCGTACGACGACGTGAAGGTCACCTCGGCGGACGGCTCGACCCTGCTGAGCGACGACTTCTCCGGTGACGCCTCGAAGTGGAAGCACACCGGCGCCGGCAGCTGGAGCATCCAGGACGGGCAGTACGTCCAGACCGACGCCGCCGCCGAGAACACCATGGTCACCGCGGGCGACCCGGCCTGGCACGACTACGACCTGCATGTGAAGGCCACCAAGAAGTCCGGCAAGGAGGGCTTCCTCGTCGCCTTCGGCGTCAAGGACACCGGCAACTACTACTGGTGGAACCTGGGCGGCTGGAACAACACCCAGTCCGCGATCGAGCAGGCCGTGGACGGCGGCAAGGGCACGCTGATGACGAAGGCCGGGTCGATCGAGACGGGCCGGGCCTACGACATCGACATCAAGGTCCGCGGCCGCCAGGTCACCCTGTTCCTCGACGGCAAGGAATGGGGCAGCTTCAAGGACGACAAGCCGGCCGAGCCGTTCCGCCAGGTCGTCACCAAGGACGCGAAGACCGGGGACCTGATCGTCAAGGTCGTCAACGCCCAGTCCGCCGAGGCCCGCACGTCCGTCGACCTGGGCGGCGCGAAGGTCGCCTCCACCGCCCGCGTGACCACACTGGCCGCCGACCAGGACGCGGTGAACACGGAGACGGACACGCCGGTGACTCCGGTGACGTCCACCTTCCGGGGTGTGGCCGGGAAGTTCACCTACACGTTCCCGGCGAACTCCGTCACGTTCCTGAGGATCAAGCAGAGGTAGCACCCGTCTCTCCTCGTGGGCCGCTGTCCTCCGGGCAGCGGCCCACTCGCGCGCGAGTCACCGAACAGATTGCATAAACGTGCAGCGAAACGTATAGTCATGCCCTCTGAGGAGGAGGATTCCATGGCGGTACGTGCGGCAGTGGCCGGAGCGAGTGGATACGCGGGCGGGGAACTGCTGCGTCTGCTCCTGGCCCACCCCGAGGTCGAGATCGGCGCCCTGACCGGCAACTCCAACGCCGGGCAGAAGCTCGGTGCGCTCCAGCCGCACCTGCTGCCCCTGGCCGGCCGCGTGCTCCAGGAGACCACCCCCGAGGTCCTCGCCGGCCACGACGTCGTCTTCCTCGCGCTGCCGCACGGGCAGTCCGCCGCCGTCGCCGAGCGGCTCGGGCCCGACGCGCTGGTGATCGACATGGGCGCCGACTTCCGGCTCACCGACGCCGCCGCCTGGGAGAAGTTCTACGGCTCGCCCCACGCCGGAACCTGGCCCTACGGCCTCCCCGAACTGCCGGGTGCCCGCGCTGCGCTGGAGGGGTCCAAGCGCATCGCGGTACCCGGTTGCTACCCGACCGCCGTCACCCTGGCCCTCTTCCCGGCCTACGCCGCCGGGCTGGCCGGGCCCGAGGCCGTGATCGTCGCGGCCTCCGGCACGTCCGGCGCGGGCAAGGCGCCCAAGCCCCACCTGCTGGGCAGCGAGGTCATGGGGTCGATGTCCCCCTACGGCGTCGGCGGCGGGCACCGGCACACGCCCGAGATCACCCAGAACCTCAGCGCGGCCGCCGGGCAGCCGGTCACCGTGTCCTTCACGCCGACCCTGGCGCCGATGCCCCGCGGCATCCTCGCCACGTGCAGTGCTGAGGCGGCCGACGGCGTCACCGGCGAGTCCCTGCGCGCCGCCTACGAGAAGGCCTACGCCGACGAGCCCTTCGTGCACCTGCTCCCCGAGGGGCAGTGGCCCGCCACGGCGTCCGTCTACGGTTCGAACGCCGTTCAGGTGCAGGTCGCGTACGACGAGACCGCCGGACGGATCATCGTGATCAGCGCCATCGACAACCTCACCAAGGGCACCGCGGGCGGTGCCGTCCAGAGCATGAACATCGCCCTGGGTCTCGACGAGACCACCGGACTGACGACGATCGGAGTTGCGCCGTGAGCGTGACGGCAGCGAAGGGATTCACGGCGGCGGGCATCGCCGCCGGGATCAAGGAGAACGGCAACCCGGACCTGGCCCTCGTGGTCAACAACGGCCCCCGCCGCGCCGCCGCCGGCGTCTTCACCTCCAACCGCGTGAAGGCCGCCCCGGTGCTGTGGTCCGAGCAGGTCCTCAAGAGCGGCCAGGTGTCCGCCGTCGTCCTCAACTCCGGCGGAGCCAACGCCTGCACCGGGCCGAAGGGCTTCCAGGACACGCACGCGACGGCCGAGAAGGTCGCCGAGGTCCTCGGGCGGGGCGCCATCGAGGTCGCCGTCTGCTCGACCGGCCTCATCGGCGTCCTGCTGCCGATGGACAAGCTGCTCCCGGGTGTCGAGCAGGCCGCCGAGGCGCTGAGCGAGCACGGCGGCGAGAAGGCCGCCATCGCCATCAAGACCACCGACACCGTCCACAAGACGTCCGTCGTGACGAAGGACGGCTGGACCGTCGGCGGCATGGCCAAGGGCGCGGGCATGCTCGCCCCCGGCCTCGCCACCATGCTCGTCGTCCTCACCACCGACGCGGACCTGGACGACGACGTACTCGACAAGGCCCTGCGCGCGGCCACCCGCACGACCTTCGACCGCGTCGACTCCGACGGCTGCATGTCCACCAACGACACCGTGCTCCTGCTCGCCTCGGGCTCGTCGGGCGTCACCCCCGCCCACGAGGAGTTCGCCGAGGCCGTACGCCAGGTCTGCGACGACCTCGGCCAGCAGCTCATCCGGGACGCCGAGGGCGCCAGCAAGGACATCAAGGTCGAGGTGATCAACGCCGCGACCGAGGACGACGCCGTCGAGGTGGGCCGCTCCATCGCCCGCAACAACCTCCTCAAGTGCGCCATCCACGGCGAGGACCCCAACTGGGGCCGGGTGCTCTCCGCCATCGGCACGACCAGTGCCGCCTTCGAGCCGGACCGGCTCAACGTCGCCATCAACGGCGTCTGGGTCTGCAAGAACGGCGGCGTCGGCGAGGACCGCGAGAAGGTCGACATGCGCTACCGCGAGGTGCACATCGTCGCCGACCTCGCCGCCGGGTCCGAGACGGCCACCATCTGGACCAACGACCTCACCGCCGACTACGTCCACGAGAACAGCGCCTACTCCTCATGAGCACTCCGACGCGCAAACACACCGCGCTCCCCAAGGCCCAGATCCTCATCGAGGCGCTGCCCTGGCTGGTCCGGCACAACGGCAAGACGGTCGTCATCAAGTTCGGCGGCAACGCCATGATCGACGAGGACCTCAAGGCCGCCTTCGCCCAGGACGTCGTCTTCCTGCACCACGCCGGCCTCAAGCCGGTCGTCGTGCACGGCGGCGGACCGCAGATCAGCGCCGCCCTCGACAAGCACGGCATCGTCAGCGAGTTCAAGGCGGGCCTCAGGGTGACCACCGAGGACGCCATGGACGTCGTCCGGATGGTGCTGGCCGGCCAGGTGCAGCGCGAGCTGGTCGGGCTGCTCAACCAGCACGGGCCGCTCGCCGTCGGCCTGACGGGCGAGGACGCGCACACCATCACCGCCACCAGGCACCAGCCCGAGATCGACGGCGAACTCGTCGACATCGGGCGGGTCGGCGAGATCACCGCGATCGACACGGGCGCGATCGAGGCCCTGCTCGCCGACGGCCGCATCCCGGTCGTGTCCTCCATCGCCCGCTCCCAGGACGACGGACATGTCTACAACGTCAATGCTGATACGGCGGCTGCGGCACTCGCTGCTGCACTGGGCGCCGAAACCCTCATGGTCCTCACGGACGTCGAGGGCCTCTACGAGGACTGGCCGAACAGCGACGAGGTGATCAGCCGCCTCACCGCCTCCGAGCTGGAGCGGCTGCTGCCGGACCTGTCCTCCGGCATGGTGCCGAAGATGGAGGGCTGCCTGCACGCCGTGCGCAACGGCGTCACCACCGCCCGCGTCATCGACGGCCGGGTCCAGCACTCGATCCTGCTGGAGATCTTCACCGACGAGGGAATCGGCACGATGGTCGTGCCCGACGAGCAACAGGGGGATGCCGTATGACCGCCCAGCAGGAGTACGCCGAGCGGTGGCAGGGCGCGCTCATGAACAACTACGGCACCCCGCTGCTGCCCCTGGCCCGCGGCGAGGGCACCCGGGTCTGGGACGCCGACGGCAACCCCTACCTCGACTTCGTCGGCGGCATCGCCACCAACGCCCTCGGCCACGCCCACCCGGCGGTGGTGGAGGCCGTGACCCGGCAGATCGGCTCCCTCGGCCACATCTCCAACTTCTTCATGGCCGAGCCGACCGTCGCCCTCGCCGAGCGGCTGCTGCGCCTCTTCGGCCGGGACGGCAAGGTCTTCTTCTGCAACTCCGGCGCCGAGGCCAACGAGGCCGCCTTCAAGATCGGCCGGCTGACCGGCCGGACCCACATCGTGGCCACCGAGGGCGCCTTCCACGGCCGGACCATGGGCGCCCTGGCGCTGACCGGCCAGCCCGGCAAGCGGGAGCCGTTCCTGCCGCTGCCCGGTGACGTCACCCACGTGCCGTTCGGCGACGCGCAGGCCCTGGCCGCCGCGGTCACCGAGGAGACCGCGCTCGTCATCCTGGAGCCGATCCAGGGCGAGCTGGGCGTGGTCGTCCCGCCGGCCGGCTACCTCAAGGCCGCCCGGGCGATCACCGCCGCCAACGGGGCCCTCCTGGTCCTCGACGAGGTGCAGACCGGCATCGGCCGGACCGGGCACTGGTTCGAGTACCAGGCCCACGAGGGCGTGCTGCCCGACATCGTCACCCTGGCCAAGCAGCTCGGCGGCGGGCTGCCGCTGGGCGCCACCGTCGCCTTCGGGCGCGCGGCCGACCTGCTCCAGCCCGGCCAGCACGGCACGACGTTCGGCGGCAACCCCGTCGCCTGCGCCGCCGGGCTCGCCGTCCTCGACACCATCGAGAACGAGGGGTTGCTGGAGAACGTCAAGCGGCAGAGCGAGAGGTTGCGGGACGGAATCGAGGGCCTCGGTCACCAGTTGATCGATTTCGTCCGGGGCGCGGGTCTCCTCCTGGGTATCGTGCTCACCGAGCCGCTCGCGCCGCAGGTGCGCCAGGCGGCTCAGGAGGCCGGTTTCCTGGTGAACGTGCCCGCCCCCGATGTCGTCCGGCTGATGCCGCCGCTGAACCTCCGCGACGACGAGGTGGACGCGTTCCTGGGCGCGCTGCCCGGCATCCTCCAGGCAGTGAACGGGGACGGACGATCCGGGGAATGAGACGACGATGAGCCAGGCGCAGGACCACGAGCAGCCGGGGGCGAACGGGCCCGCCGTGCCGCAGACCCGCACCGCACGCCACCGCCGGATCGTGGACATCCTCAACCGGCAGCCGGTGCGGTCGCAGAGCCAGCTGGCGAAGCTGCTCGCCGACGACGGGCTGAGCGTCACGCAGGCGACGCTCAGCCGGGACCTGGACGAGCTGAACGCGGTGAAGATCCGCAACACCGACGGCGACCTGATCTACGCGGTGCCGAGCGAGGGCGGTTTCCGCACGCCCCGGGCTCCGCTCGGCGGGTCGGCGAAGGAGGAGCGGATGCGGCGGCTCTCGCAGGAGCTGCTGATCTCCGCGGAGGCCTCGGCGAACCTCGTGGTCCTGCGCACCCCCCCGGGGGCCGCGCAGTTCCTGGCCTCGGCCATCGACCAGGCCGAGCTGCACGACATCCTGGGGACGATCGCCGGTGACGACACGTTGCTCCTGATCAGCAGGGAGCCGACGGGTGGGCAGGCACTGGCGGATCATCTGCTGAGGCTGGCGCAGAACGGGCACTGAGTGCTCGTCGCCGGGTGCGGGAGGGTTGTGGCCGGTCGCGCGGTTCCCCGCGCCCCTGGGTCGGCTTCACTCACCCCAGTCGTGCGGCCAGCCCTCCGGTGCAGCGCACCTCGTCGCCGGCCGTGATCAGCAGCGCTTCCACGTCCGGCAGCGACTCCAGCCATGCCAGGCCCTCCCGCGAGCCCATGGCGAACGCCGCCGTGGCCCAGCAGTCCGCCCAGGTCAGGCGGGGCCCCACCACCGTCACGGCGACGAGGTCGGTCACGGCCGAACGGCCCGTGCGCGGATCGACGATGTGCGCGCCCCGCTCCGCCGTACCGGACGTCGCCACGGACAGCTCGTCGGCCCCCGCGGCCGAGATGACCGCTGCCAGACCTCCCGGCCGCATCGGGTCGGCGACCCCCACCCGCCACGGCCGCTGCCCACCCGGTGTCCCGAGCAACTGCACGTCGCCGCCGCCGTTGACGTTCACCCCGCACACCCCGGGCACCTGCGCCAGCCGCCGTGCCGCCCGTTCGACCGCCCAGCCCTTGACGATGCCGGTCGGGTCGAGGCGGCCCTGGTACGTCGTGCTGAACCAGCCGTCGCTCAGCCGTTCCGCCTCGGCCGCCAGCTCCAGGACCTCGGCGACCTCGGGATCGCACTCCCCGACGGTCAGCTCACCGCGCTGCAGCCGGGAGACCTGGCTGTCCTCGCGGTAGGTGCTGAACACCTCGTCGACCCGGTGCAGCCCGGCCACGACCTCGTCCAGGGCCGCGCGGACGGCGGCCGGTTCCCCGCCGCGGACGTCGAGGGAGAAGACGGTCCCCATCGTCTCCTCCGCATGACGTACCGCGGCGGGAGCCTGAGCGGAGTCGGCCACGGTGTCAGCCACCGGCCTGGTCCAGCGCCGACTGGAGGGACTGCTTGTAGCCCGCGCTGGTGTAGGTGGCCCCGGAGACGGAGTCGATCTGCGCGTTCCCGGCGGCGACGGCCGCCTGGTTGAGGCGGGGGACGGAGGCGGAGGTGATCTGGTCGCTGCGTCCGCCCTTGGGGGCCTGGACGGCCTCGGCCTTGGTGATCTTCCCGCCCGTGACGGTGACCCGCACCTGGACCGGGCCGTACTGCGTCTGCGCCACGCTGCCGGTGAGAGTCTGCGTCTGGGGCTGTGCCTGGCCGCCGCCCGAGCCGGCGGCCTGGGAGGAGCCGCCCCCGGCCGGGACCTTGTCCAGGGCCGACTGGAGGGACTTCCTGTAGCCGGCGCTGGTGTACGTCGCGCCGGACACCGCGTCGATGTCCGCGTTCCCGGCGGCGACGGCCGCCTGGTTGAGGCGGGGCACGGAGCTGGCCGTGATCTGGTCGCTGCGGCCGCCCTTGGGGGCCTGGACCGCCTCGGCCTTGGTGATCTTCCCGCCGGCGACGGTGACCCGCACCTGGACCGGGCCGTACTCGGTCTGCGCCACATCGCCCGTCACGGTCTGGGCGTCGCCCGAGCCCTGCGCGGCACCGCCCGCCGCCTTGGCCTTGTCCAGGGCCGACTGGAGGGACTTCTTGTAGCCGGCGCTGGTGTACGTCGCCCCGGACACGGCGTCGATGTCCGCGCTCTGCGCGGCGACCGCCGCCTGGTTGAGGCGGGGCACGGAGCTGGCCGTGATCTGGTCGCTGCGGCCGCCCTTGGGCGCCTGGACCGCCTCGGCCTGGGTGATCTTGCCGTTGGCCATGGTCAGGCGGACCTGCACCGCGCCGTACTGCGTCTGCGCCGCGTCACCGGTGACCGCGCCGTTCACGCCGCCCTGCGGGGCCTGCCCGGCCGCCGCGGGCGGTGCCTGCCCCGCCGCCTGGGCGGAACCCGGGTCGGAGGCCGGCTTCAGCGACAGCAGCAGCACGATCCCGGAGACGGTGGCTGCGCCGGCGAGCACGGCACGCCGGACGGGGTGAGACTTCCTCATCGTTTCTCAAGCTCCTGAAGGGCCGTTGGTGTCCCGTCGCTCACATCTCGAACGACTCGTGATGGATACGGCGGGCGGGGACTCCCGCACCGCGCAGTGCCTCGTAGACCGACTGCGCGAAGCCGGGCGGCCCGCACATGAAGACGTCGTGGTCGCCGATGTCCGGGATCTTCCGCTGGAGGGACTCGGCGGAGATGTCGGGGCGTTCGCCGTCCGGGCTGTTGACCGCGTACATCAGCCGCGCCCCGCGCTCGTCGGCGATCTTGGCCAGTTCGCCCCACAGGGCCAGGTCCTGGGTGCTGTTGGCCCGGTAGAGCAGCGTGATGTCCCCCGACGCGCCCGGCAGCGTCTCGAACAGCGCCCGCATCGGGGTGATGCCGACACCGCCCGCGACCAGCAGCACCTTGCCGCGGCTGCGGCGCTGCGCGGTCATCGCGCCGTACGGGCCCTCCGCCCACACCCGGGTGCCGGGTGTCAGGTCGCGCAGCCGCTCGGTGTGGTCGCCGATCGCCTTGACGGTGATCCGCAGCATGTCCGGGCGGGGCGCCGCCGACAGGGAGTACGGGTGCGAGCTGAACCGCATGCCGGGCGCCAGGAACCGCCAGCGGAAGAAGTGCCCGGCCTCGGCGCCCATCCGGTGCAGCTTGCGCCCGCCGATCAGCACGGACACGATGCCCGGGGTCTCCTCGATGACCGCCTCGACCCGCATGCGGTGCCGCAGGTTCAGCCGGATCGGGGTGAGGATCCGGTACCAGACCACCAGCGCGGTCACCACGCCGTACAGCCCGTACCAGAAGGTCTTCGCGGTGGGCTCGACGGCGAACTCGTTGCCGGTCGTGATCTGGTGCCAGAACGTCATGTACACCGAGGCGTACGTGAGCAGGTGCACGTGGTACCAGGTGTCGTACCCGATGAGGCGCCGGACACCGCCGATCGACAGGATCCCGATGAGGAACAGCAGGCCGGTGCCGATGGCCGCCTTGCCCATGTCGGGCAGCTGGTTGACGGAGTCGACGGTCTGCTGGACGACGTCACCGAGCGACTTGCCCGCCTGCAGGGCGTAGCCCCACATGGTGAGGAAGACGTGGGCGAGGACCAGGCAGAGCGTGTAGCGGCCGGTCATGGCGTGCCAGCGTGCGACCCGGTCGGTGCCCACCCGGCGTTCCAGCGCGGGGACCCGCGCCATCTGGAGCACCACCAGCGCCATCAGGTAGCCGGCGAGCAGACCGGTGATGCGGCCCGCGGCCAGGATCTTGCTCGTGGTGTCCGCGAGGGACGGTGTGTTGTCCCACCACAGCCACAGCACGGCCGCCGCCCCCGCCCACAGGGCGATCAGCAGCGGGACGGCCGGGGAGCGGCGCGGGCGGATGCGGCGCATCGTCTGGCGGCGGGCGGCACGGCCGCCTGCGAGCGTGGTGGTCACGGTTCCTCCGTGGGGACTTGACCCTTGGCCCACAGATACGTGCCGGGACACGGGAGTGTTCAGTCGCTCACGGAGTCGTGTGCGCACAGCAGTGACCGTTGGTAACACCCGTGCGGCCACGCGCCCGTCACAGGCGGGTGACGGCCGTGCTCCCGCTCTCCGTGCCCACCGCGATGTGCGGCCGCCGCGCCGGGTCGGCCCAGGTGAGGATCCGCCGCATGGCGTCCTTCGGCACGGAGACGCACCCGGCCGTCGCCCCGCGCCCGTGGACGTGCAGGAAGATGCCCGCGCCGCGCCCGCGCACGGGACGCTCGTAGTTGAAGCCGATGACCAGCGCGTGTGCGTACTGCGCCCGGTAGGTGATCAGCTGCTCGGCCTCGGCGGCCCGGCAGTCGGCCGCACGGGGTTCGCTCCAGCGGTTGTAGGAGCGCGAGTCGTTGTCCTGGCACCACCAGGAGTCCCGGTGCACCCGGCGGTACGGGTACGCCGTCCCGCGCGGTGCCGCCTCGATGCCGAAGGCGTACGGCAGGTCGTACAGGCCCGTGGGCGTGGTGTCGGTGCCCTGCTTGCGGGAGCCGCCCGCGACGAGTCCGTTCGCTCCGAAGCGGGCGGGCGCGGTACCGGTGCTCACCCAGCGTCCGCCGGTGCGGTCCCACCAGGTGACGGTGCCCGTCGTCGAGTTCCTCTCCGGGGCCACCGCGGTGATCAGCTGGGTGCCGCCGCCGGTGTCCGCCATCCGGGCCGGCAACGGCGGTGCGGGGGCGGGCGGCCCGGCGCCGAGCACGACGAGGGAGGAGACGGCGAGGGCGAGGGCACCGGGGCGCATGCCTCAGACGGTAGAGGGCGGCAGAGGCAACGGCAGCCCGGGAAGTCCGTCCAGGCTGGTGGCGATGTGCTCCTTCTTGGCGAAGTAGGCGCTGAGCGAGGCGTCGTCCTCGCGGGCGAACCGCTTGCCGTGCAGATCGCGGTCCTGCTCGTACGCCATGAAGGGCACCGCGTAGCCGCAGCTGTCGCGGACGAGTTCGGCCGTGACGACGATGACGGCGCGCAGGCCGTGCTGCGCCGGGTCGATGTCCGGGAAGTTCGCGAGCAGTTCCCCGAAACGGGGGTCGTCGCGGAAGACCGGTTCACCCCTGCCGTGCACCCGGACGATGTTCGGCGGGCCCTGGAAGGCGCACCACATCAGGGTGATCCGCCCGTTCTCCCGCAGATGGGCGATGGTCTCGGCGTTGGAGCCGGCGAAGTCGAGGTAGGCCACGCGGTGCTCGTCGAGGACCACGAAGGAGCCCCGGAGGCCCTTGGGGGACAGGTTGACCGTGCCGTCGGCGGACAGGGGAGCGGTGGCGGTGAAGAAGACCGGCTGCGCCTCGATGAACGAGCGGAGCCGGCCTTCTATGCACTCATAAGTCTTTCCCATGTCTAACGATTATGGGTGCAAGTCCTTCGCCCGTCTAAGGAATTGCGGGATCCGGTCACCTCTGCCGGATCCCGCGGGCCCCTGCCCGTGGCCGCCCCGGCCGGCGCTCACACGGGGCGGCCACAGCGCCTGTCACCTCACTTGGTGAGCGTGCAGGCGGCCAGGGAGTCCAGGCCCTGGGGCTTGGCGGCGGTCCGGCCGATGGCGGTGGCGATGCGGTTGACGGTCGCGACGCGCTTGTCCTTGAGGGGGCCGAGGATGGCGTTCTGGACGAAGTTGGGGCCGCCCTGGCCGACCGTGTTCACCAGGCGGGTGTTGGCTTCCCTGAGCTGGGTGTCGAGGAGGGCGAGGTTGCGGTCGACCTCGGCCTTGGCGGAGGCGGGGACCGCCGGGAGCTTGGAGCGGACGTCCGGGCAGGTGATCGTGCCGGCGGCGGCGTTGCCGGCATTGCCCGCGTTGCCTGCGTTTCCTGCATTCCCTGCATTCCCTGCATTCCCGGCGTTACCCGCGTTGCCGCCCGCCTGCGGCTTGCCGGCCGCGCCGCCGCCCGCGTTGGTGCCCGCGGCGTTCAGCTTGCAGGTGGCCAGGGAGTCCAGGCCCTGGGGCTTGGCGGCGGTCCGGCCGATGGCGGTGGCGATGCGGTTGACGGTCGCGACGCGCTTGTCCTTGAGGGGGCCGAGGATGGCGTTCTGGACGAAGTTGGGGCCGCCCTGGCCCACGGTGTCGACCAGGCGCTTGTTGGCTTCCTGGATCTGCGTGTTGAGCAGGGCGAGGTTGCGGTCGACCTCGGCCTTGGCGGAGGCGGGGACCGCCGGGAGCTTGGAGCGGACGTCCGGGCACGAGATGGTGCCAGGGCCCGCCAGCGTCCGGGCGTTCGTGCCGCCGCCGTCGGACGACTCCCCGGCGAGGGCGAAGCCGGCGATCGCGGTGCCGGACAGCGCCACCGCGGCCGCGCCGCCGATGAACGTGACGCGACGCTTGTTGTACTTCGGAAGAGCCCTGGACATGGGGGTGCCTCACTAGGGGGTCGGTGGTCGTCGGTGTACAAACGCGGCGCCTGCGTTCGGCGAGAGGTACGGGTAAGCGGTTTCGCGCGTTCAAGGGATCTTCAAATTCCTCTCACCTGGCCGGAATCCGCTCCCCGGCCCCGCTGAATTGACGAATAATGCAGAGGTCTGCATACTCATGCATGATGGTGAGGCACACCCACACCCCTTGAGGAGCACGCAGGTGAGCAGCAACAGCGGTGACGTCCGGCTCTGGGGCGGCCGATTCGCCGACGGTCCCGCCGAGGCCCTGGCGAAGCTGTCCGCGTCCGTCCACTTCGACTGGCGGCTCGCGCCGTACGACATCGCCGGTTCGCGTGCGCACGCGCGCGTGCTGCACAAGGCGGGACTCCTCACGGAGGACGAGCTGACCCGCATGATCGCCGGGCTCGACCAGCTGGAGGCGGACGTCGCCGACGGCACCTTCGTGGGCACGATCGCCGACGAGGACGTGCACACGGCCCTGGAGCGCGGCCTGCTGGAGCGCCTCGGCCCCGACCTCGGCGGCAAGCTCCGCGCGGGCCGCTCCCGCAACGACCAGGTCGCCACCCTCTTCCGGATGTACCTGCGCGACCACGCCCGGGTCATCGGCGGCCTCATCGCCGAGCTCCAGGACGCGCTGATCGGCCTCGCCGAGGCCCATCCGGACGTGGCGATGCCCGGCCGCACGCACCTGCAGCACGCCCAGCCGGTCCTCTTCGCCCACCACGTCCTGGCGCACGTCCAGTCCCTCTCCCGGGATGCCGAGCGCCTGCGCCAGTGGGACGCGCGCACGGCGGTGTCGCCGTACGGCTCGGGCGCCCTGGCGGGCTCCTCCCTGGGTCTGGACCCGGAGGCGGTGGCGAGGGACCTCGGGTTCGAGCACGGCTCCGCGGGCAACTCGATCGACGGCACGGCCTCCCGCGACTTCGTCGCCGAGTTCGCCTTCATCACGGCGATGATCGGGGTCAACCTCTCCCGGATCGCCGAGGAGGTCATCATCTGGAACACGAAGGAGTTCTCCTTCGTGACCCTGCACGACGCGTTCTCCACGGGCTCGTCGATCATGCCGCAGAAGAAGAACCCGGACATCGCGGAGCTGGCCCGCGGCAAGTCGGGCCGCCTGATCGGCAACCTGACGGGCCTGCTCGCGACCCTCAAGGCACTGCCCCTCGCCTACAACCGCGACCTCCAGGAGGACAAGGAGCCGGTCTTCGACTCCATCGACCAGCTGGAGGTCCTGCTCCCCGCCTTCACCGGCATGATGGCCACGCTCACCGTCCACCGCGAGCGCATGGAGGAACTGGCCCCCGCCGGCTTCTCCCTCGCCACGGACATCGCCGAGTGGCTGGTCAAGCAGGGCGTCCCGTTCCGCGTGGCCCACGAGGTGGCCGGCGAGTGCGTGAAGGCCGCCGAGGCGGAGGGCAAGGAGCTGGACGAGCTGACGGACGAGCAGTTCGCCAAGATCTCCACCCACCTCACTCCGGAGGTCCGCTCGGTCCTCAACGTCCCCGGCGCCCTGGCGTCCCGCAACGGCAGGGGCGGCACGGCTCCCAGCGCGGTCGCGATCCAGCTCGCCGAAGTGAAGCAGGACGTGGCGGCCCAGCACGAGTGGGCGGTGGCCAAGAAGCAGGGGTGAGGGAAACGCCCCCAGGGGCGCGGGGAACTGCGCGACAAGCCACGAGGCACCCCGCACGCGCCGAACCGCCGAACGAACCGAGCCCCTGAGGCGAAGGTGATCGCGGGTTACGTTGGTCGGAAACCGAACCGGAACCGACCGATCGGAGCCCGCGATGCCCTTCGCCCGCCTGGCCGCAGCAACAACACCCACCTGCCACATCGGCCTTGGCCTCGCCGCCGTCGGGCGCCCCGGCTACATCAACCTCGGCCGGGACGAGGACCTTCCTCCAGAGCGCACGGTCGATGCCCTGCGGGAGCGCACCCACGAACTCCTCGACGCCGCCTACGCCCAGGGCGTCCGCTACTTCGACGCCGCCCGCTCCTACGGCCGCTCCGAGGAGTTCCTCGCCGACTGGCTCAAGGACAGGCCGGGCCTCGACGACATCGTCATCGGCAGCAAGTGGGGCTACACCTACACCGCCGACTGGTCCACCGACGCCGAGACGCACGAGGTCAAGGACCACACCCTCGCCACCTACGAACGGCAGCGCGCCGAGACCGACGCCCTGCTCGGCGACCGCCTCGACCTCTACCAGATCCACTCGGTGACCCCGGACAGCCCGGCCCTCACCGACAAGGAACTGCACGCGAAGCTCGCCGAAGCCGCCGCCCAGGGCCTCACCATCGGCTTCTCCACCAGCGGCCCCGCCCAGGCGGACGCGATCCGGGCCGCCCTCGCGGTGACGGTCGACGGCGAACCCCTCTTCCGTACCGTGCAGTCCACCTACAACGCGCTGGAGACCTCCGCCGCCCCCGCCCTCGCCGAGGCGCACGACGCAGGGCTCACCGTGATCGTCAAGGAGGGCATGGCCAACGGCCGCCTCGCCGGGCCGCACGCCCCGGACGTCCTCAAGGAGCTCGCCGAGCAGACCGGACTGGGCTGCGACGCCGTCGCCCTGGCCGTCATCCTGCGCCAGCCCTGGGCCGGTGTCGTCCTCTCCGGCGCCGCCACCACCAACCAGCTCGCCTCGAACCTGCACGCCGCCGTCGTCGACCTCGACGACGACCAGCTGACCCGCCTCGCCACGCTCGTCGAGGAGCCACGCGCGTACTGGGAGCGCCGCGGACAGCTGCCCTGGCACTAGTGATCTGAGTCAGAGATTCGTCGTTAGTCGGGTATGAGTCGTCCGGGTCCGAAGATTCCGCCGTTGTCGGTCACTGATGCCCAACGGGCGGTGCTGGAGGGCTGGTTACGTCGCCGTACGACGGCTCAGGCTCTGGCCCAGCGGTCGCGGATCGTGCTGGAGTGCGCCGAGGGCCACTCGATCATGGAGGTGTCCCGCCGGTTGCGGATCACTCCGGACACGGTCCGCACCTGGCGGCGCCGGTTTCTCGAACGCGGCCTGGACGGCTTGTGCGACGATCCGCGGCCCGGTGTCCCCCGGAAGATCACCGACGCCGACGTCGAGCGGGTCATCGTCAAGACGCTCGAGGAGACACCGAGGAACGCCACCCACTGGTCGACCAGGTCGATGGCTGCGGCCACGGGAATGTCGCAGTCGACGGTCTCGCGGATCTGGCGGGCGTTCGCCCTGGCCCCGCACCGGTCACAGACGTTCAAGCTGTCCACCGACCCGCTGTTCATCGACAAGGTCCGCGACGTCGTCGGCCTCTATCTCGATCCGCCGGAGAAGGCCCTCGTGCTCTGCGTGGACGAGAAGTCCCAGATCCAGGCCCTGGACCGTTCCCAGCCAGTTCTGCCGATGGTGCCCGGTGTTCCCGAACGCCGCGGCCACGACTACGTCCGGGCCGGCACCACAACCCTCTTCGCCGCCCTCGAGGTGGCCAGCGGCAAGGTCATCGGCTCCCTTCACCGCCGTCACCGGGCGGCGGAGTTCAAGAAGTTCCTCACGAAGCTGGACAAGGAAGTCCCGGCCGACCTGCAGGTTCATCTGATCCTGGACAACTACGCGACCCACAAGACGCCCGACATCAAGCGGTGGCTGCTCGCCCACCCACGCTTCCACCTGCACTTCACGCCGACGAGCGCGTCCTGGCTGAACCTGGTCGAGCGGTGGTTCGCCGAGCTGACCCAGAAGAAGCTCAAGCGCGGCGTCCACCGCTCCGTCCAAGCCCTCGAACGCGACATCCGGGCCTGGCTCGCCGACTGGAACGAACACCCCAGACCCTTCATCTGGACGAAGACAGCCGACGAGATCCTCGGCAAAGTCGCCGCCTACTGCCGACGAATCTCTGACTCAGATCACTAGGGCCCTTCTGATGGATCTCCGCAGCGTCGCGACGCCCGGCACGCCCGCTCGCCGCACGGGGCGGAGGGCCAGGTGGCTCCGCCACATGACCCTCCGCCCCGCACGCCGATCGCACGCACCGAACGCCGCTCCTTCTCCCACGGAGATCCATCAGAAGGGCCCCTAGTCATGCGCCGGACATCGACCGGCATGAGTCCCGCATGCCCATAGTGAGACATTGATGTCTCATGTGGGGTTATGGTTGTCTCATGGCTGTCGATCCTGACCACGTGCTGCGCGCCGCCGCGGCCCTGCTGACCCGCAAATCCACCGCGACCATGGACGAGGTCGCCAAGGCCGCCGGGATCAGCCGCGCCACACTGCACCGGCACTTCGCCGGGCGGGACGCCCTCGTCCGTGCCCTGGAGTCGCTGGGCATCGAGGAGTGCCAGGCCGCGCTGGACGCCGCCCGGCTCGACGAGGGCACGGCGAGCGAGGCCGTACGCCGGCTCGTCGCGGCCGTCGAGCCCGTCGCCGGACTCCTCGCGTTCCTCTACACCGAGAACCAGCTGTTCGAGGGCGAGGAGCAGAACGCCGGCTGGACCCGGCTCGACGACCGGATCTCCGCCCTGTTCCGGCGCGGCCAGCTCAGCGGCGAGTTCCGCATCGACCTCACACCCGCCTGGCTCACCGAGGCGCTGTACGGCCTGCTGGCCTCCGGCGCCTGGATGGTGCAGAGCGGCAAGGGCGCCCCCAAGGACTTCCAGCACATGATCGTCGAGCTGCTGCTCGGCGGCGCGCTCAGGAGAGAGGAATCATGACCAGCACCCTGCGGCCGGCGTCGACGACCGAGGCGGTGCGGCGCCCGGGCCGCTGGCTCGCGCTCGGCGTGCTCGTGCTCGCCGTGCTGCTGGTGGCCGTCGACGCGACCGTCCTCGGCCTCGCCACCCCCTACATCAGCGAGGACCTGAAGCCCACGGGCACGCAGCTGCTGTGGATCGGCGACGTCTACTCGTTCGTCATCGCCGGTCTGCTCGTCTCCATGGGCAGCCTCGGCGACCGGATCGGCCGCAAGCGGATCCTGCTCGTCGGCGCCACGGCGTTCGGCGCGATATCCGTGCTCAACGCCTACGCCACCACCCCCGAGACGATGATCGTCGCCCGGGCGCTGCTCGGTGTCGCCGGCGCGACCCTGATGCCGGCCACGCTCGCCCTGATCCGCAACCTCTTCCACGACCCGCGCGAGCGCAGTCTCGCCGTCGGCATCTGGGGCGCCACCGCCTCCGCCGGCACGGCCGTCGGCCCGATCGTCGGCGGGTTCCTGCTGGAGCACTTCTGGTGGGGGTCGGTCTTCCTCATCAACCTGCCCGTGATGGCCGTGCTGGTCCTCGTCGGGATCAGACTGCTGCCCGAGTCGCGCACCGCGAACCCCGGCCCCTGGGACCTGGTCAGCGTGGTGCTGTCGCTGGTCGGCATGATCGGCATCGTGTACGCCGTCAAGGAGGCGGCGACCCACGGCTTCGCCTGGAGCATCCTGGGCGCCGGTCTGCTGGGCGCGGCGGCTCTCTACGGCTTCGTCCGCCGTCAGCTGTCGCTCCCCGCGCCGCTGCTGGACATGCGCCTGTTCCGCAACCGCGGCTTCAGCGGCGCGGTGCTCGCCGACCTGCTCACCATCCTCGGCCTGTCCGGGCTGGTGTTCTTCCTCTCGCAGTACCTGCAACTCGTCCAGGGAAGGCGCCCGTTCGAGGCGGGGCTGGCCGAACTGCCCGCCGCGATCGGCGCGGTGGTGGCCGGTCTGGTCGCGGGGCGCGCGGCCCGCCGCTTCTCCGTGCGGGCCGTCGTCTCGGGCGGCCTCGCGGCGATCGGCCTCGCGCTGGCCGCGCTCACGGTGATCGGCCAGTCCACCGGCTACCCGCTGCTCGGCGCGGCACTGCTCGTGGTCGGCGTCGGCGCCGGCTTCTCGTTCACCGTGACCGCCGACGTGATCCTGTCCAGCGTGCCCAAGGAGCAGGCGGGCGCCGCGTCCGCCGTGTCCGAGACGGCGTACGAACTCGGCGCCGCCCTCGGCATCGCCGTGCTCGGCTCGATCGTGACCGGCGTCTACCGTGACTTCACCGGCCCCGCGGGCACCCCGGCCGCGGCCCACGAGTCGCTGGGCGGCGCCGTCGAGGCCGCCGCGGGCATGCCCGCGCACACCGCCGCGACCATGCTGGACGCCGCCCGCACGGCCTTCGTCGACGGTCTGGCCCTCGCCGCGGGCGTGGGGGCGGCGGTGCTGCTCGCCGCGGCGGTGGCGGCGTGGTTCCTGCTGCGGGGGCAGCGGCTGGAGAGCGGCGGGGCGGAAGACCCGTAGCCCCGCGGCGGTGCCCGGCCCCGCCCTGACCGACGCGGACGTCGACCTGGCGGCGGCAGCCGCCGAGGCCTGCGAGGAGTTCGCCCCGCCGACCGCCGACCGCCGACCG
The DNA here is from genome assembly GCF_003330845.1 of Streptomyces sp. Go-475. Taxonomy (GTDB): domain Bacteria; phylum Actinomycetota; class Actinomycetes; order Streptomycetales; family Streptomycetaceae; genus Streptomyces. Next base: position 1,447,110 of record NZ_CP026121.1, on the reverse strand, counting down.
CCGACCGCCGAACGGGGCTTGGCCCTGCACCGCGGCCCCGCCCCGGGCTCACGGTCGTCGGCGACACGACGCCCTGCGCGGGGCGGTCGGCAACCTGCTCTCGAACGCGGTCCGGCCGGCCCCGCACGGCTCCCGCATCACCGGCCCGCCGGGCTCGGTCTGGCCGTCGTCAGACAGTCGTGGAGTCGCGCGGCGGCCAGGTCCGCCTGCTCACGGGTGGGGGAGTTCCAGGCGCTACGCGGCCTCTTTCGCCTTGCTCGCGTACATGTCCACGTACTCCTGCCCGGACAACCGCATGACCTCGGCCATCACCGAGTCCGTCACGGCCCGCAGCACATAGCGGTCGCGGTCCATCCCCTCGTACCGGGAGAACTCCATCGCCTCACCGAACCGCACGGTGACCTTGCCCGGCCGGGGCAGACCCGCCCCGCCCGGCTGGAGCTTGTCCGTTCCGATCATGGCGAACGGCACCACCGGCGCACCCGTCATCAGGGTCAGCCGGGCGATACCCGTCCGGCCCCGGTACAGCCGCCCGTCGGGCGACCGCGTGCCCTCCGGGTAGATCCCGAACACGCGGCCTTCCTCCAGCACCCGCCGCCCGGTCATCAGCGCGGCGACACCGCCCCGGCCGCCGTCGCGGTCCACCGGGATCATGCCGACACCGGTGAAGAACCAGGCCATCAGCCGGCCCTTGAGCCCCTTCCCGGTCACGTACTCGTCCTTGCCGATGAAGAAGACCTGCCGGTCGCAGACCAGCGGCAGGATCATCGAGTCGATGAACGTCAGGTGGTTGCCGGCCAGGATGACCGGGCCATGCCCGGGAATGTGCTCCGCGCCCTCCACCTGTGGGCGGAACATCAGGCGCATGATCGGGCCGAGCACTGCCTTGATGAGCGCGAAGCGGGACAACGGGCCCTCCGGTGTCAAGGGATGCTGTATGAGTCTGTGCAGGTGAGGACGATACTCGCGGCCCCTGGGGTCGCGCACATCGGGCACGGCGACTTCACCGAGGCCTTACGCACTGTTGACGCGTGTTTACCTGCGGTGGCGCGTCGCCGACGGCGTGTAACACCCCCGCCACGATGTGACGGACATCGCCTCCCCGCACCGGACGCGTTCCCCGAACAGCCCCACCGAATCGAACAGGATCGGACGATCCGTCAGTTCCCACCCCCTCCAGCCACTACGACATCCCACGTCACCCGCGTGTTCCGCGCGGAGTCTCCCACCCGTCATGTACGCGCCCCTACGATCGGCCCGCACGGACGAGCCGACGGCAGGGAGGGCGCTCATGGGAACGCAGGAGTCGAACGAGGAAACGGGCCGGACCGGACGGCGGGCCCTGCTCGGCGCGGCGGTGCTCGGCGCCGGCGGAGCGGTCCTCGGCATGACCGGCACGGCCAGAGCCGACGCGCCACGCCACGGCGGCGGAGTCCCCGGGCACGGCGGTGGTGTGAAGAGCCTGCCCAAGCCGACGATCGTGGGGCACCGCGGGGCCAGCGGCTACCGCCCGGAGCACACCCTCGGCTCCTACCAGCTGGCCCTCGACATGGGCGCCGACATCGTCGAGGCGGGCGACCTCGTCCCGACCAAGGACGGGCACCTGGTCTGCCGCCACGAGCCGGAGATCGGCGGCACCACCGACGTGGCCGACCACCCCGAGTTCGCCGACCGCAAGAAGACCAAGCTGCTCGACGGCGTCTCCACCACCGGCTGGTTCACCGAGGACTTCACGCTCGCCGAGCTGAAGACCCTGCGGGCGATCGAGCGCATCCCGGCCAACCGCCCCCACAACACGCTCTACAACGGCCACTGGGAGATCCCCACCTTCGAAGAGGTCCTGAAGTGGCAGGACGAGCAGAGCCGTGAGCGCGGCAAGCAGGTGTGGATCTACCCCGAACTCAAGCACCCCACCTACTTCCGCAAGCAGGGCCTCCCCCTGGAGGAGCGCGTCGCCAAGCTGCTGCGCAAGTACCGCAAGGACCGGCGTACCTCCCCGGTCATCCTGCAGTCCTTCGAGCCGACCAGCATCGAGCGCCTGAACAAGCTCGTCGACAACCCCCTGGTCGTCCTGCTGTCCTCGGCGGACAGCCGCCCCTGGGACTTCGTCGAGAACGGCGACCCGCGCACGGTCGCGGACCTGGTCAAGCCGGCCGGCCTGCGGGAGATCGCCTCCTACGCGCAGGGCATCGGCCCGACCCTCGACCTGATCATCCCGCGGGACGCCAGGGGCAACCTCACCCAGCCGACCACGCTCGTCCAGGACGCCCACCGGGTGGGGCTGATCCTGCATCCCTGGACCCTGCGCAACGAGAACCCCTTCCTGCCCGCGAACTTCCGCAAGGGCACGGACCCGGACGCCTACGGCGACGTCTTCGGCGCGTACCGGGCCTACTTCGCGACCGGCATCGACGGCGTCTTCACCGACCAGCCCGACACCGGCCTGCTGGCCCGGGAGGCCTTCCTCGCCGGCTGAGCCCTGTGCCGACCGAGCGTCAACACATGAGCCAACACCCTCCGGTCGAGTGAGTTCCGGCCGCCCGGGCAACCCGCCGCCCGGGCGGCCGCGTCGCTCCGCATATGACGCACGACCTGGTCACCTCCCTGCGCCCGCTGCTCACGGCCGAGGCCTCCGCGGAGGCATATGCCGCCGGAGCCGAGCCGGGGGACCTGGAGCAGGCGGTCTGGCTCCGCCTGCTGGAGCGTCTCGACGCCGAGGGGCCGCCGCGGAACCCCCAGGAATGGCTCCGCCGGGCCGTCCGCTCCGAGGCCCGCCGCAGCCGCCGCACGCGCCGACTCGAACGGCCGTACGCCGTCGAACCGGCCGACGACCCCGGCCGCGACCCCGAGCAGCTCGCCCTCGCCGCCGCCCGCGGCCGTGCCCTGCGCGAGGCCGTACGCCGCCTCCCCGGCCGCTGCCCCCGGCTCATGGAGGCCCTGCTCTCGCCCGAGGACCTGACATACCGGGAAATCGCAGGGGAGTTGGGTATCTCACAGGGGAGTCTTGGTCCGGAACGTTCCAGATGCCTGGGATGTCTGCGCAGATTGCTCGCACCGGAGGTTGCGGCCCGCTGAGGACGGGGATAGGAGTGAGGGACGACAGGTGATCAGATGAGCGGGAGGCGTGCGCACATGGGCATGAGCGTGACCATCTCTGCGGCGACCGAGCAGGACGCCGAGCAGATTTTCAGGCTGCAGTACCTGTGCTTCCAGACGGAGGCTGCGCTGTACGGGAACTACCGCATCGACCCGCTCGTCCAAACCCTCGACTCGGTCCGCGAGGAGGTCGCCCGGGACTGCGTCTTCGTGGCCCGGCTCGGCGAGGAGGTCGTCGGCTCGGTCCGCGGCTCGGTCACCGAGGACGGCGCGGCCGCGATCGGCAAGCTCTGCGTCCACCCCCGCCTCCAGGGCCACGGCATCGGTGCCCGCCTCCTCCGGGCGGCCGAATCGGCCCTGGCCGACCAGCACGGCGCGACCCGCTTCCGCCTCCACACGGGCCACCGCAGCGAGGGCAACCTCCGCCTCTACCGCAAGGTGGGCTACGAAACGGTGGGCACGTCCCAGGGCGCGGACGGCATCCCCATGATCGTCCTGGAGAAGCCGGCCGGCACCTACGCGGCGACAGCGTGATGACTTAGGGACGCGGGGAACTGCGCGACAAGCCACATCGGGCCCGCGGCCGCCTGACGAACCTCAGGCGGCACCGTCCTCAGGCGGCACCCTCCCGAGGCGCACCCTTCCGCAACCAGTAGATGGCAGTCAGCGGCAGCAGCACCGGAATGAAGACGTAGCCCATCCCGAAGTCCGACCACACGGTCGCGTCCGGAAACGCCGACGGCTCGATCAACGTCCACGTCCCCACCGTCAGCACCCCCACCAACTCGGCGACACAGCACGCCAGCGCGGCCTTCCGCGCCGTCTCCCCACCCCGCACCAGCGAGTACGTGATGAACCCGTACACGACACCGGCCACGGCCGACAGCGAGTACGCGAGCGGCGCCCGCTCGAACTCCGTGGCGATCTGATACGCGGAACGCGACACCGCCCCGACGACCATCACGCCGTACAGCCACACCAGCAGCGTGCCCGGCCCGCTGGTCAGCCGCCGCCGGACCACCTCAGCCTCCCCAGATGTCATAGAGACGCACCTCCAGCACCGCCAGCACCACACCGCCCGCGGCGACCGTCACCGAGCCCCACCGGGTCCGCTCGGCCAGCGACATGAAGCCGGCCGCCGGGACACAGGCGAACGCCCCCAGCAGATACGCCACGAAGATCGTCGTGCCCTGCTCCGGCTTCTCGCCCCGCGCCAGCAGCACGATCCCCACCACGAGCTGGACCAGCGTCAGCAGCGTGACCACGGCCATCCCGATGAAGTGCCAGTCCTTCGTCGGCTGGTCACGGTAGGCCGCCCAGCCGCACCAGGCGGCGAGCAGCAGCGCGGCGACGCCGGTCACCAGCGTCAGGGCATCAAGCATGCTGCGACCTTATTACGGCCGAAAAGGCCCGATGCTTCCGCCCCTGGCCCGCACCGTAGGGTCGAGGGCATGAAGATCCACGCGCAGGCCCTGCTGTTCGACAACGACGGAACCCTCGTCTCCTCCCTCGCCTCGGTGGACCGCTGCTGGACGCGGTGGGCCGCGGAGTACGGGATCACCGCCGAGGAGTTCGCCCGGGTCGAGCTGCACGGCCGGCCGGCCGCCGAGATAGCCGCCGACCTGCTGCCCGCCCACGTCGTGCCGGAGGCCGTCGCGCGGATCGAGGACCTGGAGGTCGAGGACGTGCCCAACGGCGGGGTGCACCTGCTGCCGGGGACCCGCTCCTTCCTCGACGCCCTGCCCGCCGAGCGCTGGGCCGTCGTCACCTCCGCCACCCGGCGGCTCGCCGAGGCCCGGCTCGACGCCGTCGGCATCCTGCCCAAGACGCTCGTCGCCGCCGACGACATCACCCGCGGCAAGCCCGATCCCGAGCCCTACCTGCTCGCCGCCCGCACCCTCGGCGTCGACCCCGCCCGCTGCGTGGTCTTCGAGGACGCCCCCGCCGGCCTCGCGGCCGGTCGCGCCGCCGGCATGACCACCGTGGCGTTGACCACAACCCACCAGGCCCACGAACTCCACGCCGATCTGGTCGTCGAGGACCTGTCGGCCCTGTCCGCACTGGTCACCGAGCAGGGTCTGGAGATCTCCCTCCGCGGCTGACGGAAGCCGGCGGATCCCGGCCCGTGTCCACCGCTGTCCAGCATCCGGACAGCGGCGGCTTGTCAGGACCGTACGCATGTTTTACTGACGGCATGACCACGACGAGCGACCGCATCCCCGCGACCGAGGCGACCCTGACGCCCGGTGCTCGTTGTATGTGTCGAATGTGCGCCTTCTAGAGGGCCCCCGCACCACCCCCTGACTCGCGCCCCGAAGCGAGACCGCGGCCTGTCCGCACGCCCCGAGCCGTGCGTGACGCACGCCGCCCGCGCACATGTTCTCCCCGGTTCCACGCCCAGCGAGAACCGTGTCGCGTCCCTGAACGAATGCCCCTGTGTCCGGGCACACCCACGCCCGCGCACTCGACAGTGACGGAAACCCACGTGATCACCACAACGGGCCTGACCAAGGTCTACCGTGCACGCGGCCGCGAGGTCACCGCCCTGGACGGCGTCGACCTGCACGTCCGCGAAGGCGAGGTGTACGGCGTCATCGGCCAGTCCGGCGCCGGCAAGTCCTCCCTCATCCGCTGCGTCAACCTGCTCGAACGCCCCACCTCCGGCACCGTGAGCGTCGCCGGGCAGGACCTCACCGCCCTGGCCGGGCGCGGCCCGCGCGCCGGAAAGGAACTGCGCCGGGCGCGCAGCCGCATCGGCATGGTCTTCCAGCACTTCAACCTGCTGTCCTCCCGCACCGTCCAGGACAACGTCGAACTCCCGCTGGAGATCCTCGGCAAGTCCGGGCAGGAACGTTCCCGCAAGGCCCTGGAACTCCTCGACCTGGTCGGCCTCGCCGACAAGGCGGGGGCCTACCCGGCGCAGCTCTCCGGCGGCCAGAAGCAGCGCGTCGGCATCGCCCGCGCCCTCGCCGGCGACCCCAAGGTGCTGCTCTCCGACGAGGCCACCAGCGCCCTCGACCCGGAGACCACCCGCTCGATCCTGGCACTGCTGCGCGACCTCAACCGGCAGCTCGGTCTGACGGTCCTGCTCATCACGCACGAGATGGACGTCGTGAAGTCGGTCTGCGACTCCGCCGCGCTCATGGAGAACGGCCGCATCGTCGAGTCCGGCACCGTCAGCGAACTCCTGGCCACCCCCGGCTCGGAACTGGCCGCCGCGCTGTTCCCGCTCGACGGCGAGGCCTCCGGCGAGGACCGCACCGTCGTCGACGTCACCTTCCAGGGCGAGAGCGCCACCCAGCCCGTCATCTCGCAGCTCGCCCGCACCTACAACATCGACATCTCGATCCTCGGCGCCGCCATCGACACCGTCGGCGGCCTCCAGGTCGGCCGGATGCGCATCGAACTGCCCGGCCGCTACGAGGACAACGTCGTGCCGGTCGGCTTCCTGCGCGAGAAGGGCCTGCAGATCGACGTCCCGGGCCATGAGTCCGCGCTGGTGAAGGAGGGTGCCAAGTGACCTGGTCCGAGATGCGGCCGCTGCTGGAACAGGCGTGTTGGGACACGCTCTACATGGTCGGCTGGTCCACGCTCATCGCCGTCGCCGGCGGGCTCCCGCTCGGCATCCTGCTGGTCCTCACCGACCGCGGCGGCCTGCTGCAGAACCTCGCCGCCAACAAGGTCATCGGGCAGATCGTGAACATCGCCCGCTCCCTGCCGTTCATCATCCTGATGGTCGCGCTGATGACCTTCACCCGCTGGATCACGGGCACGACCATCGGCCGCGAGGCCGCCATCGTGCCGCTCGCCGTCGGCGCCATCCCGTTCTTCGCGCGCCTGGTCGAGACGGCCGTCCGCGAAGTGGACCACGGGCTCGTCGAGGCCGTGCAGGCCATGGGCGGCAACACCTGGACCGTCGTCCGCAAGGTGCTCGTCCCCGAGTCGCTGCCCTCACTGATCTCCAGCACCACCACCACGATCGTCGCCCTCATCGGCTACTCGGCCATGGCGGGCACGGTCGGCGCCGGCGGCCTCGGCGACATCGCCATCCGCTACGGCTACCAGCGCTTCGAGACCGGGCTGATGTGGATCACCGTCGCGATCCTCGCCGTCGTCATCTCCCTCATCCAGTTCGCCGGCGACTACGCGGCCCGCTCCCTGCACCGCCGCGGCGCCCACTCCGGACCCGCCCCCAAGCTGCGGCTGCTCAAAGCCGCCTCCTGAACCCCCCGTTCACCCACGACGGGGTCGCACCACTCGCAAGGCCATAAGGAAAGGCACTTTTCGTGCGTAACACCGCCAAGATCACCACCGCCGCCCTCGCCGCCGGAGCCCTCACCCTCGGGCTCAGCGCCTGCGGCGCCGGCAAGGACGCCTCCGACACCTCCGGCCCGCTGATCGTCGCCGCCAGCCCCGTCCCGCACGGCGAGATCCTCAACTACGTCAAGGACAACCTGGCGAAGAAGGAGGGCCTCGACCTGGAGGTCAGGGAGTTCACCGACTACACGTCGCAGAACCCCGCGACGCAGGACGGCTCCGTAGACGCCAACTACTTCCAGAACAAGCCGTACCTCGACGACTACAACAAGAAGAACGGCACCGACATCGTGCCCGTCGTCACGGTCCACCTGGAGCCGCTCGGCCTCTACTCCCACAAGGTCAAGAAGGCCGACGACCTGAAGAGCGGTGCGACCGTCGCCATCCCCAACGACACCGTCAACGAGGCCCGCGCCCTCAAGCTCCTCGCCGCCAACGGGCTCATCACCCTCAAGGCGGGCGTCGGCAACGAGGCGACCCCCTCCGACATCACCAAGAACCCCAAGAACCTCACGTTCAAGGAGCTCGAGGCGGCCCAGACCCCGCGCTCCCTCGACGACGTGGACGCCGCCGTCGTCAACGGCAACTACGCCATCGAGTCCGACCTCAAGCCGTCGAAGGACGCCCTCGTCCTGGAGTCCCCGAAGAACAACCCGTACGGCAACTTCCTCGCCGTGAAGAAGGGCAACGAGGACGACCCGCGCGTGAAGAAGCTCGCCAAGCTCCTCACCTCGCCCGAGGTGAAGAAGTTCATCCAGGACAAGTACGCCGGCTCCGTGCTCCCCTCCTTCTGAGCCCGCCTCCGGCACCCGCCACGGCCGGGGTCCTCCCTCTCCCGGTGGGGGAGGGCCCCGTGGTGCGGATCAGTGCTTTCATGCTGCATGCTGGGCAGTTCAGCAGGCCCTGAAGGTTCACCGAAGGTTACGGAGCGGCGCATGACGAGCACCTTCCCCAACATCTCCATCAGCACGGAGCGGTTGGTCCTGCGCCCCTTCGAGGAGCCAGACATCCAGGCGTTCGCCGACATGATGAACGACGAGCTCGTCACCGCCTGGACCTCCGTCCCGCAGCCCTACACCGAGGCCCACGCCCGCGCCTGGATCACCCGACAGGCCCCCGCGGAACGGGCCGAGGGCCGCGGCATCGTCTTCGCCGTCACCGAGTTCCTCACCCAGCGCCTCGTCGGCATCGTCCACCTCAAGAACACCGACTGGCGGATCCGCTCCAGCGAGATGTCCTACGTCATCGCCCCCTGGGCCCGCGGCGAGGGCTACGCCTCCGAGGCGGCGCTCGTCACCGCGCGGTGGCTCTTCGACGACCAGAAGTTCGAGCGCCTCGAACTGCGCACCGCGGCCGACAACACCGCCTCCCAGCAGGTCGCCCAGAAGATCGGCTGTATCAGCGAGGGAGTCCTGCGCGGCGCCTGGATAGCGCGGACCCGGACGGACAACGACGAGTGGACCGAGGTCCGCACCGACCTGATCGTCTGGAGCCTGCTTCCCGAGGACCTGGAAGGCGTCGGCGACCAGCTGCCCGGCGGCTTCACGTCCTTCGGCGACTGGAACTGACCGGAAGCCACCCGGAGGAAGACGGCGACGACGACACCGGCGCCCCCTCCGACACCTCCACCGGGTACCCTCACGGAGCCCGCCTCGGGGCGGTTCCCCGCAAAGACACGCAGACGACCTGCGAAAACCCCTGGAGACTGACGACGATGGCCGACCGGGTCACGGTGATCGGCTGGGACGGTTCGCCGCTGACCGCCGCCGCGAGCGCCGCCCTCGGCGCCGCCACGCTCGTGGCCGGCGCAGCCCACCACCTGGCGCTCCCCGAGGTGCCCGCGGGCGCCGAGCGCATCCGCCTCGGCAGCGTCGCCCTCGCCGCCCGCCGCATCGCCGCCCACCGCGGCACGGCCGTCGTGCTCGCCGACGGCGACCCCGGCTTCTTCGGCGTCGTACGGACCCTGCGCGCCCCCGAGTTCGGCCTCGAGGTCGAGGTCGTCCCCGCCGTCTCCTCCGTCGCCGCGGCCTTCGCCCGCGCCGGCATGCCCTGGGACGACGCACAGGTGGTCGTCGCACACCGCCGCACCCTGCGACGCGCGGTGAACGTATGCCGCGCCCACACCAAAGTGGCCGTGCTCACCTCACCCGGCGCCGGTCCCGCCGAACTCGGCCTGCTCCTCGAGGGAGTCCACCGCTCCTTCGTCATCTGCGAGGAACTCGGCACCGAACGCGAGCGGGTCAGCGTCGTCACCTCCGACAAGGCCGCCGACCACACCTGGCGCGACCCCAACGTCGTCATCGTCCTCGGCGGCCCGGCCCGGCCGGACACGGCGGGGGAGACCGGCTGGATCGCCGGACCCGACCCGGCCGCCGGACCGCGCGGCTGGTCCCTGCCCGCCGAGGTCTACGGCGGCGACCTCGGCGAGGGCGAGACCCAGCTGCTGCGCGCCTCCCAACTCGCCCGCCTGGGCCCCCGCGTCGGCGACCTCGTGTGGGACATCGGCTGCGGCAGCGGTGCCTTCGCCGTCGAGGCCGCCCGCGCCGGCGCCGCCGTCCTCGCCGTCGACAGCGACCGGGCCGCCTGCGCCCGCACCGACGCCACCGCCCGCCGTCTCGGCGTCCAGCTCCAGATCGTGCACGGCACCGCCCCGCACGTCCTGGAGAACCTCCCCGAACCGGACGTCGTCCGTGTCGCCGGCGGGGGAGCGGCCGTCGTCTCGGCCGTCGCCGACCGGCGCCCGCAGCGCATCGTCACGCACGCCGCCACCCGCGACGCCGCCGAACTCATCGGCCGCGACCTGACGGAGCACGGCTACGGCGTCGAGTGCGCCCTGCTCCAGTCCGTCGAACTCGACACCCGGGCCTGGACGGAGAAGGAACGGAGCGTCGCGTTCCTGCTCAGCGGCGTCCTGCCGAAGCGCGGCGCCTGACCCCGCGACCGTCCCCGTGATCGGTTTGTCGTACTGCGCGCGGTAGGCTGGCCGATCGCTGCACCGCACGCGGACGCCCGGCACTTCGTCGGTCAATGTCCGGAAAACCCGCCCCTTTTGGGATGGGTGTGGTACGGCGGAACCGGAGGACGCGCAACGTGGCGCAGTCCACAGCGGAACCCTCGCGGATCAAGCTGCCGTGAGGGTGTCACGGCCGCAACAATGCCAGTGAATGGCTTTGTCGCCTTTTCCGGGCGGGCCGCTCGTGCCGCTGGGGACGCACGCTCGTTCTTCACTGTGGGGCGGTCGGTGCGCCGTTCCGGGTGAGCTGGTCGTAGGAGCACTAACCGATGGGCGAGGGGTACGCATGACCGACACCGGCCAGGTCCCGGGCGAGGGACTGCCGGAGAGCGCAGGCACGGTGGATCAGCCGGGCGCCCCCGCGCAGGGTGCGTACGCCTACCTCTCCGACAACACCGCCGAGGACGAAGACCTGCTGCTGTTGCCGGGCGCCCAGGGCGCCTGGGGCAACGAGGTCCCCCCGCCCGCGCCGGAACCGGTCGTCGAGGCCGTCCACGAGCCGGGCCCGCACGAGATCTCCGGCCGCGACAGCGGCTCGGTCGACCTCAGCGGGGTCCGCCTGCCCGACCCTCCGCCGATCCCGCCCATCACCCCGCGCCGGCCGCTGCACCTCGGCCCGCCGCTGCCCGACAGCTCCGCCAGCCCGGTCCGCTCCCTCGCCGACCGCGGCCCTGCGGACGCGCCCGTACGACAGCCCGCGACGCCGTCGGCCGGCCCCGAGTACCTCGACGTCCCGCGCGCCCCGGAACCGCCCTCGGCGCCGGCGACGCCCTGGGGCGCACAGGCCGCGCCCCCGGCCCAGGTGAGCGCCGGGGCAGCGCCTGCGGAAACGGTTGTTCCGGCACCCCAGCCGGTCGGCGCGGCGCAGGCCGTGGTGGCCCGGGTAGCGCAGGAGGCCGTGCAGGGGGCTCACGCCGAGCAGCCCGCGCAGATCGCGGCGACGGTGGCCGAACCCGCCGGCGACCAGCCGGCTACGGCAGGGCCGGGGCAGGCCGTTCCCCCGCAGGGGGCGGCGACCGAGGACGAGGCCGCCGGTGTGGGCGCCGCTCCGGATGCGGGCCAGGTGGCCGGGGCCGGGTCCGGGCAGGGCGAGGCGGTCGCGGGTGACCCTACCGGTGTGGCCGCCGCTCCGGATGCGGGCCAGGTGGCTGTGGCCGGGTCCGGGCAGGGTGATGCGGTCGCGGGTGGTCCCGCCGGGGCGGGTGTTGCCCCGGATGGGGGCCAGGTCGCTGCCCCTGAGGCCGAGGCCGGGGCCGTTGCCGCGCCGGACGCGGTGCCGCCGTCGGCCGCCGCGTCGGTTCCGGTCGTGGAGGGTGCCGGTCAGGACGGTGAGCCGGGACAGCCCGCCGTTGCCCCTGAGGCTCCCGGGCCCGGTGCCACCGGCGATTCCGCCGAAGGCGCCGAGCAGGTCCCGGCCGCCGACGCGGAGCAGGGCGTGACGCCCGCTCCAGCACCGGAGGCCGCACCGGCCCCGGAAGCGGTCCCGTTCCCCGAGGCTGCCACCGAGCCCGAGCAGGCTGTCGCCCAGGTGCCGGAGGCGGTGCCTGCTGAGGCCGTTGCCCAGGCGCCTGAGGCTGTGGCCGCTGAGACCGTCGCCCAGGTGCCGGAGGCTGCGGCTCAGGGCGCAGTCGCCCAGGCTCCTGACGTGGTGAGCCCTGACGCTGACACCCAGACACCTGACGTTGCCACTCCGGCACCTGACGCGGCGGCTGCTGACGCCGTCGCCGAGTCACCTGCCGAGACGGGTCCCCAGGCTGTCGTCCAGACGCCGGACGGGGCGGGCCCCGAGGCTGCCGCCCAGGCACCCGAAGCAACAGGCCCCGCAGCCGCAGCCGCAGCCGCTGCCCCGGCACCGGCCGTCGCCCCGGACGCTGCCGCGCCGGCCGCCGAGCCGGACGCTGCCGCACCGGCCGCCGAGCCGGAGGCCGCCGTACCAGCCGCCGAGCCGGAGGCCCCCGTACCGGCTGTCTCCCCGGAGACTGCCGCACCGGCCGGACCCATGCCCGCCCCCGAGGCCGCCGCGCCGCAGCCGGATGCCGTCGGCGGCGAGGCAGCCCCCCAAACCCCCGAAGCACCTACGCCAACTGATGCCGAGGCAGCCTCCCAGGACCCCGAGGTGACGGCTCCGCAGCCCGCCATGCCCACCTCCGAGGCGCCCGCCCCGGCACCCGAGCCCGTCGGCCCGGAAGCGGTCACCCAGGAAGCCGTCGCCGCACCCGCCGAGGCGCCGACGTCGACCGAGGCACCGGCGCCCGCTGATGCACCGGCGCCCACGGAGGCGGTCGCGGCCCCCGCCGACGCACCGGCAACCCCCGACTCCCCGGCCGAAACCCCCGCACCTGCTCAGGCCCCCGAGCCGCCCGCGCCCACCCGGTCGCCGAGGCACCGCCGATGCCCCGCCCCCCGCCGAGGCGCCGCCCGCCCCGGCGGCCCCCACCCCGAGCGCCGGCGCCGCCCCTCCCCGGCAGGTCCGGAAACACCGGCGGACGCCGCCCCGGCATCCTCCGAGGACGTCACCGTCGTACTCCCCGCCCCGACCGCGGAGGAGCACGGCGCCGGGCCGGTCCAGGGGCCGCAGCAGTCCAGGTCGGCACAGCCCGGGGCACCGGAACCCCCGGCGCCCGTCGCCACCGTCCCGGCACCCCGGGACGGTGACGCCGAACTCGCGCAGAACGCCGACGACCTGGACACCCGGGCCGCCGATCAGGACGACCTGGCGGACCAGGACCACCACCGAGGAGAGAGCGCGGCCGCAGTGGCAGAAGCACGACAGTCCTCCGGCCCCGCCGCCCCCGGCTACGACCCCGCCGAGCGCGAGGCCGTACTGAAGGTCATGCGCGAACGCCGCGACATCCGCAACGGTTTCCGCAGCGACCCCATCCCGCACGAGGTGCTGCTCCGCGTCCTGGAGGCCGCCCACCACGCGCCCTCCGTGGGCCACTCGCAGCCCTGGGACTTCGTCGTCATCCGTTCCGCCGACACGCGGCGCGCGATGCACGAACTGGCCATGCGCCAGCGCGACGCGTACGCGAAGTCCCTCCCCAAGGGCCGGGCCAAGCAGTTCAAGGAACTGAAGATCGAGGCCATCCTCGACACGCCGGTGAACATCGTCGTCACCGCCGACCCGACCCGCGGCGGCCGCCACACCCTCGGCCGCCACACCCAGCCCCAGATGGCCCCGTACTCGGCCGCCCTGGCGGTGGAGAACCTCTGGCTCGCCGCCCGCGCCGAAGGCCTCGGCGTCGGCTGGGTCAGCTTCTTCGACGAGCGCGAGATGGTCCGCGCGCTCGGCCTGCCCGAGCACCTCGAAGTCATCGCCTATCTGTGCGTCGGTTACGTCGACGAGTTCCCGGACGAGCCCGAGCTGCTGCAGGCGGGCTGGTCCAAGCGCCGCCCGCTGTCCTGGGTCGTGCACGAGGAGACGTACGGCCGCCGCGCCCTTCCCGGAGAGGAACCGCACGACCTGCTCGCCGAGACCGTGGCGCAGATCCGCCCGCTGGACGCCAAGGCGCTCGGCGAGGCGTGGGAGCGCCAGAAGCGCATGACCAAGCCGGCCGGAGCGCTCGGCATGCTGGAGATCATCTCCGCGCAGCTGTCGGGCCTGTCCCGCCAGTGCCCGCCGCCCATCCCCGAGCCCGCCGCCGTCGCGATCTTCGCCGGCGACCACGGTGTGCACGCGCAGGGGGTCACCCCCTGGCCGCAGGAGGTCACGGCCCAGATGGTGGCCAACTTCCTGGGCGGCGGCGCCGTCTGCAACGCCTTCGCCACCCAGGTCGGAGCCGAGGTCTGCATCGTCGACGTGGGCGTCGCCGCCGACCTCCCGGCCACCCCGGGTCTGCTGCCCCGCAAGATCCGGGGCGGCACGTCGGACATGACCACCGGCCCCGCGATGACCCGCGAGGAGGCCAAGCAGGCCATCGAGGTCGGCATCGACACCGCCCGCGACCTGGTCGCCGCCGGCAACAAGGCCCTGCTCACCGGTGAGATGGGCATCGGGAACACGACCGCGTCCGCCGCCCTGATCGCCGTCTTCACCGGAGCGGACCCGGCCGAGGTGACGGGCCGGGGCACCGGCATCAACGACGAGACCCTCGCCCGCAAGACCGAGGTCGTCCGCCGCGCCCTGGAACTCCACCAGCCGGACCCGGCCGACCCGATCGGCGTGCTCGCCGCGATCGGCGGCTTCGAACACGCCGCCATCGTCGGGCTCCTGCTCGGCGGCGCGTCCCTGCGCACGCCGGTGATCCTCGACGGCGTCAGCGCGGGCGCCGCCGCCCTGGTGGCCCGCGCGATCGCCCCGGAGGTCCTGGCCGCGTGCATCGCGGGCCACCGCAGCGCCGAGCCGGGCCACGTGGCGGCGCTCAACAAGCTGGGCCTGCGCCCCCTGGTCGACCTCGACCTCCGCCTGGGCGAGGGCACGGGCGCCCTGCTGGCCCTGCCGCTGGTCCAGAGCACGGCGAGGGCGATGCACGAGGTGGCGACGTTCGACTCGGCAGGGGTGACCGAGAAGTAGGCGCCGGCGAAGTCCGTGGGAGGCCGCCGCAGGGTGGCACGCCTCCCACGGACCACGCGCCGGCGGACGGCCAGGTGCTCAGCCACTGGACCACCCGGCCCACCCTGCCGCCCGCCCATTAAAATCCGCACGTCAGGGCCACCGCACCGCCGTCATCAGGAGCCGCACCCCCATGGCCGAACACCCCGCCTACCCCGTAGGCCTCCGCCTCACCGGCCGCCGCGTGGTCGTCCTCGGCGGCGGCCAGGTCGCCCAGCGCCGCCTCCCCGCGCTCATCGCGGCCGGCGCGGACATCCGTCTCGTGTCCCCCGAGGCCACCCCCTCCGTCGAGGCGATGGCGGACGCCGGCGAGATCACCTGGGAGAAGCGCCCGTACGCCGAAGGCGACCTCGCGGACGCCTGGTACGCCCTGATCGCCACCGGCGACACGGAGGCGAACACCCGGGCCTCGGCCGAGGCGGAGCGCCACCGCGTCTGGTGCGTCCGCTCCGACGACGCCGACCAGGCGACGGCCTGGACCCCGGCCACCGGCCACAGCGAGGGCGTCACGATCGCCGTCCTCACCACGGACGCGCGCGGCCGCGACCCCCGCCACACCGCCGCCGTCCGCGACGCGGTCGTCGAGGGCCTGCGCGACGGCACGCTCGTCGCCCCGCACCACCGCACGCGCACCCCCGGCGTCGCCCTGGTCGGCGGCGGCCCCGGCGACCCGGACCTGATCACCGTGCGCGGCCGCCGCCTGCTCGCCGAGGCCGACGTGGTCATCACCGACCACCTCGGCCCGCGCGACCTCCTCGCCGAACTCCCGTCGAGCGTCGAGGTGATCGACGCGGCGAAGCTGCCGTACGGCCGGTTCATGGCCCAGGAGGCCATCAACGAAGCCCTGATCGAGTACGCGAAGCAGGGCAAGTCGGTCGTCCGGCTCAAGGGCGGTGACCCCTTCGTCTACGGGCGCGGCATGGAGGAGGTCCAGGCGCTGTCCGAGGCCGGCATCCCGTGCACGGTCGTGCCCGGCATCTCCAGCTCCATCTCGGTCCCGGGCGCCGCCGGCATCCCGGTCACCCACCGGGGCGTCGCCCACGAGTTCACGGTGGTCAGCGGCCATATCGCCCCCGATGACGAGCGCTCCCTGGTCGACTGGCCGTCCCTTGCGAAGCTCACCGGCACGCTGGTGATCCTCATGGGGGTCGCCACGATCGGGAAGGTCGCCGAGACGCTCATCGCGCACGGCAAGTCCCCGGACACGCCCGTCGCCCTGGTCCAGGAAGGCACGACGGCCGGCCAGCGCCGCGTCGACGCGACCCTGGCGACGGTCGCCGAGACCGTGCGGACCGAGGACGTGAAGCCCCCGGCCGTCATCGTCATCGGCGAGGTCGTGAAGGTCGGCCCCACGGCCACCGCGCCCGGCGAGTGACCCCGCTGACGCGTCCCGCGAGTAACCCCGGGTAACACAACCGTTCCGAGCCGTTGGCACCGCACCCAGGACAAGGCAGTATCACCCTGTGGCCGATCTCATCACCGTCGAGGATCCCGACGACCCGCGTCTGCGCGACTACACCGGCCTGACCGACGTGGAGCTGCGCCGCAAGCGTGAACCCGCCGAGGGCCTGTTCATCGCCGAGGGCGAGAAGGTCATCAGGAGGGCCAAGGAAGCGGGCTACGAGATGCGGTCCATGCTGCTCTCGGCCAAGTGGGTCGACGTCATGCGCGACGTCATCGACGAACTCCCCGCCCCGGTCTACGCGGTCAGCCCGGAGCTCGCCGAGCAGGTCACCGGCTACCACGTGCACCGCGGGGCGCTCGCCTCCATGCAGCGCAAGCCCCTGCCCACGGCCGCCGACCTCCTCCGGGGCGCCCGCCGCGTCGTCATCATGGAGTCGGTCAACGACCACACCAACATCGGCGCGATCTTCCGCTCGGCCGCCGCCCTCGGCATGGACGCGGTCCTGCTCTCCCCGGACTGCGCCGACCCCCTCTACCGCCGCAGCGTGAAGGTCTCGATGGGCGCGGTCTTCTCCGTGCCGTACGCCCGCCTGGACACCTGGCCCAAGGGCCTGGAGTCGGTCCGCGAGGCGGGCTTCACGCTCCTCGCCCTCACCCCCGACGAGAAGGCCCGGTCCCTCGACGAGGCCGCCCCGCACACCATGGACCGGGTGGCCCTCATGCTCGGCGCCGAGGGCGACGGCCTGTCCACCCAGGCCCTGGTCGCCGCCGACGAATGGGTCCGCATCCCCATGTCCCACGGCGTCGACTCCCTCAACGTGGGCGCGGCGGCCGCCGTGGCCTTCTACGCCGTGGCCACCGGCTGCCCCCGGACCTAGGGTCCGGTCCGTGGAGCAGCGCGAGGCGATCGTCGTCGTCCTGCTGCGCGGGGAGCGCGTCCTCGCGATCCGGCGCGGCCCGGCCGTCGCACGCCCCGGCTACTGGCAGCCGCTCAGCGGCAAGGTGGAACCGGGGGAGACGCAGGAGCGGGCCGTCGTCCGCGAGGTGCGCGAGGAGGTCGGCCTCACCGTCGTGCCGCTGGCCAAGGTGTGGGAGTCGGAGACCGACGACCGGCGCTTCCGCCTCCACTGGTGGACCGCCCGCGCGGACATGGGCGAGGTGGTCCCCGACCCCGCCGAGGTCGCCGAGGCCCGCTGGGTCACGCCGGAGGAGTTCCTCGCCCTGGACCCGGTCTTCGAGGGCGACCGCGCGTTCTTCGAGCGGATCCTGCCGGGACTGTGACCCCCGTCGCCCGCGGGGCGCCGCCCTACGGCCGGTAGTCCCGCGGCGCCTGGTCCTGCTGCACGTGTTCCTGCCGCACGCCGGCTCCGTCACCGCCGAGCCCGCGCGCCGGACCCTGGCAGCCCTGCACCAGCGCGATGCCGACCGCCACCAGCAGCGTGACCACGACGAACACGAACAGCCGCTGCCGCAGCAGCCGCGGATTGGCGGGCCGCAGCCCGGTCCCCGTGTTCCTGGACGGCGAGCGCCCCGTACCGCTGTGCGGGGCGGGACGGCTGCCGCTGCCCGGCCGCGTCCCGTTGCGCCCGGTGGGCGTGGGCCGGGACCCGGAGCTCCCGGAGCGTGACGGGGCGCCGCCGCGCGGGGTGCTGCGGCCACCCGCCGGAGCCGCGCCGCGGGTCGCGCGGCCCGCGGGGTTGCCCGGGCCCTGCGCGCCGGACCTGCGCCGGGGCTGCACGCCGTCCTCCGCCGGCGAGGACCCCCGGGGCGGAGGAGTCCCGCGGCCCCGCTGCGCTCCGGAAGCCGCCCCGCCCTGCTGCCCCTGCGTGCGCCGGGTGCGCTCGGGGTAGGTGTCGGCGAGCCGGTCGGTCTCGCCGCCGCGCGGCGCGGGCGGGCGCACGCCGGCGAGGTCCTGGGACTCGCGGGCCGCGATCTCCTTGAGCCGCATGGAGAGTTGGAGCGTGCTGGGCCGCTCCTCGGGGTCCTTCGCCAGGCAGGCCCGCACCAGCGGAGCCAGCGCGTCGGGTACGCCGTGCAGCTGCGGTTCCTCGTGCACGACGCGGTACAGCATCACCTCGGAACTGCCGTGCCCGAAGGGCGAGTCGCCCATCGAGGCGTAGGCGAGTGTGGCGCCCAGCGAGAACACGTCCGTGGCCGGGGTGACGGCCGCCCCGCGCACCTGCTCCGGTGCGAGGAAGCCGGGCGAGCCGACCGCCGTGCCGACATGGGTCAGCGTCGAGGCGCCGGTCGCCCAGGCGATGCCGAAGTCGATGATCCGCGGCCCCTTCGGGGACAGCAGGATGTTGGACGGCTTCAGGTCCCGGTGCACCACCCCGGCCTCGTGCACGGCGACC
The DNA here is from genome assembly GCF_003330845.1 of Streptomyces sp. Go-475. Classification (GTDB taxonomy): domain Bacteria; phylum Actinomycetota; class Actinomycetes; order Streptomycetales; family Streptomycetaceae; genus Streptomyces. The sequence goes on along the minus strand of NZ_CP026121.1, from coordinate 1,428,374 downwards.
AGGCCCTCCGACAGCGCGGCACCGACGGCGGCGACGTCGGCCGCGCCGAGCGGTCCCTCGGCGGCGACCTTGTCGTGCAGGGAGGGGCCGGGGACGTACTGCGTCGCGAACCAGGGCCGGTCCGCGTCGAGGTCGGCCGCCACGAGCCGTGCCGTGCATCCACCGCGGATCCGTCGTGCCGCCGAGACCTCACGGGCGAAGCGCGAGCGGAACTCCTGGTCCTCCGCCAGATCCGGCCGGATGACCTTGAGCGCGACCCGCTGCCCCTTCTTGTCGGAGCCGAGGTAGACCACGCCCATTCCGCCCGCGCCGAGCCGTCTGTGAAGCCTGAACGAGCCGACGACGCGCGGGTCCTCGCGCCTCAGGCGCATCATCGCCATGTTCATCCCCGCTGCCCGGTCCTGTGACGAGCCACAGCTTACGTTTCCACGGCCGCCCGCGCGCAGAGGCCGCGCCCTCTCTATTCGATGGATTGTCAGTGGTGGGTGGGAGACTTGAAAGGTGGTCAGGGAGGGCGCGCAGAGGCGGACTTCGCGCCGTTGGTGATCCCAACCACCCGTCGCAGAAGGGGGATTGGTCCTGTGAAGGGTGACCGTGTGGAGATAGTCGTCGACGCCGGCGACACGACGCGCACATATGAGGTGGTGGCGAGCAGGGCGGGCCGCAGGGTGGAGACGGCGGTACGCCGGGGTGTCGTGGAAGTGAGCGAAGTCACGCGTAGCGGCACAGTCGTACGTACGGCGCGGTTCATGGCGAACCGGGTCCTGGCGTTGGTGGAACAGCCGGTTCCGCGAGAGGAAAGCTCTGACAAAGCGGGATGATCCGGGCGTCCCGTCGGGGAAGACCCTGAGACCTGGGGCCGCGTCTCCACCCAGGGGAGTACATCGCAGGTGGCGGCTCATCCTCGGGGAGGCCCGGCAATCGGTACGAGGGCATGACGCCCGGGAAGGGCCGCGCGCCTAGATTTGAGGTCAAGCGGCGGGTGCAGCACTCGTCCCCCGAGGTCAGACACCCGCCGCTGCCAACGACAACTGAGCACGGTCAGGAGAGGGACCATGGCCCACACGGCACCGCGGACGCTGCTCCGCGAGGAGGGACGCAAGGTGTACGCCGCCGCGTTCCGCCGCCGCCGTCAGGGCCGTCGCCACCCCGTGGTGGCGACGCTGATGGCCCTTCCCCTGGCGGTCCTGCTCCTCCTCGTCTTCGACGGGTGGGAGACAGTGGCCACACAGGCGTCGTCCGTGGGCGAGATGCTGGGGCGCTGAGCGGCGACCCCAGGCCCGGAAGAGCGGTCCGGGCGGGGACATCCACCCATGAAACCCCGTGGGGACGGGGGTGCGGCGGACGGCACAGATGCCGGCGCAGCTGGGGAGCTGCGCCGGCATTCTCTTGCCCCCGGCGGTCGAGCGGGGACACGTCTCGGCCTCGGCATCACCACCGGGCACTTCGAGCGGACCGTCTCGCACGGCACAGCGGGCTCCCGCATACCCTCGCCCCAGGCCGCACACCAGGGAGCCCAGTGAAGCCCACCCCCGACCTGCTCATTCCCGAGCTCACCGCCAAGGCGCGGGCCACCGCTCATGCCCGCTCACCGGCCTGCCCCTGCGGCGCGGCCACCCTCGCGGACCGCCCCGACGGCATCGTCGTACGGCACGCGGACACCGTCGCGAAGGCCCACCCCCCGGACAGCGACCCCACCGAGCTGACCGGCCGCCTCACCGTCGCCACCCGTCACCCCGGGATCCTGCTGCCCCCGCTGGACCCGGCCCCCGTCGACCTGCACGGCCGCCTCGTGACGTTCTGGCCGTACGGCACGCCGGTGGACCCGGACGATCCCGACGCCGCCCCCTGGGAAGCCGCCGCCACCCTTCTCGCCCACCTCCACCGCACCCCCGCCCCCGACGGCCTGCCCCGCATGCGCGGCCCCGTCAAGGCGGCCCGTGCCGTCGCCCGGCTCCGCGAGGCCGGCCCGCATCCCCGCCGCCGCCCCGGTCCTGCGTGCCTGGCACACCCTGCCGCCCTGGGCCCGGGCCGAGGCGCCCATGCCGGACACGGCCACCCTGTGCCACGGCGACCTCCACCTCGGCCAGCTCGTACGTCACCCCGCCCCCGCCGGCCCCTGGCTGCTGATCGACGTGGACGACCTCGGCGTCGGCGTCCCGGCCTGGGACCTCGCCCGCCCCGCGGCCTGGTACGCCTGCGGCCTGCTCCCGGCGGACGAATGGTCCCGCTTCCTCACCGCCTACCGGGAGGCAGGCGGCCCGGCCGTCCCCGCCGACGGCGACCCCTGGCCCGCGCTCGACACCCCGGCCCGCGCCCTCACCGTGCAGACCGCGGCCCGGGCCGTCGCCAAGGCGGTCGCGGCGGGCCGGCCCCTGGACGAGGTGGAGCAGACGGTCGTGGACGCCTGTGACCGAATGGCGACCGTCCCGCCGCAGTTGGCACAGGAGCACGCGAAGTAGGGTGCAACCGACCACAGCGGGACAGAGTCTGTCCTGGGGAGATACGAAGCAGGACCGACCGGCGAGGAGTTGAACGACCATGCAGTGTCCGAAGTGCCGTGCGCCGATGCACACCTACAACCGCAACGGTGTCCAGATCGAGCAGTGCAGCGGCTGCCGCGGGATCTTTCTCGACTACGGCGAGCTGGAGTCGCTGACCCGCCTGGAGGCCCAGTGGTCCCAGCTCGCCCCTCCGCCCCCGCCGGCCTATCCAGCCCCTCCGGCCCCCGCCTGGGGCGCCCCGCACGGCGGGCACGGTCACCACGGCCACCACGGTCACCACCGCCACAAGAGCTTCGGGCACATGCTGTTCTCGTCCTGACCCGACCGGACACGACAGAGCCCCCGGCCGATTCATACGGCCGGGGGCTCCGGTGTGATGTGGACGATACTGGGATTGAACCAGTGACCTCTTCCGTGTCAGGGAAGCGCTCTCCCGCTGAGCTAATCGTCCTCGGGGTCATGACCACTCAGTGAAGCGGATCATGGGCACTGCGTGCGCGATACTGGGATTGAACCAGTGACCTCTTCCGTGTCAGGGAAGCGCTCTCCCGCTGAGCTAATCGCGCGGGTCGGGATCTTCGAGGAGATCCAGTGGACGATACTGGGATTGAACCAGTGACCTCTTCCGTGTCAGGGAAGCGCTCTCCCGCTGAGCTAATCGTCCTTGGAGGTGGAGACGGGATTTGAACCCGTGTAGACGGCTTTGCAGGCCGTTGCCTCGCCTCTCGGCCACTCCACCAGGAGTTTAGGGGACCGGGAAGCCCCCTCTTCCTTCGAGCGGACGACGAGGCTCGAACTCGCGACCTCAACCTTGGCAAGGTTGCGCTCTACCAACTGAGCTACGTCCGCTTGTCGTTTCGGCCCGCTCTCGCGGCCCGGCGACGTGTTGAACTCTAGCGGATTCCGGGGCCAGTACAAAAACGCGTTTGTGCAGCGTGCTGCGCTTCACCTGCTCAGGGACGTCGCGGCGCCTCCTGACGGGACATCCCCCGGCCACCCGCAGGTCACCCGCCATAGACTCGATGCGTGCTCGACCTCCCTCCTCTGGCCCGCTTCGGCGACCGCGTCGCCACCGGGCTCCTCGACGTCACCGATGATCCCGAAGCCCTGGAATCCAGCGGTTTCTGGGCCGTCTGCGCCGACTTCGAGGGCCGTCTGACCTGCGCCCGCTTCCAGGACGTGCGGCAGGCGGGCGTGCCCGCTCCGATGCCCGGGGCCTGGCGCGGACCGGCGGCGGACGACTGGACGTCGTCGCTCGACCGCGCCGCGTACACGGCGGCGGTGCGGCGGATCCGCGAGCACATCGCGGCCGGCGAGGTCTACCAGGCGAACCTGTGCCGGGTGCTGTCCGCGCCCGTGGCACCGGGCGCCGACGTCGACGCCCTGACCGCGCTGCTGGCCCGCGGCAACCCGGCACCGTACGCAGGAACGATCCGCCTGCCCGGTCACGGCGTGGAGATCGCGACCGCGTCGCCCGAGCTGTTCCTGCGGCGCGACGGGCGGACCGTCGAGTCCGGGCCGATCAAGGGCACCGGCCGCACCGAGGCGGACCTGCTGGAGAAGGACTACGCCGAGAACGTGATGATCGTGGACCTCGTCCGCAACGACATCGGGCGGGTCTGCGCCACGGGCAGCGTGACCGTGCCCGACCTGTGCGCCGTCGAGAAGCACCCGGGGCTGGTCCACCTCGTGTCGACGGTCCGCGGTGAGCTGCGGGAGGGGGCCGGCTGGGCCGAGCTGCTCGGCGCGGCCTTCCCGCCCGGCTCGGTCACCGGCGCGCCCAAGTCCAGTGCGCTGCGGATCATCGACGCCCTGGAGACGGCGCCCCGGGGGCCGTACTGCGGGGGGATCGGCTGGGTCGACGCCGACCGGCGGACCGGAGAGCTCGCCGTCGGCATCCGTACCTTCTGGATCGACCGGGCCGCGGGCATGCTGCGCTTCGGCACCGGCGCCGGCATCACCTGGGGCTCCGATCCCGAGGGGGAGTGGCGGGAGACCGAGCTGAAGGCGGCCCGGCTGCTCGCGATAGCGTCGGGAACGTACGAGGTGAGTGGAGAGGACCTGACGTGAAGATCTGGCTCGACGGCGGGCTGCAGGACATCGAGTCCGCCCGCGTCTCCGTCTTCGACCACGGGCTGACCGTGGGCGACGGCATCTTCGAGACGGTGAAGGCCGTCGACGGCCGGGCGTTCGCGCTCACGCGCCACCTCGACCGGCTGACCCGGTCCGCGCGCGGCCTCGGGCTGCCCGACCCGGACCACGACGAGGTGCGCCGCGCCTGTGCCGCCGTCCTGGAGGCCAACCCGGTGCCGCTCGGCCGCCTCCGCATCACCTACACCGGCGGCCACGGCCCGCTCGGCTCCGACCGCGGCGAGCACGGCCCGACCCTCGTCGTCGCCCTCGGCGAGACGACCCGCCGCCCCGACTCCACCGCCGTGATCACGGTCCCCTGGACCCGCAACGAGCGCGGCGCCCTCACCGGCCTGAAGACCACCTCGTACGCCGAGAACGTCGTCGCCCTGGCCCGCGCCCGTGAACAGGGCGCCTCCGAGGCCCTGTTCGGCAACACGGTGGGGCAGCTCTGCGAGGGCACCGGCTCGAACGTCTTCGTCGTCCTCGACGGCGAACTCCACACACCGCCGCTCGCCTCGGGCTGCCTCGCGGGCATCACGCGCGCGCTCGCGATCGAATGGACCGGAGCCGAGGAGACCGACCTGCCGCTGGACGTGCTGGAACGGGCCGACGAGATCTTCCTGACCTCCACGCTGCGGGACGTACAGGCCGTGCACCGCGTCGACGACCGTGAGCTGCCCGGCGCGCCGGGCCCGGTGACGGCGAAGGCCATGCGGATCTTCGAGGAGCGGTCCGGGGACGACCTGGATCCCTGACGGCCCCCGCTTATTCGGCTGAACAGAGGCCTGGTTGCGGGTAGAACACCCGTGATGACCACGACCCTGCGGCCGACCGAGCCGCTTCAGCAGAACGCCGACGGGACGCGCTCGCGCCGCTTCCAGGTGTGCGTGAACAGCCGTCCCGTCGGGGCGATACACCTCGGCACCCATCCCGTGTTCGGCGACGCGGTGGCCCGGATCATGAAACTGCGCATCGAGGAGCCGGACCGCGGACGCGGCCGGGGCACGGTGGCCGCGCTCGCCGCGGAGGAGGTGGTCCGCGGGTGGGGGTGCCGCCGCATCGAGGCGCAGGTGCCCGCCGAGGCCGAGACGGCGTTCCGGCTCGCCACCGCGCTCGGTTACGTCGTGCGCAACCGCCTCATGGAGAAGCCGCTCGGCGACACCCCGCCGGACCTTCCGGAGGGCTGCCGCGCCCGGCCCATGACCGAGGCGGAGTTCGGCCCCTGGCTGGAGAAGAACAAGGAGGACTACGCGCGGAGCTGGATCGAGCGGGGTGTTCCGGAGGCCGAGGCCCGGGCCAAGTCCGAGCGGGACCACGCCACCCTGCTGCCCGAAGGCCTCGCCACCCCCGGCGCGCTCATCAGCGTCGTCGAACATCTGGGGACGCCGGTGGGCACGCTGTGGCTCGCGACGCGCGAGAACTCCGCCTTCGTCTTCGACGTCGAGGTCGACGCCGCCCACCGGGGGAGGGGGCACGGCCGCACCCTGATGCTGCTGGCCGAGGCCCAGGCGATCGCCGAGGGCCGCCGGACCATCGGCCTCAACGTCTTCGCCGGCAACACCCCGGCCGAACGGCTCTACGCGTCACTCGGCTACGAGAACAAGCAGTACGCCGTGTACAAGCCGCTGCTGTAACGGCCCGGGCCGGGGGAGAGGGGGCCGGGCGGCGGCGGTCAGCTCTCCTGTCCGGCCAGCAGCCGGTCCGCGATCTCCTCGATCCGCTCGCGCAGGCCCTCCTGGCTCTTGCCCCCGTCGAGCCGCTCACCGCCGATGACGTACGTCGGGGTGCCGGTCACGCCGATCGCCTTGCCCTCGGCCTGGTCGGCGTCCACGATCAGGATGTGCCGGCCGTCGATCAGCGCGGTGTCGAACTCCTCGGCGTCCAGGCCCAGTTCGCGGGCCACCTCGACCAGGAAGGGTTCCCCCTTACGGCCCAGCTCCTCGACCCGCCCCAGCACGGCCTCGACGTACGGCCATCCCTGTCCCTGCTCCCACGCCTCCTCGGCGGCCTGCGCGGCGGCGAAGGCGTGCTGGTGCTTCTCCAGCGGGAAGTGCCGCAGCCGCAGCTCCAGACGGTCGCCGTAGCGGGCGCGCAGCGCACGGAGATCGTCCAGAGCGGTGCGGCAGTCCGGGCACTGCAGCTCGCACCAGACCTCGAGGACGGCAACGGAGGGACGGTCGGGGGAGGAGTCGCTCATGCCGACAGTCTCCCAGCAGCTCGGGCCCGAACCCCAATCGGAGTCCTCACGGTCGACTGCCGCACGTCGTGCGGACACCCCCCAAGGGGTGGAGCCCGCACCGGCACCTGTGGACGAGAGGACCCGGAGATGTCCCTGATGTCGGGCCGGAGCATGGCCCGGCGGGGTACGGCGGGTGCAGGATGGAAGGGACGAAGTGCCCCTGCTCGACCGCGCACGCCTGGAGGACCGGATGATTGCCGAGACCGTCTGCTCAGCCGTGTCCGCGGCAGGCCTGGGCATCGCGGCCATCACGGCGTACCGCAAGCGTTTCCTCGCGGCGACCCGGATCGCGGCGTACTCACTCGTGCCGATCGGCCTGGTGATGACCGGTGTCGTCGAGTGGCTGGCCGACACCGCCTTCAGCCCTGTGGCCTGGGCCGGCTTCGGCGTGCTCGGCGTCGCCTGGGCGCTGTTCGCGACCACGCGTGTCGTGGAGCGCCGCCGCGGCGGCACCCGCAAGGAGCGCAGGGCGGCCCGCGCCGCGGATCGGCCCGAGGCGGTGGCCCCCGGGGCCTCGGCGCCCTCCCTGGGCCAGGGCTCCCGCCCGGCGGCCCGGCCCGCGGCGGCGCCCCGGGGAGAGGAAGACTTCAGCGACATCGAGGCCATCCTCAAGAAGCACGGCATATGACGTCCGCGCGCCGGCCCGAATCGTCACAGTGGGTCCGCGGGCGCGCGGAAGTGATCACAACCTGACCCGGACCTCACGGAATCGGCGCACTCCCGCACGGAACGAGGGCGCTGATCGCGCCCGGCACGGCGACTGCGCCATCATCGCCGCGAGATGCTGGACACGACGAAACAGAGCGACCCCGCCCCGCCGCAGGACAAGCCACGCCCCCCGCGGGACGAGCCACGTGGTTGCCTCTTCGCCCTTTCCCAGCCACCGCTGATGATCTTCCTGGCGGTGATCGGGTGTCTGCTGCTCATGGCCTCGTTGCACGATCTGCTGTTGCTGTGAGCCGTACCCGCGGTACCCGGCGCCACCCGCCGGGACCGCGTCGGCATCGAAGACCCGCTCCGGCGGCTCTCCTCAGCCCGCGGCTTCCTTCCGGCGCGCCCGGTACGCGGCCACGTGCAGGCGGTTCCCGCAGGTGCGGCTGTCGCAGTAGCGGCGCGAGCGGTTGCGGGACAGATCGACGAAGGCGCGGCGGCAGTCGGGCGCCTCGCAGCGCCGCAGTCGCTCCTGCTCTCCGGCGACCACGAAGAAGGCCAGCGCCATCCCGCAGTCGGCGGCCAGGTGGTCGGCCACGGAGGCACCGGGTGCGAAGTAGTGGACATGCCAGTCGTAGCCGTCGTGGTCCGTGAGCCGGGGCGTGGTGCCGGCGGCCGCGACCAGCTCGTTGATCAGGCCTGCGGCGGTCCGGGCGTCGGGGGCCGAGAAGACGGCGGCGAACCGGCCGCGGATCTTCCGGACCGCGGAGAGGTCGAATTCCGAGAGCACCCCGACATCGCTGATCTCGTGGTTCCGTACGAAGTCCGCGAGGGTCGCCACGTCCGGCAGCCCGTCCGCCGCCGTGTCGTCCTCCGGCGCGGTGTTCACCAGATCCACCACGGTGTCGAGGGCGCACCGGGTGTCGTGGGTGATCAGCACGATTCGCTCCCTGGCCTGGGGGTCGGGCGGGCGCCCGCGGATGCTGGCCGATGGTAACGGCTCCACAACCGCCGGAAGCCCCTCATGCCCGCACATGGCTTCGAATACAACGCCGCCGGGTCCACCGTGGTTCCCACCCCGCCCGCAGACGGCTACGCGGCACACGCGAACCGGCGCCGACCCGCGTGAGCCGCGGTGCCGGCGCCGGTGTATCCCGTATGCGGTTGTCCTGGCCCGAGCCGTCTCCCCGAGTCGACGGCGCCGGGCGGCTTTGTGGGGGCCTCGCCCTAGCTTTCCGCCAGGATGTGCGAGAGCTCCTGATCGAGATCGAAATGCCGGTGCTCCGTGCCGGGCGGCACGGCGGCGTCGGTCCGCTTCAGGAAGGACTCCAGGGCCCGTGCCGGGGCCTCGAGCAGGGCCTCGCCCTCCGGTGAGCTCAGGGCGATGCACACGACGCCCTGACCGTGACTGCGCGACGGCCAGACGCGGACGTCGCCGGTGCCCGTAGGGCGGTGAAGTCCCTCGGCGAGGAGGTCGCGGGCGAACACCCACTCGACGGTCTCCTCGGCTCCGGTGTGGAAGGTGGCGTGCACGGCGTAGGGGTCGGCCGTGTCGTACCGCAGGCCTGCGGGGACAGGCAGGGAGGACTCGCTCGACACAACGAGGCGCAGGTGCAGCTCGCAGCTGACCGTGGTGTTCATAAGCGCCAGGGCCTTTCGCTCAGTGTGCGCTCGGGGATTCGCACGTCGGCGAAATCGACATGCCACCTACGGTGCCGTTGTAAACCCCTCTGAGTGTTTTGCGTGCCTTTACGTAACTCTTCCGGCCGAGAGATCGTTCGGGGCGTGCGTCCATTCCGGTGACTGGTTTCGCTCGGGTAGTGTTTGGCCGTATGAATACGGGGAGTGACGAGCCGGGCGAGGTGGCCGTGGCATCGGACGAGACGGGGACGGAAGAGGTGCACGGCGAGCAGCACCGGGGGCTCGGTTCCCGGGCGCCGGAATTCATCAAAGCGCGCCGTGTGCTGCACCTGAGCTGGCAGGTCGGCGTCTTCATCATCGGGCTCGCGGTCGTCGTGGCGGGCATCATCATGCTGCCCCTGCCCGGGCCGGGCTGGGTCGTGATCTTCGGCGGCATGGCGATCTGGGCGACGGAGTTCGTGTGGGCGCAGCTGGTGCTCCGCTGGACCAAGCGGAAGGTCACGGAGGCGGCGCAGCGGGCCCTCGATCCCAAGGTGCGGCGCCGCAACATCATCCTGACGAGCATCGGGATGGTGATCGTGGCCGTACTGGTCGGTATCTACCTGTGGAAGTTCGGCATCGTCATGCCCTGGAAGATCAAGAACCAGTGAGCGGCGCGGGGGTGCCGCGACCGGCCCGGCGTCGGCCGGTGCTGGTCACAGGCACCCCCTGACATGGGGTAATGTTCTTCCTGCGTCCGGGCGATTAGCTCAGTGGGAGAGCGCTTCGTTCACACCGAAGAGGTCACTGGTTCGAACCCAGTATCGCCCACCCGGATCGGCGGCCCACCTGCGATTACGCAGGTGGGCCGCCGTCGTTGTGAGCGGCGGCGGCAGCGGCAGCAGCGGCAGTAGCGGCAGGGTGGGCGGCGGTCGGCTCCGGTTGGCATTGGCATTGGAATTGGCATTGGCTTCGGCGCCGGCGATGGCGACGGCACCATCGTGCGGGTGCGGGTGCGGGTGCGGGTGCGGGTGCGGGTGCGGGTGCGGGTGCGGGTGCGGGTGCGGGTGCGGGTGGAGGAGGGCGGCGCCTGGCCTGGTAGCGGTCCGTGTGTGGCGCGAGCCCGGCAGCCTGTCCGGTCTGTAGCGGCATGCCGACATCGACCCGCTCGTGCGCCGCCAAGCCCAGCCCCTCACCCCCCACCCACCGCCACTCCCCACCCACAGCCACCCCCACCCAACCGCCACATGGCCAGAACCCACCCCCACCCCCGGCGCTCCGGCCCGCCGTCCCACCGACGTCTTTCGGTCGCGCCCGAAACCCGCACAACCGGCCCCGCTTCGTCCGGCCCCTCGGCCGCCCGCGCCTCACCAGGGACGTCACCCTGTCCGGACCCCGAAGCCGTCGCCCCACCCCGCTCCGCTCCCGCCCCCTTCGGTAAGAAATTCTTGTCCGAATCATTGACGCACCCTCAGCCCCTCCGTAACTTGTGCCAGCAAGCGCTTACTTGAAACGATTCATGCGAGCGGGATGACGTGCGGGGAGGTCCAACCGTGGTGAACGGCAGGAATGTTGAGAGACGTACGATCCTGAAGGTGGCCGGGGCCACGGCAGCCACCCTGGGGATGGCCGCGACGACCGGCTGCGGCGGCGACGGAGGGGCGTCCGCGGACGGGACGGTGACGATCCGTTACGCGTGGTGGGGTGCGGAGGATCGCGCCGAGCGCATCAAGAAGACCATCGCGCTCTTCGAGAAGAAGTACCCGAAGATCAAGGTGAAAACGGACTTCCAGCCCTATCTCGACTTCTGGAAGAAGTTCAACACGCAGGCCTCCGGCGGAAATCCGCCGGACGTGTTCCAGAATGCCATCGGCTTCCTCCGCAAATACGACGCGAAGAACGTCCTGCTCGATCTCAGCGAGCAGGTCAAGGCCGGCCACCTCCGGATGGAGGGATTCCGGGCGGGCCTGGAGAAGTTCGGCGAGATCGACGGCAAGCTCCTCGGCGTTCCGGTCGGCTCCAACTCGATGGCGCTGGTCATCGACAAGCCCGTCTACACCCGGGCCGGCGTCAAGCCCGAGCAGGGCTGGACCTGGGACGACTTCGAAGCGGGCATGAAGAAGATCCGCGACAAGACGGGCCGCGCCGGTGACAGCGGCATGTACGGGACCATGTACCTGTACGACCTCTACCTGCGCCAGAACGGCAAGGCGTTCTTCACCGAGGACGGACTCGGCTTCACCGAGGCGGATCTGACGGACTGGTGGACCAAGGCCAAGAAGGGCGTCGAGGACGGCATCTACTCCGACCCCAAGAAGGTCGCCCAGATCAAGCCCAAGTCCGCGCTCGCCGCGGAGCTCTCCGGCGGCGAGTTCACCTGGGACAACTTCACCGTCCGCTACACCTCCGAGGGCAAGAGCGAGTACGGCCTGGCTCCCATCCCCACCACGGACGGCAAGAAGACCGGGCAGTACCTCGGCTCCCTCATGCTGAGCGCCTCCAAGCGCACCCAGCACCCCAAGGAGGTCGCCCAGTTCATCGACTTCATGGTGCACGACCCCGAGGTCGCCAAGATCATGGGCTACGACCGGGGCGTGCCCGCGACGCAGGCGCAGTACGACGCGTACAAGCCGACCGACGAGGTCAACAAGGCGATCGCCGCGTACGAGGAGTCGCTCGTCGAGGCGGGTGTGCTGGAGCCCATCACGCCGCACCCGAACGGCGCGGACATCTGCGAGTCCGCGTTCCTGCGCATCGCCGAGGAACTCGGCCTGGGCAAGAGGTCGGTGGACGACGCCGTCAAGCAGTTCTTCAACGAGTCGAAGACGGCTCTCGGCACCTGATGGGAACCACCGTGACACACGCCCCTGCGATGGAGGGCCTGTCCCAGGACTCCGAGCCGCGGCACGGTCCGGTGAAGCCCGTGCGCCCCGCCGCCCTCAAGCGGCGGCGGCGCCGGGAGAACCTGGCCGGCTATCTCTTCATGTCCCCCTGGATCGCCGGGTTCCTGCTGCTGACCGCGGGCCCGATGGTCGCCTCGCTCTACTTCGCGTTCACCGACTACAACCTGTTCGACGCGCCCAAGTGGATCGGCCTCGACAACTTCTCCGAGATGTTCGGCGATCCCCGCTGGCGCCACTCGGTGCAGGTGACGTTGTGGTACGTCGTCGTGGGTACGCCGCTGAAGCTGATCGCGGCGCTCGGAGTGGCGCTGCTCCTCGCCCAGAAGCGGCGCGGGCAGGCCTTCTACCGGGCCGCGTTCTACGCGCCGTCGCTGATCGGGGCGAGTGTGTCCGTCGCGATCGTGTGGAAGGCGATCTTCTCGGACGACGCGGTCGTCGACCGTACGCAGAAGCTGTTCGGGATCGACGTCGGCGGCTGGACCGGCGACCCGGACATGATCATCTACGCGCTGGTGGCGCTCACCGTCTGGCAGTTCGGTGCTCCCATGGTCATCTTCCTCGCCGGTCTCAAGCAGGTCCCGCGGGAGCTGTACGAGGCGGCAGAGGTCGACGGCGCCGGCAAGCTGCGGCGGTTCTGGAACATCACCCTGCCGATGATCTCGCCGGTCCTCTTCTTCAACGTCCTGCTGGAGACGATCCACTCCTTCCAGATCTTCAGCTCGGCGTACATCGTCGGCGGCGGCGCCGGAGGCAGCGCCTGCGGACCGGCCGACGGTTCGATGGTCTACACCTGCTACCTCTACGTCCAGGGCTTCGAGAACAGCCGGATGGGCCTGGCCTCCGCGATGGCCTGGCTGCTGCTGATCGCGGTCGCCCTGGTGACGGCGGTGCTGTTCTGGTCCCAGAAGCGCTGGGTGCACTACGAGGAGGGCGCCTCATGAGCGCATCAGCCGCCGATGTCAAACCCTCCGGGGCGTTCCGCCGCAAGCTCCCCGGGTCCGTCGCCTGGCACATCGGCTCCCTGCTGATCCTCGCGGTGATCCTCTACCCCGTGGTCTGGGTCATCGGCGCCTCGTTCAAGAAGAGCGAGGACATCATCGGCAGCCTGGACCTCTTCCCGGGCGACCCGATCACCTCGAACTACACGCGGCTCAGCGAGGGCATCGCGGACATCCCCATCTCCACCTTCTTCCTCAACTCCCTGTTCCTCGGGGTGGGTTCCGTGGTGGGGATCCTGGTGTCCTGCTCACTGACCGCGTACGCCTTCGCGAAGATCAGGTTCGCGGGCCGGAACCTGCTGTTCACGCTGATGATCGGCACGCTCCTGCTGCCGTACCACGTGCTGCTCATCCCGCAGTACGTGCTGTTCCGCAACATGGAGATGATCAACACCTACACCCCGCTGCTGCTGGGGAAGTACCTGGCCACCGAGGCGTTCTTCGTCTTCCTGATGGTGCAGTTCATGCGCAACCTGCCCAAGGAGCTCGACGAGGCCGCCCGGCTGGACGGCTGCGGGCACCTGCGCATCTACTGGTCGATCGTGCTGCCGCTGTGCCGTCCGGCCCTGATCACCAGCGCGATCTTCACGTTCATCAACGCGTGGAACGACTTCATGGGACCGCTGATCTATCTCAACGAGCCGGACAAGTACACGGTCTCGCTCGGGCTGAAGATGTTCGTGGACCAGGACGCCGTGGCCAACTACGGCGGCATGATCGCCATGTCGCTGGTCGCGCTGCTGCCGGTGCTGGCGTTCTTCCTGGCGTTCCAGCGCTATCTCATCGACGGCATGGCCACGTCGGGTCTGAAGGGCTGAGGCGGGCATGGCCGGGACACGGGTGAAGGCGCGCGGCGAGTCGGTGCCCGCCGAGGGGGCGCCCCCTGCTCGAACGGAGACCGGGGCCTGGGGACGATTCGCGGTGTTCGCCGAGTCGTTGCTGACCGGCGTGTGGATCGCGGTGGCCTCGCTGGGTGTCGTGACGTACCCGGCGGCCTTCGCCGCCGGGGCGCGGCATCTGCGGCGCAGCACCGCCCATGAGGGCGGTGGCCTGCGGGAGTTCGTCGCCGACTTCCGGACGGCCCTGCGCGGCGGCTGGATCGCCGGGCTCGCCGGGTGGGCGGCGGTGGCCGCCGTCTGGGTGGACGTGCAGGCGGCCCGGGCGGGGATCCCCGGCGGGCCGCTGGTCGGCGCCGTCGGGGTCGTCGCGCTGATCGGGCTGGTCGTGGCCGGGCTGCGCGCGGCGGCGGTGTGGGAGCCGGGCGCCCGCTGGCGGACGCTGCTCGCACAGGCCGGACGCCGCACGGTGCTCGACCCGGCCGGTTCCTTCCTGCTGATGGCCGGTCCGGCCGTGGTGGTCGTGTCCGCCTGGTTCGCCGCGCCGCTGGCGATCCCCGTCCTCGGGGCCGTCGCGGCGGCGGCCGTCGCCGTGGAGGAGCGGTACCGGCACCGCTGACGGCGGTGCCTCCCCTTTCACAGGTCGGTGCCCCCGGGCGCCGCACCTCTCTCTGTCATGCCCCTGACCAGCGTACGGATTCGCATCCCGCACGGACGAGGAAAGGCAGCAACCCCTATGTCTCCCATTCCCCGCAGATCCCTCCTGAAGGCGGCCGCCGTCGCCGGAGCCGCCGCCCAGTTCAGCTGGGCGCTGGGCGCGCAGGACGCCCAGGCCGCGCCCGCGGCCGCGCCCGCCGAGCCCGACCCGGTGACCCTGGACTGGCTGGAGGACGGCGGCCTCGGCGCGGCCCCCGGCTCCACCGTCGGCGTCCCCTGGCCCAAGGGCGCCTACCAGGACGACCAGACCTTCGCGCTCACGGACGCGGACGGCAAGGCCGTACCCGTGCAGTCCTGGCCGATCGCCTATTGGCCCGACGGCTCCCTCAAGTGGACCGCACACGCCGTCGCCTCGGGCAACGGCAAGCTCACCCTCGCGGCCGGCACGCCCGCCGCACCCGCGAAGAAGGTCACCGTCGACAAGAGCGGCGGCGCCGTCACCGTCTCGACCGGCGTCATCACCGCGAGGATCGGCAAGTCCGGCTCCACGATCGTCAAGTCGGTCACCCGGGGCTCGACGGAGATCGCCAAGAACGGCCGCCTGGTCCTGATCCGCCAGCCGGAGTTCGAGGACGGCGACCAGGGCACGGTCAAGACCGAACGCTTCGACGGCGTCATCTCCAAGGTCCAGGTCGAGCAGGAGGGCCCGGTCCGGGCCGTCGTCCGCATCGACGGCAAGCACCGCAAGGGCGACCGCGGCTGGCTGCCGTTCTCCATCCGCCTCTACTTCTTCGCGGGCGCCGACTCCTTCCGCATGGTGCACACCATCACCTACGACGGCACCCAGAAGCCGGGGAAGGCGTCCGGCGACTTCGTCCGCGGCCTCGGCGTCCGCTTCACCGTGCCGATGCGCGACGAGTCCTACGACCGCCACATCCGCATCGGCGGCGACGGCACCGGCCTGCTGCGCGAGGCCGTCAAGGGCATCACCGGACTGCGCCGCGACCCGGGCGCGGCCGTGCAGGCGGCCCAGTACGAGGGCAGGAAGCTGCCCGACCCGGCCACCTGGGACCAGCGCGTCACCACCCGCCTCAAGTACATCCCCGAGTGGGGCGACTACACCCTCTCCCAGCTCTCCGCCGACGGCTTCACCCTGCGCAAGCGCACCAAGAAGGGCTACGGCTGGATCGGCGCGGGCGGCGGCCGGCGCGCCTCCGGCTTCGGCTACGTCGGCGGCGTGAGCGGCGGGCTCTCCTTCGGCCTGCGCGACTTCTGGGAGAAGTTCCCCGCCCAGCTCGACATCCGGGGCGCCCACACCGACGAGGCCGAGGTCACCCTCTGGCTCTGGTCGCCCGAGGCGCAGCCGATGGACATGCGCTTCTACCACGACGGCATGGGCCAGGACACCTACCCGGAACAGATCGAAGGCCTCAACATCACCTACGAGGACTACGAGCCGGAGTTCGGCACCCCCTACGGCATTGCCCGCACCTCCGAGCTGCTGTTCTGGGCCAACGCCTCCACCCCGAGCGCCGAGACGCTCGCCGAGCAGGTCGAGGCCGTCCGGGTGCTCCCGCAGCTCGCCGCCCCGCCGAAACAGCTCATCGAGGCGGGCGTCTTCGGCAAGGGCCTGTTCGCCGAACCCGACCGGTCCACCCCGGCCAAGGCGAAGATCGAGGACCACCTCGACTTCCTCTTCACCTACTACAAGGACCAGGTGGAGATGCGCCGGTGGTACGGCTTCTGGGACTACGGCGACATCATGCACACCTACGACACCGTCCGGCACCAGTGGCGCTACGACGTCGGCGGCTACGCCTGGGACAACTCCGAGCTGTCGCCGGACCTCTGGCTCTGGTACGCGTACCTGCGCTCCGGCCGCGCCGACATCTTCCGCTTCGCCGAGGCCATGACCCGGCACACCGGCGAGGTCGACGTCTACCACCTCGGCAAGTGGGCGGGCCTCGGCACCCGGCACGGCGTGCAGCACTGGGCCGACAGCGCCAAGCAGCAGCGCATCGCCAACACCACGTACCGGCGCTACTACTACTTCCTCACGGCGGACGAACGCGTCGGCGACCTCATGCACGCCAACGTCGACTCCGACGAGACGTTCCTCGCCCTCGACCCGCTGCGCAAGATCCGCACCGAGCCGTACACGCCCGACCGGCACGCCCTGTCGATCGGCTTCGGCACGGACTGGTCCGGCCTGGTCTCGGCGTGGCTGACCGAGTGGGAGCGCAAGGGCCCCAAGTGGGAGAAGGCCAAGGCGCGTGTCCTGTCCACGATGGAGACCATCGCCGCCCAGCCCAACGGATTCGTGCAGGGCAGCGGCCTGTACGACCTGGACACCGGCAGGTTCGCCGTCGCCGCCCAGCCCAAGGTGGAGGTCTCGCACCTGTCGGCCGTCTTCGGCCTCAACGAACTGTGCGCCGAGCTCATCGACCTCGTCGACATGCCGAAGTTCAAGGAGGCGTACCTCGACTACTGCCGCTACTTCAACGCCACCAAGGCCGAGCAGGCGGCCCGCTACGGCAGCAACTTCGGCTCCCTGATCCTCTTCCAGGGCCACTCGCGCCTCGACGCGTACGCCGCCGTCCAGAGCGGCGACGAGAAGCTCGCCAAGCGCGCCTGGGACAAGTTCTACAACTCCGACGGCTACAAGGAGTCCGCGCCCTGGAAGACCGAGAAGCTCAGCGGCCCGCTCACGCTGGTGCCGGGCAGCGAGGCGCCCTGGGTGTCCACCAACGACACCTCGCTGTACGGCCTCGCCGCGATCGAGAACCTGGCCCTGCTCGGCGACAAAATGCCGTAGCAGGCGGTTAGTCCATCCTCCCCAGGACCTCCCGCACCCGCCGGACGTCCCGGATCCGCTGCTCGTACGTCGCCCCGAGTGCGAGCAGCAGGAGTCCGGCGAGGGCGGGAGGCGCCCAGCGGGGGAGTGCTCCGGTCACCTGCACGACGTACGGGGCGAGTTCGTGCAGCGTGACCAGGGCGAGCACCGAGCCGCCGAGCACCAGCGGCGCCTGGAGGTGGTGCCGGGCGCCCAGCAGCGTGACCAGCAGGGCCGCCGTGCCCAGCAGCAGCGGGCGCGTCCAGTGCGGGTCGCCCCAGGCCGCGACCAGGCTCGGCAGGAGGGTGGCGGCGAGTCCGGCACCGTACGCCGTCCAGGACGTGACCCGCGGGTCCCGGCGCCGGCGCAGCGCGCCGACGAGCAGGGCCGGGACAGTCACCGGGAGCGTGTACGCCTCGGGCGCGGAGACGTCCCAGGCGGCCAGGCGTACCCACGCGGCCAGCACGAACAGGGCCGTGGCCGCGTATCCGACAGGTCGGCGGCCGGGGCGCAGCGCGGTGCCCGCGGCGATCACGCCGCACAGGGCCAGCACCAGGGCGAGCAGCGGCGGGTCGGTGACGGCGAGGCCCACGGCGAGCAGGCCGGTGGCGGCGGCGGTGATCTCCACCGCAACGACCGTCCGGGGCTCGACGAGACGGGCCGCGAGCAGGGCGGCGGCCGCGGGTACGGCCAGGACCAGCAGGGCCGTGCGGGCCGGCGGCCAGTCCGCCGCGGCGCCTGTGGCCGAGGCCAGCGCGGCGGCGTGCACGAGGGCGGCCGGAGCCGTGACGGCGGCGAGACCGGCCCCCCACGAAGCCCCGGCGAACAGGACCGTCAGCACGGACAGCACGACGAGGGTCGCGGTCTGGGAGGCCAGCGAGGCGAGAACCAGGCCGAGGGCCGTGACCAGGGCGAGGACGAGGGCGGTGATCCGCGCGTCGGGCGTCGTGGTGTGCGTGTCGGGCGCCGTGGTGCGCGCGTCGGACGTTGTGGTGTGCGTGTCGGGCGCGGGGGTTCGCGCGTCGGGTTTCGTCGTGTGCGCGTCGGATGCGGGGGTCCGGTCGTCGGGTGTCCTGGTGCGGCCGGCGTACAGCGTGATCGCTGTCATGACCCCCAGGACCGTCAGCCCGGCCCCGTACGGGATCTCGAAGGTCGCCGGGAGTATCAGCACCGCGCCCCAGAGCAGGCCCAGTGCGCCGAGCCGGGCCCGTGGACGCCACCGCCCCGCCGGGACCGCCAGGGCGAGCACGGCCGCCACCACCAGGAGCACCAGGGGAGCCGTCGCCGCGTCCGGCGGCCAGGGGGTCCCGACGGCCACCGCGGCACGGGCGTCGATCGGCGCCCCGCTCCACACCCGCCCCAGCCACCCGGCCGGCCCCAGCACCACCAGGGCGACGACGGGCAGCGCCCACACCAGCGCCAGCGCCTGCACGGCACCGGACGCCCAGACGAAACCCTGCCGTACCGCGTCGGGCAGCCGGCTCACCCGCACCGCCGTCAGCAGGGCGACACCGAGGACCAGATGGGCCGGCACCGCCCACTCCGACGACACCCCGGAGCGGACCACTCCGCCGAGCGCCGCCACGGTGAGCAGCCCCGAGGCGATCGCCAGGCCGAGGGCGTGCCGCGCGCCCGGCATCCGCCAGGCCGCGCCCAGCGTGATCCCCGCCGCGAGAAGGAGCAGCGCCCCGGCCCGCGTGGCGGCCCCCGGGCCGTCGGCCGTCAGGGACAGCCAGCCCGCGCCCAGGACGCCCCAGCCACCCACGGCGTACGCGCCGACGACCGCCGACATCCGTACGGAAGCGGTCGACACCCGCAGCGCCACCACCGCGTCCAGCCCGGCCGTCACCAGCAGTGCCGCCGTTATCACATACGGACTCGCGTCGGCGGCGAGTGCCCACAGCAGCAGCGGGAACTGGGCTGCCCCCAGCGCGGCCGGCAGCGGCAGCCGCAGTGCGGCCGCGGCGGGCAGCAGACCGTACGCCGACCAGGCCACCGCCAGCACCGCAGCCGCGGCCGCTGCGTACCCCGTCCCGTCCGTCCCGGGAAGGGCGGCCTCGTGCAGCGCGTAGGCGTCCAGGACCGTCAGCGCGAGCCCGAGCCCCGCCAGGGACTCCGCCGTCGACCGCAGCCCGCGCTTCAGCAGGGGCACGGGGGCGGCGAGCGCGGCCAGCGTGACGGCGCCGAGCACCAGGGCCCGCCCGGCGATGCCCATGTGCCCCCAGCTGACCAGCGTGAACACCGCCGCCGCGAGCGTGAGCAGGACACCGCCGAGCACCAGGAGCACGTTCTGCACGCTGGGCGCGGCGGTCTCGGGGCGGGGCGGCGCCGCGGACGGCGTCCGCGGGTGCGCCCAGGGCCGCGACGGCTGTGCCGTCTGCCGCAGGGCCGCGACGAGCCAGGCGCGGCGGGTCAGCAACTGGGCCCGGCGGGCGTCCAGTTGCCGCAGTTCGGCGTCGAGGAGCCGCAGTTCCTCGGCCGGGGGCGGAAGGTGCGTCATGGCACGCAGTGTGGCCCGGGTCACCCCGCAGGGCATGAGCGCGGATACTCAGGCGCGTACTCAGGCAGCCGAACGCGGTGAGTGGGCAGACTGCGGGCATGGACTGGAACCACTACCGTTTCCGCAGCCTGTGGCCCCTGCCCGCGCCGCCGGCCGCCGTGTACGAGGTGCTGGAGCGGGCCGAGGACTACCCCAAGTGGTGGCGCGAGGTCCGGGAGGTGACCCGGCTCGACGACACCAGCGGGGTCGTCCGGGTCCGGTCCGTCCTGCCGTACGACATGACGTTCACGGCGCGGGAGGTGCGGCGCGACCCACGGGCCGGTGTGCTGGAGATCGCGCTGTCCGGCGACATGGAGGGCTGGGCCCGCTGGACCGTGACGCCGCTCGGGCCGGGCAGCCTCGCGCGGTACGACCAGGTCGTGACCGTGACCAAGCCGCTGCTCAGGCGGTTCGCCGTACCGGGGCGGCCCCTGTTCCGCGCCAACCACGCGCTGATGATGCGCTCCGGGCGGCGCGGACTGCTCAGGCACCTCGAAGCGGTTTGAAGGAAACGTGCCGGGACCTGTATTGTTCAGTGCGTTCCCGGGCGATTAGCTCAGTGGGAGAGCGCTTCGTTCACACCGAAGAGGTCACTGGTTCGAACCCAGTATCGCCCACCGGAAACAGCCGGTCCGTCGCAGACGGACCGGTTTTTTCATGCCCTCGCTGGCGCCATGCCGGGTACGTGGTCAGGCCGCCGCCGGCAGGTCCGGACGCAGCGGCCACGCAGGATCGACCGCCTCGTCCACCCCGCTGCGCGCGAACCACGCCTGCAGCCCCCGCGCTTGCGCCGCGTGCCACACCGCCTGCAGCGTGTGCAGCTCGCCCGGCGCGAGGCGCTCCAGCCGGGACGCGAAACGGCGGCCCACCGCCCGGGTCACCTCCAGCGCCGCCACCGCGTCGGCCGCCGCGTCGTGCGCGCCCTCCAGGGCGACGCCGTAGTGCGCGCACAGGTCGGTCAGCGTGCGGCGGCCCTTGCGATAGCGGTCCAGGTGCTTGTCCAGGACCCGCGGGTCGAGCACGAACAGCGGCGCCGACTCGAACCAGCGGCCCAGAGACGAGGCGCGATGGCGCCGCAACTCCCGGTCCAGCAGCGTCAGATCGAACGGCGCGTTCATCACCACGACCGGGCGGCCCGCGTGCGCCTGCTCGGCCAGCGCCTGAGCTATCTCGTACATCACCGGCGACGGCCACCGGCCGTTGCGCTGGAGGTGATCCTCCGTCAGCCCGTGCACGGCCGTCGCCTCGGCGGGCACCGGCACCCCGGGGTTCACCAGCCAGCGGCTCACCCGCGGCCGGACACCCGGCGCGTCCTGGACGACGACGGCGGCCGACACGATCCGGTCGGTCTCGACGTCCACGCCCGTCGTCTCCGTGTCGAAGGCGGCCAGCGCCCCCTCGTACCAGCACGTCGTCATAGCCACACAACCCCTCGATGACCTTCGGCAGTTGACGCACCGTCCGCTGCCCGATCCGGTGATACCCGGGCTGTTTGCGCCGTACGCCGGAAGGAGACAACAGGAGTACGGGTTGTTGCAGTTCAGCGGCCCGCAGCGGGGAATCACTTGTTCTGGAAGGCTGTTGGCCATGGCCATAGCGCAGCCCGAACGGGGCGGGCTGCTGCCCGAGCGCACGGCTCCCTCTCGCGGCACTCTCGCCACCACCGCCTGCATGGAGACACTGCAGGTCGGCTATCTGCACGCCGTCGCGGCGGCCGCCGGCTGCTCGCTGTCCCAGCCCTTTCCCGACAACGGCATCGACTGGCACGTCAGCCACAGCGCCCCCGGGCACACGGTCGACGACGAGGTCACCATCAAGGTGCAGCTCAAGGCCACCTACCAGGTGCCGCCCAACCCACCGGGCCGCACCTTCTCCTTCACGCTGGACAACGACCACCTGGCGAAGCTCGCCCGCACCCCCGTGTCGGTGCACAAGATCCTGGTGGTGATGCTGGTGCCGCGCTCCCAGGGCGACTGGCTGCGCGCCAGCCACGACCGGCTCGACCTGAGGCACTGCTGCTACTGGACCAACCTCGCCGGGCAGCCGATCACCGGCCGCCGCCGCACCACCGTGCGCATACCGACTTCACGCATCTTCGACGACCGGGCGCTGTGCGAGATCATGACGCGGGTCGGGACGGGAGGAAGACCGTGACGCACCGCCCGACCGAGGAGCCGGCGAGGCCCGCCCGGCCCCACCCCGCGGACCCCGCCTGGAGCGGCGCCCCGCCCGAGCCCGTCGACGTCGACCCGGCCGTGCTCGGCGCCCTGCTGCGCCGCCACGGCTGGCGGCGGCGCGGCGGCGCCCCCGGCCGCTACGGCCGCTGGACCCCGCCAGGACCGGGCGGCGGCGGGATCAGCCTGCTGGTGCCGGAGAGCCGCGCCTTCCCCGACAGCGACGACCTGCTCGGCGAGGCCCTGCACGCCCTGTCCCGCAGCGGCTCGCCCTCCGCCCGCGAGGTCCTCCTCTCCCTCGCCGTGCCCAGCGACGAGATCCGCTGGTGGCACGACGTCCCCGCCGGGCCCGGCGGGGCGGCGTCCTGGACCGTCGAGGACCGGCTGCGCACCGCCGCCCGCCGGATGCTGCTCGCCGCCGCCCTCGCCACCCGCGCGCGGGCCGGCTACCACGGCGCCCGCCACCGGCGCGCCGCCGCGGCGGCCCTGGAGCACGTCCTCGTCGGCTCCGCCACGGACGGCCGCCTCACCGCCTTCGTGCCCGTCGCCTCCGGCCGCCCCCTCGCGGTCCGGCTCCACCAGGCCCTGCACGCCGCCCGCGAGGCCATCGACTACCAGCGCGCCACCGGCGGCATGGACGCCTTCGACGCCGCCGTCGAGGCGGGCGTGAGCCACGAGCTGACCGAGGCGCTCGTCACCCTCGTCCGGGGCACGGAAGGCGCCCGGATCGCCGTCGAGTGGGCCCCGGCGGCCGGTGTGCCCGAAGGCTGCGCGCCCTCCGCCGGGGCCGTCGAGTTCTCACCCGGCGACCTGTCCGTGCTGCGCGAGGCGGGCGCCCGCTACCGGCACGAGGAACCCGCCGTGCCGGTGCGGATCACCGGAGCGGTGGTCCGGATGCGCAGGTCCGGGCCGCGCGGCGAGGGCACCGTACGACTGCGGGTGCTGGCCGGGGCCGATGTGCCGAACGTCCGGATCACCCTGGACGAGGAGGCGTACCGGATCGCCGGGCACGCCCACCTCGTCGGGCTGCCGGTGCGGGTGCAGGGGAGGCTGGAGAGCCGGGGCGGGTTCCGGCGACTCACCGGGGCCCACGGGGTCGTCCCGGTGCAGGTCGACGACGCCGAGCGGGACCGGCTGATGAAGGAGCTCCAGGAGAACCTCGACTTCTTCGAGGAGGCCTGCGGAGGGGACTGCGGGGACTGATTTCGCGGTGGGCCGTCCCGGGTCGGTACGATCCTTACTCGTGCGCGCGCTCCGGTATGGCGCACGCAACCCCACCTTCAGTCAGGAGAGACCGGTGTCAGACGTCCGTGTGATCATCCAACGCGATTCCGAGCGGGAAGAACGCGTGGTGACGACGGGCACTACGGCCGCCGAGCTCTTCGCCGGCGAGCGTTCCATCGTCGCCGCGCGCGTGGCCGGCGAGCTCAAGGACCTGTCGTACGCCCTGTCCGACGGCGACGAGGTCGAAGGCGTCGAGATCTCCTCCGAGGACGGTCTGAACATCCTGCGCCACTCCACCGCGCACGTCATGGCGCAGGCCGTGCAGGAGCTCTTCCCCGAGGCCAAGCTGGGCATCGGCCCGCCCGTCAAGGACGGCTTCTACTACGACTTCGACGTCGACAAGCCGTTCACGCCCGAGGATCTCAAGGCCATCGAGAAGAAGATGCAGGAGATCCAGAAGCGCGGGCAGCGTTTCTCCCGCCGCGTGGTCACCGACGACGCCGCCCGCGAGGAGCTGGCGAACGAGCCGTACAAGCTGGAGCTGATCGGCCTCAAGGGCTCCGCCTCGTCCGACGACGGCGCGGACGTCGAGGTCGGCGCCGGTGAGCTGACGATCTACGACAACCTGGACGCCAAGACCGGCGAGCTGTGCTGGAAGGACCTCTGCCGGGGCCCCCACCTGCCGTCGACCCGGGCGATCCCGGCGTTCAAGCTGATGCGCAACGCGGGCGCCTACTGGCGCGGCAGCGAGAAGAACCCCATGCTGCAGCGCATCTACGGCACCGCCTGGCCGACCAAGGACGAGCTGAAGGCGCACCTGGAGTTCCTCGCCGAGGCCGAGAAGCGCGACCACCGCAAGCTCGGCAGCGAGCTCGACCTGTTCTCCATCCCGGAGCAGATCGGCTCCGGCCTCGCCGTCTTCCACCCCAAGGGCGGCATCATCCGCCGGGTCATGGAGGACTACTCGCGCAAGCGGCACGAGGAGGCGGGCTACGAGTTCGTCTACACCCCGCACGCGACGAAGGGGAAGCTCTTCGAGACCTCGGGCCACCTGGACTGGTACGCCGACGGCATGTACCCGCCCATGCAGCTCGACGAGGGCGTGGACTACTACCTCAAGCCCATGAACTGCCCGATGCACAACCTGATCTTCGACGCGCGCGGGCGTTCCTACCGTGAACTGCCGCTGCGCCTGTTCGAGTTCGGGACCGTGTACCGGTACGAGAAGTCGGGCGTCGTGCACGGCCTGACCCGCGCCCGTGGCTTCACCCAGGACGACGCGCACATCTACTGCACCCGCGAGCAGATGTCCGAGGAGCTCGACAAGCTGCTCACCTTCGTGCTGGAGCTGCTGCGCGACTACGGCCTGAACGACTTCTACCTGGAGCTGTCCACCAAGGACCCGGAGAAGTTCGTCGGCTCGGACGAGGCATGGGAGGAGGCGACCGAGACGCTGCGCCAGGTCGCCGAGAAGCAGGGCCTGCCGCTCGTCCCGGACCCGGGCGGCGCCGCCTTCTACGGCCCGAAGATCTCCGTCCAGGCCAAGGACGCCATCGGCCGCACCTGGCAGATGTCGACGATCCAGCTCGACTTCAACCTGCCGGAGCGCTTCGACCTGGAGTACACCTCCGCCGACGGCTCCAAGCAGCGCCCGGTCATGATCCACCGCGCGCTGTTCGGCTCGATCGAGCGCTTCTTCGCGGTGCTCCTGGAGCACTACGCGGGCGCCTTCCCGGCCTGGCTGGCCCCGGTCCAGGCGGTCGGCATCCCGATCGGCGACGCGCACGTCGAGTACCTGGAGAAGTTCGCCGCCGCGGCCAGGAAGCAGGGCCTGCGGGTCGAGGTCGACTCCTCCTCGGACCGCATGCAGAAGAAGATCCGCAACGCCCAGAAGCAGAAGGTGCCCTTCATGGTCATCGCGGGCGACGAGGACATGTCCCAGGGGTCGGTGTCCTTCCGCTACCGCGACGGCTCCCAGGAGAACGGCATCCCCTTCGACGAGGCCATCGCGAAGATCCAGAAGGTCGTCGAGGAGCGCGCGCAGGTCTGATCACACGGCGCCGAGGCCCCCGGGGCGACCCCGGGGGCCTTTGCCGTCCCCCCAGCTCGACGCCATATGCTGCACTGCATGACGAGTGAGCCGGAGCAGCAGCTGGGAGTGGGGACGCAGGACGCGTTCCAGCGTCTGTGGACGCCCCACCGGATGGCCTACATCCAGGGCGAGAACAAGCCGACCGGCCCGGGCGCCGGCGACGGCTGCCCCTTCTGCTCGATCCCGGCCAAGTCCGACGAGGACGGACTGGTCGTCCGCCGCGGCGAGCAGGTCTACGCCGTGCTCAACCTCTACCCGTACAACGGCGGTCACCTGATGACCGTGCCCTACCGCCATGTCGCCGACTACACGGACCTCACGGCGGGGGAGACCGCCGAACTCGGCGAACTCACCAAGCAGGCGATGACCGCCCTGCGCACCGCCTCCGGCGCGCACGGCTTCAACATCGGCATGAACCAAGGTTCCGTCGCCGGCGCGGGCATCGCGGCGCACCTGCACCAGCACATCGTGCCGCGGTGGGGCGGCGACACGAACTTCATGCCGGTGGTGGGGCACACGCGGGTGCTGCCGCAGCTGCTGGCCGACACGCGGAAGATGCTGGCGGAGGCCTGGCCGACCACCTAGCCTGCGGGCAGTCGTGCCTCCCCCAGTGCCTTAAGGGCCTGGGAGGTGCCCCCAGGGCGGCACGGGTGGGCGCAGGCGGTACCCCGCAGCGCCGGGCTGCGCCTCGCCCCGCCCTGGTCGCAACGCAGAGCTCTTCAGCAACTCGGGCTGTCGTTTGGATCAGCTCGCAGACGCGGGGCTGAGGTGCCGTCGGTTCCCTGCGACCTGATCCGAACGACAGGCCCTAGGCGTCGTACACATCCGCCTTCTTCGGCGAAGCCTCCTGCACCGCCCCGCTGAGCGCCGCCGACCGCGCCCCGAACTTCTCCACGTTCACGCCGTTCTCCCGCAGCACCTTCAGCGCCGCCGCATGTACCACACGCAGCACAGGCGTAGCCGCCCGCAACGCGTCGTCCGCCATGAACCGGTGCCGCCACGGCTGGTCGGCCCACGCGTGCCGCAGGCCGAACGGCTCCGGCAGCGTGAGGCCGCCGCCGAGCCACTTCAGCAGCGGCGGGTACCAGGTCAGCGGGGCCCGCGCGGCCAGCCGTACGACCTCGTCGGCGTCGATCAGGGGGAGCTTCACGGAGCGGGTCTCCCAGAACCGGAAGGCCTTCTGGACCGTCTTCTCCTTGGCCGCGGGCTTCTCGTTGAACAGGGAGTGGACCGGCCCCAGGGCGTGGCCGGTGACCTCGATGCGCAGGGTGTCGTGGAGCACGGTCACCGTGATCAGCATCGTGATCACCAGGTGGCCGTCCCAGAGGGTCCACTGCACGCCGAGGTAGTGCCGGTCGCCGCTGCCGAACTGCTGCTTGTTGCAGATGTCCTGCACGGCGTGCGTCCGGATCGTGTACGCGTCGACGTCGGTGCCGCTCGGCCGGGACACCTCCGTCGCCTTCTCGCCGATCGGTGTGACGATCCAGTGCGTGATGCTCGGCTTGGGGAAGCCGCCGGTGTTGATGGACGTCCGCTCCAGCATGCCCAGGCCGCCCTGGATCGCCACGATGACGTCCCAGCTGCGGAAGGGGTGGAAGTCCTTGCCCGGCTCGGCGGAGACCAGCTCCTCGGCCAGCTGCCAGCTGCCCCACCGCGTGCCCATGCCGAGTATGCCCTTGGGGCCGGCGTAGAAGACCGAGTTGGACCGCTGCTCGGCGGCCAGCCGGGCCAGCTCCTTGCGGACCTGCTCGGCCGCGTCGCCCGGGCTGCCCGGGACGGCCTCGGGGATCTTGGCGCCGACACCGCCGCCGGACAGCAGGCTCGACCAGCGCTCCCGCAGGTCACGGGCGGTCCGCTCGCAGATCTGCTTGGCCCAGAACCAGCCGACGACCGGCATGATGATCGCCGCGCGCCCGTACAGGGCCCAGAAGCCCGTGAACGGCATGCGGATCAGGAACAGCACGGCGAGCGCGCCCACGGCGACCAGCAGCGTCGTGGCGAGCGCGCCCGCGCGCTTGTCCTCGCGCTTGGCCATGGTGGTGCGCAGCGTGAACACCAGCAGCCACACGAGGAAGCCGGGCAGGAAGAGCACCCCGCAGATCACCGTGATCGCCGAGAGCCAGTTGTCGCGGTCGCGGCGGATGCGGTGGGCCGCCAGGCAGTGCTCCACGACGACCTGGGGCTCGATGCCGAAGGACTGGATGACCGGCTTGCGCCCGGCCCCCAGCATCCGGTCGATCACCGCGCGCGAGAAGGCCTCGCCGAACCTGGGCCGGAAGATCTTCGCCCAGGGCCGCGGTGGGGTGACCTTGGACTGGTGCCATTCGTTGTCGGCGTTCAGGATCTTGGTGACCTCGTCGTCCCGGTACGCCGCAGCGGCCAGCGCATAGGTCGCCGCCGTCTGGCCGCTCGCACCCGCCAGAGGCACCTGGGCCCCGGGACTGAAGTCGAATCCGTCCGTCACTGCCGCCCCCATCGCTGCCGCACCTGCATTGCGGCCTTCCCGACTTCCGCGCTCCGCACACCTGTTGATCAGGTCATCAGCGTATCCGCCCGCACCGACATCCGTCGGCGGGCGGCCCGTCAAGCCGCCCGCCGACGCGGAGGGGAGCCCTCACGAGGGCAGTTGGTGGCGCCGGGCGCCGACTACGAGGCCTTGCGCGCCTCTTCACGCACCCGTTCCGCGATCTGCGCCGGCATCGGCTCGTGCCGGGCGTAACGGCGGCTGAAGCGGGCCGTGCCGTGCGTCATCGACCGCAGGTCGACCGCGTACCGGCCGATCTCGATCTCCGGCACCTCCGCCCGGATCAGGGTGCGCCCGCCGGGTGTCTGCTCGGTGCCGAGCAGCCGGCCGCGCCGGCCGGACAGGTCGCTCATCACGCTGCCCACGTAGTCGTCACCGACCAGCACCGACACCTCGGCCACCGGCTCCAGCAGATGGATCTTCGCGCCGGCCGCGGCCTCCCGCAGCGCGAGCGCCCCGGCCGTCTGGAACGCGGCGTCGGAGGAGTCCACCGAGTGCGCCTTGCCGTCCAGCAGCGTCACACGCACGTCGATCAGCGGATGCCCGGCGGCGACTCCCTTCGCGGCCTGGGCCCGTACGCCCTTCTCCACCGACGGGATGAACTGCCGGGGCACCGCGCCGCCGACGACCTTGTCCACGAACTCGATGCCGGAGCCGCCCGGCAGCGGCTCGACCTCTATCTCGCAGATGGCGAACTGCCCGTGCCCGCCGGACTGCTTGACGTGCCGGCCGCGCCCGGCCGACTTGGTCGCGAAGGTCTCCCGCAGGGACACCTTGTGCGGGACGACGTCGACCTGCACGCCGTACCGGCTGCGCAGCCGCTCCAGGGCCACGTCCGCGTGCGCCTCGCCCAGGCACCACAGGACCACCTGGTGGGTGTCCTGGTTCTGCTCCAGCCGCATCGTCGGGTCCTCGGCGACCAGCCGGGCGAGGCCCTGCGACAGCTTGTCCTCGTCCGGTTTGCTGTGCGCCTGGATGGCCAGCGGCAGCAGCGGGTCGGGCATCTGCCACGGTTCCATGAGCAGCGGGTCGTCCTTGGCGGACAGGGTGTCGCCGGTCTCGGCGCGGCTCAGCTTGGCCACGCACGCCAGGTCACCGGCGATGACGTGCGACACCGGGCGCTGCTGCTTGCCGAAGGGCGTGGACAGGGCGCCGATCCGCTCGTCGACGTCGTGGTCCTCGTGGCCCCGGTCGGCCAGTCCGTGCCCGGAGACGTGGACCGTCTGGTCGGCGCGCAGGGTGCCGGAGAACACGCGGATCAGCGACAGCCGGCCCACGTACGGGTCCGAGGACGTCTTCACGACCTCGGCGACCAGCGGGGCGTCCGGGTCGCACGGCTTGAGCTCGCGCGGCTCGCCGTCGATCGTCGTGACCCGCACCGTCTCGTGCTCCAGCGGTGTCGGGAAGCCGCGTGTGACCAGCTCCAGCAGCTCCACCGTGCCGAGACCCTGCCGGGCGCCCTCGGCCGCGGGGGCGGCGGCCAGGACGGGGAAGAAGACCCCGCGCGCCACGGCCCGCTCCAGGTCGTCGATCAGGGTCTTGACGTCGACCGGCTCCCCGCCGAGGTAGCGGTCCATGAGGGTCTCGTCCTCGCTCTCCGAGATGATCCCCTCGATCAGCCGGTTGCGGGCCTCCTCGATCAGCGGCAGCTGGTCCTCGCCCGGCTCCGACTCCTTGCGCTCGCCGGTCGAGTAGTCGAAGAGCTTCTGCGACAGCAGTCCGATCAGCCCGGTCACGGGCGCGTGCCCGTCGGGCGCCTGCGGGCCGTGCAGCGGCAGGTAGAGCGGCAGGACCGCGTCGGGGTCGTCGGCGCCGAAGGCCTCCGCGCAGATCCGCGTCATCTCCTCGAAGTCGGCGCGCGCCGCCTCCAGGTGCGTGATGACGATCGCCCGGGGCATCCCGACCGCCGCGCACTCCTCCCACACCATGCGCGTCGAGCCGTCCACGCCGTCCGCGGCCGAGACGACGAAGAGGGCCGCGTCCGCCGCCCGCAGACCGGCCCTGAGCTCACCGACGAAGTCGGCGTATCCGGGGGTGTCGAGGAGGTTGACCTTGATGCCGTCCCACTCGACGGGCACCAGGGAGAGCTGCACCGAGCGCTGCTGCCGGTGCTCGATCTCGTCGTAGTCGGAGACGGTGCCGCCGTCCTCCACGCGGCCCGCCCGGTTCACCGCCCCCGCCGTCAGCGCGAGGGCTTCCACCAACGTCGTCTTGCCCGATCCGGAGTGGCCGACCAGCACCACATTCCGTACGGACTGGGGGTGGTCGGCCGCCTGTGCCCTGCCGGCGGCTCCGGGGTGTGTCTGTGCCTTGTCGCCCATGGTCCTGCCTCCCGTGCACGGTGAGGTCACTGTGGGCGCGGACACGCGGGATCCGCGTGCGGTGCGGCTCCGGCGACGCCCGCGGTTCTTCGACCTTCCCACTCCCGTCACGGCGCGTCCATACGAACGACGTCATCGCGACTCCCACCAGCCGCTTGACGGTTCAACCGAAGGGGTCCGGGTGCCCCGCCCTCGCCCGCACGCGCGCGTGGCTACGATGGGCCAGCCGGTGGCCAGCAGGGGCCAGACGGCGACACCGACCCTCGGGAAGGCCATGCTGAACAAGTACGCGCGTGCATTCTTCACGCGTGTCCTCACACCGTTCGCCGCGTTTCTGATCCGCCGGGGCGTCAGCCCCGACACCGTCACGCTCATCGGCACCGCCGGGGTGGTCGCGGGCGCGCTGGTCTTCTACCCCATGGGCGAGTTCTTCTGGGGCACGGTCGTGATCACACTGTTCGTGTTCTCCGACCTCGTCGACGGCAACATGGCCCGCCAGCTCGGCCGCTCCAGCCGCTGGGGCGCCTTCCTGGACTCCACGCTCGACCGGGTCGCCGACGGCGCGATCTTCGGCGGCTTCATCCTCTGGTACGCGGGCGGCGGCGACGACCTCGTCCTGTGCGCCGTCTCGATCTTCTGCCTGGCCAGCGGGCAGGTGGTGTCGTACACCAAGGCCCGCGGCGAGTCGATCGGCCTGCCGGTCGCCGTCAACGGGCTGGTCGAGCGGGCCGAGCGGCTGGTGATCTCGCTGGTCGCGGCCGGTCTGGCGGGCCTGCACGCGTTCGGCGTCCCGGGCATCCAGTACCTGCTGCCGGTCGCCCTGTGGATCGTCGCCGTGGGCAGCCTCGTCACGCTGATCCAGCGGGTCGTCACCGTCCGCCGGGAGTCCGCCGAGGCCGAGGAGGCGGCGGCCGCGCAGGACCGGGCCGGCGGGCAGGACAATGAGGGCGAGCAGCACAACGCCTCTCACGGGAGCGAGGCGGCCACGTGAGCGCCCAGGACCGGCTGACGGACGCGCTGTACGGCCTCGGCTGGAGCACCGTCAAGAAGCTCCCCGAGCCGGTCGCCGTACGGCTCGGGCGCACCATCGCCGACGCCGCCTGGAAGCAGCGCGGCAAGGGCGTACAGCGCCTAGAGAGCAACTACGCGCGCGTGGTGCCCGGCGCGAGCCCCGAGCGCCTCGCCGAGCTGTCCCGCGCGGGCATGCGCTCCTACCTGCGCTACTGGATGGAGTCCTTCCGCCTCCCGGCCTGGAGCAAGGAGCGGATCGCGGAGGGCTTCACCCCCAAGGACCTGCACCACCTGACCGAGGGCATGGACGCGGGCAGGGGCGTCGTCCTCGCCCTGCCGCACCTGGCCAACTGGGACCTCGCCGGCGCCTGGGTCACCACGCAGCTCGGCATCCCCTTCACCACGGTCGCCGAGCGACTGAAGCCCGAGACGCTCTACGACCGGTTCGTCGCCTACCGCGAGGGCCTCGGCATGGAGGTCCTGCCGCACAGCGGCGGCACCGCCTTCGGCACCCTGGCGAGGCGGCTGCGCGACGGCGGCCTGGTCTGCCTGGTCGCCGACCGCGACCTGTCCGCCTCCGGAGTCGAGGTCGACTTCTTCGGCGACACGGCCCGGATGCCGGCCGGACCGGCCCTGCTCGCCCAGCAGACGGGCGCCCTGCTGCTGCCCGTCACGCTCTGGTACGACGACTCGCCCGTGATGCGCGGCCGCGTCCACCCGCCCGTCGAGGTGCCCGAGTCAGGCACGCGCGCCGAGAAGACGTCTGTCATGACACAGGCGCTGGCCGACGCCTTCGCCACCGGGATCGCCGACCATCCGGAGGACTGGCACATGCTGCAGCGCCTGTGGCTCGCGGACCTCGACCCCGTGAAGGGGCGCCCGTGAGGATCGGCATCGTCTGCCCGTACTCCTGGGACGTACCGGGCGGCGTCCAGTTCCACATCCGCGACCTCGCCGAGTACTTCATCCGCCTCGGCCACGAGGTGTCGGTCCTGGCCCCTGCCGACGACGACACCCCGCTGCCGCCGTACGTCGTCTCGGCCGGGCGCGCGGTGCCGGTGCCGTACAACGGCTCGGTGGCCCGGCTGAACTTCGGCTTCCTGAGCGCCGCCCGGGTGCGCCGCTGGCTGCACGACGGCGCGTTCGACGTGATCCACATCCACGAGCCGACCTCGCCGTCGCTGGGCCTGCTGACCTGCTGGGCCGCCCAGGGTCCGATCGTGGCGACCTTCCACACGTCCAACCCGCGCTCCCGCGCGATGATCGCCGCCTACTCGATCCTCCAGGCCGCCCTGGAGAAGATCAGCGCCCGTATCGCCGTGAGCGAGTACGCCCGCCGCACGCTCGTGGAGCACCTCGGCGGGGACGCGGTGGTGATCCCGAACGGCGTCGACGTCGACTTCTTCGCCCAGGCCGAGCCCAAGGCCGAGTGGCAGGGCGACACGATCGGCTTCATCGGGCGCATCGACGAGCCCCGCAAGGGTCTGCCGGTGCTCATGAGGGCCCTGCCGAAGATCCTCGCCGCCCGGCCGCAGACGCGGCTGCTGGTCGCCGGGCGTGGTGACGAGGAGGAGGCGGTGGAGTCCCTGCCGGTCGAGCTGCGCTCCCGCGTGGAGTTCCTCGGCATGGTCAGCGACGAGGACAAGGCCCGCTTCCTGCGCAGCGTCGACCTGTACGTCGCGCCCAACACCGGCGGTGAGAGCTTCGGCATCATCCTCGTCGAGGCCATGTCCGCCGGAGCCCCCGTCCTCGCCTCCGACCTGGACGCCTTCGCGCAGGTCCTGGACCGGGGAGCCGCCGGGGAACTCTTCCCGAACGAGGACGCCGACGCCCTGGCCGACGCGGCCGTTCGACTCCTGGCGGACCCGGAGCGCCGCGCCGAGCTGCGCGAGCGGGGCAGTGCCCACGTCCGCCGCTTCGACTGGTCGACCGTCGGCGCGGACATCCTGTCCGTCTACGAGACGGTGACGGCGGGAGCGGCGGCGGTGGCCGAGGACGAGCGGACGACCGGGCTGTGGGGCCGGCTGGGGCTGGCGCGGGACTGATTCCGGCCATATGGAAGAGCGGTTCCGACGGGCCTCCGTCAGGCCGGTGCATGATCGATTCCGCAGATCACAGGCGATCTTGAGCGCTCGCTCAGGTGTACGAAGTGGCCGCTGTGACTTGAGTGAAAATGCGATGGATCATGGCCGCGAACCGAATGTACGGTGCAACGGGTAGCCGCCCGGCTGCCCTTCGTAACCGTGGAGGATGCCATGGACGAGCAGATCGAGTTCTCGACCACCGAGCCGTACGCGCCGCCGACGCTGACCGAGGTCGGCGAGTTCAACGAGGACACCCTCGGCTTCATCGGCTGGGGCAACGACATCTTCGGTCACTACTCCGGCGACTTCTAGTCGTCGCTGCGTCGGCTCCCGGAGAGATGAGCAGATGAGCAGCACCGGGTTCGTGGTCCTGCCGGACACGGCAGCCGCGGCCGACGCGCGCGCGGCGGTGCCCTGGGCGTCGCCGCGGGAGTTCGCGCACGCCTCGGGACGACCGTGGCTGGTGGGCCGGTGGGCCCCCGGCGAGATCACGGTGGTCGCGGCGGGCCCGGTGCGGGTGGCGGTGGCCGGGATCTGCCCGGTCCCCGCCGCCCGGCTCACCCGACTCGCCGCCCGCGTCCGGACGGTGGCCGACGCGGACGAGCTGGCGGCCGCCCTGCCCGGCTCCTGCCACCTGGTGGTCTCGGCCCCCTCGGCCGTGCGCTTCCAGGGCAGCGCGACCGGACTGCGCCGGGTCTTCCGCACCCGGACGCACGGCGTCGAGATCGCGGCGGACCGCGCCGACGTGCTCGCGGCGATGACCGGCGCCGGCATCGACGAACAGGCGCTGGCGCTCCGCGTGGCCACGGGCGGGTTCCTGCCGCCCCCGCTCGGCGACCGGCCCCTGTGGTCCGGGATCTCCCCGCTGGCGCCCGACCACTGCCTGGTGTGGGAGCACGACCAGGTGCGCGAGACACGCTGGTGGCAGCCACCGGCACCCGAACTGTCCCTGCGGACAGGCGCCGAGAGGCTCCGGGAGACCCTTGCCACGGCCCTCGGCGACCGCGCCCCCGGCCGCGGCCGGCTGAGCACGGACCTCTCCGGCGGCATGGACTCCACGTCCCTGTGCTTCCTCGCCGCCCGGAACACCCCCGGCCTGCTGACGTTCCGCTGGGGCGAGGCCGAGGCGGGCAACGACGACGCCGCCTTCGCCGCCCACGCCATCGGCTCCCTCGACCGGGCCGAGCACCTCGTCGTGCCTCCCGGCGACCTCCCGGCGCTGTTCACCGACGCGGACGCCCCGGTGGACACCGAGGAGCCGTATCCGTTCGTCCGCACCCTCGCGCGGACCCGCCACACCGCCCGGCTGCTGTCCGGCAGCGGATCGCGCCGGCACCTCGCCGGACACGGCGGCGACGAACTGTTCACCCCGTTCCCCGGCTACCTCCACACCCTGCTCCGGCGCCGCCCGCTGACCGCCCTGCGCCACGTCCGCGGCTACGGCGCGCTGAAGCGCTGGCCCCTGCTGCCCACCCTCGCCGCGCTGACCCGCCCCGGTGACGAGGCCGACTGGTGGCGGACCCAGGCCGACCGGCTCACCGACCCGTCCCCGCCGAAACGCCGGCCCGCCCTCGGCTGGGGCCTGTGGAGCCTGCGGGCACCGTCCTGGGCCACCGGCGACGCGATCGACGCCGCCCGGGAGGCCCTGCGAGACACCGCCACCCGCGTACGGCCGCTCTCCGCCGACCTGGCACAGCACCAGTCGCTGCTCGCCGTGCGCACCAGCGCCCCCTGGTACCGGCTGCTGGCCCGCGTCTTCGCGGACGACGGCGTCCAGCTCGACTCGCCGTTCTTCGACGACCGCGTGGTGGAAGCGGTCCTGGCGGTCCGCACCCATGAACACGCCGGCCCCTGGCGGTACAAGCCGCTGCTCGCCGAGGCGATGCGCGGCATCGTGCCGGAGCCGGTGCTGGGTCGCTCCACCAAGGGCGAGTTCAGCGACGAGGCCAACAGCGGACTGCGCCGCAACCTGCCCGCGGTCCTGGAACTGTTCGAGGACTCCGCCCTCGCCGCCCACGGCCTGATCGACCCCGGCGCACTGCGCACCCGGCTGCTCGCGCCCCAGCCGGACAACTCCACGCGGATCGCCCTGGAGCCCCTGATCGGCTGCGAGACCTGGCTGCGCTCCGCCACCCGCCCCGCCCCCGCTTGGAGGTTCGACGCCCGTGCGTCTGCATCCTGACGTCAGCACCACCGACACCGACGACGGCACGGTCCTGCTCAACGAACGCACCGGCCGGTACTGGCAGTTGAACACCACCGGTGCCCAGGTGCTGCGCCGGCTGCTCGGCGGACAGGAGCCCGCCGGCATCGCCGCCGAACTCGCGAACCGCTACGGCATCACCCCCGAGCAGGCCGAACGCGATGTGACCGCCGTGATCGAGCGGCTGCGCGGCTCGGAGCTGGTGATCTCATGAGCATGTCCGTCGCGCTCGCCGAACGCCGCCGACTGCCACCGCACCGCCGCGTGCTGCCCCTGCTGGTCGTGGGCGTCGCCCGGCTGCTGGCCAGGGCCAGACCGGCCCGGCTGCGCAAGGTCCTGGAGTTCGCCCGCCGCGGCGCCGCACCGGCCACGGCCGCCCAGGCGCTCCGGGCCCGCGAGGAGGTCGTGTCCGTCAGCCTGCGCTGCGCCGGGCAGGGCTGCCTGCAACGCTCCATCGCCACCGCTCTGCTCTGCCGCGCGCGCGGCGTCTGGCCCACCTGGTGCACCGGAGTGCGCACCCATCCCTTCGCCGCCCACGCCTGGGTCGAGGCGGAGGACCAGCTCGTCGGCGAGGGACACCCCAAAGGGCACTTCAAGACACTGATGTCCATCCCGCCGGTGCCGGACGAACGCAACCGCTGACCGATCCGGGACAGGACAGGGCAGGGCGGGGTGAACCGGCGCCTCCCGCCTGCCGCTAGCCTTGCCGCCCGTGACCACCACTCTCATCTGGATCGCCGTGGCCCTGGTCGCGGTCGGGCTCTACCTGAGCTGGACCGCCGGCCGCCTCGACCGCCTCCACGCCCGGATCGACGCCGCCCGGGCCGCCCTGGACGCGCAGCTGCTGCGCCGGGCCTCGGTGGCACAGGAACTGGCGACGTCGGGGGTGCTGGATCCGGCCGCCTCCATCGTGCTGTACGAGGCCGCGCACGCCGCCCGGCAGGCGGAGGAGGAGCAGCGCGAGGTCGCCGAGAGCGAACTGAGCCAGGCGCTGCGGGCCGTCTTCGGGGAGGCGCAGCAGGTGGAGGCGGTGCGGGAGGCGCCCGGGGGCGAGGAGGCCGCCGAGGAACTCGCGCAGGCCGTCCGCCGCGTCCCCATGGCCCGCCGCTTCCACAACGACGCCGTACGGGCCGCGCGGGCCCTGCGCCGCCACCGCAAGGTCCGCTGGTTCCGCCTGGCGGGCCACGCCCCGTTCCCGATGGCCTTCGAGATGGACGACGAGCCACCGCAGGCCCTCGTGGCCCGGGCGGCCTGAACCCCCCTTGCCGTGCCGTTACCCGGCGGTATGCCGAAAAAGGATCCACAGCGTTCCCATTGGCCCTTGCTGTGGCCTGGTCCCCTCACGTTTCCTCGGTGCTGCAGAAAACCCCCCTTTCCCACCAGCGAGGTCATCCGTGTCCATCTCCGAGAACCAGGCCCCCGAGACCGGCACCGCCCGTGTGAAGCGCGGCATGGCCGAGCAGCTCAAGGGCGGCGTCATCATGGACGTCGTCACGCCGGAGCAGGCGAAGATCGCCGAGGACGCGGGCGCCGTCGCCGTCATGGCCCTGGAGCGGGTCCCGGCCGACATCCGCAAGGACGGCGGCGTGGCCCGCATGTCCGACCCGGACATGATCGAGGGCATCATCGAGGCCGTCTCGATCCCGGTCATGGCCAAGTCCCGCATCGGCCACTTCGTCGAGGCCCAGGTACTGCAGTCCCTCGGCGTCGACTACATCGACGAGTCCGAGGTCCTCACCCCGGCCGACGAGGTCAACCACTCCGACAAGTGGGCCTTCACCACGCCGTTCGTCTGTGGTGCCACCAACCTGGGCGAGGCCCTGCGCCGCATCGCCGAGGGCGCCGCGATGATCCGCTCCAAGGGCGAGGCCGGCACCGGCAACGTCGTCGAGGCCGTGCGGCACCTGCGCCAGATCAAGAACGAGATCGCCAAGCTCCGCGGCTTCGACAACCACGAGCTGTACGCCGCCGCCAAGGAGCTGCGCGCCCCGTACGAGCTGGTCAAGGAGGTCGCCGAGCTGGGCAAGCTCCCGGTCGTGCTGTTCTCCGCCGGCGGCGTCGCCACCCCGGCCGACGCGGCCCTGATGCGCCAGCTCGGCGCCGAGGGCGTCTTCGTCGGCTCCGGCATCTTCAAGTCCGGCGACCCGGCCAAGCGCGCCGCCGCCATCGTCAAGGCCACCACCTTCTACGACGACCCGAAGATCATCGCGGACGCGTCCCGCAACCTCGGCGAGGCCATGGTCGGCATCAACTGCGACACCCTCCCCGAGACCGAGCGCTACGCCAACCGCGGCTGGTAAGGCACAGGAACTCATGAGCGACACCCCCGTCATAGGCGTCCTGGCCCTCCAGGGCGACGTACGGGAGCACCTCGTCGCCCTGGCCGCGGCCGACGCCGTGGCCAGGCCGGTGCGGCGCCCCGAAGAACTCGCCGAGGTGGACGGCCTCGTCATCCCCGGCGGCGAGTCCACCACCATCTCCAAGCTGGCCATCCTGTTCGGCGTGATGGAGCCCCTCCGCGCGCGCGTGCGGGACGGCATGCCCGTCTACGGCACCTGCGCCGGCATGATCATGCTCGCCGACAAGATCCTCGACCCGCGCTCGGGCCAGGAGACCGTCGGCGGCATCGACATGATCGTGCGCCGCAACGCCTTCGGCCGGCAGAACGAGTCCTTCGAGGCGGCCGTCGCCGTCGAGGGCGTCGAGGGCGACCCCGTGGAGGGCGTCTTCATCCGCGCCCCCTGGGTCGAGTCCGTCGGCGCCGCCGCCGAGGTGCTCGCCGAGCACGACGGCCACATCGTCGCCGTCCGCCAGGGCAACGCGCTGGCCACGTCGTTCCACCCGGAACTGACCGGCGACCACCGGGTGCACGCCCTGTTCGTCGACATGGTGCGGGCGAACCGGACAGCGGACTCCTTGTAGGATTCCTGCGTTCGTTGCTGAGATGGGTTACGCGAAGGAGACAGGCAGATGTCCGGCCACTCTAAATGGGCCACGACGAAGCACAAGAAGGCCGTCATCGATGCCAAGCGCGGCAAGCTCTTCGCGAAGCTGATCAAGAACA
The DNA here is from genome assembly GCF_003330845.1 of Streptomyces sp. Go-475. Lineage (GTDB taxonomy): Bacteria > Actinomycetota > Actinomycetes > Streptomycetales > Streptomycetaceae > Streptomyces. Next base: position 1,389,764 of record NZ_CP026121.1, on the reverse strand, counting down.
TCGAGGTGGCGGCGCGGATGGGCGGCGCCGACCCCGAGGGCAACCCGACGCTCTACGACGCCATCCAGAAGGCGAAGAAGTCGTCGGTCCCCAACAAGAACATCGACTCCGCGGTCAAGCGCGGCGCGGGCCTGGAGGCCGGCGGCGCCGACTACGAGACGATCATGTACGAGGGCTACGGTCCGAACGGCGTCGCGGTGCTCATCGAGTGCCTCACCGACAACCGCAACCGCGCCGCCTCCGAGGTCCGCGTCGCCATGACCCGCAACGGCGGCTCCATGGCCGACCCGGGCTCGGTGTCGTACCTGTTCAACCGCAAGGGCGTCGTGATCGTCCCCAAGGGCGAGCTGACCGAGGACGACGTCCTCGGCGCCGTCCTGGACGCCGGTGCCGAGGAGGTCAACGACCTCGGCGAGACCTTCGAGGTCATCAGCGAGGCCACCGACCTGGTCGCGGTCCGCACCGCCCTCCAGGACGCCGGCATCGACTACGACTCCGCCGACGCCAACTTCGTCCCGACCATGCAGGTCGAGCTGGACGAGGAGGGCGCCAAGAAGATCTTCAAGCTGATCGACGCGCTGGAGGACAGCGACGACGTGCAGAACGTCTTCGCCAACTTCGACGTCAGCGACGAGGTCATGGAGAAGGTCGACGCCTGAGCCGCGCACGGGTTCAACGGGCCGACGGGACACACCCCGTCGGCCCGTCGCGTTGTCGGTGGCACCCGATAGCCTGCACAAACAGGTGAGCGAAAGGGAGGGCGCGTGCGCGTACTGGGGGTGGACCCGGGACTGACCCGGTGCGGTGTGGGCGTCGTCGAGGGCGTCGCCGGACGGCCGCTCACGATGGTCGGCGTCGGCGTCGTCCGGACCCCCGCCGACGCGGACCTCGGCCACCGCCTCGTCGCCATCGAGCAGGGCATCGAGCAGTGGCTCGACGAGCACCGGCCCGAGTTCGTCGCCGTGGAGCGCGTCTTCAGCCAGCACAACGTCCGTACGGTGATGGGCACCGCCCAGGCCAGCGCCGTCGCCATGCTCTGCGCAGCCCGCCGCGGCATCCCCGTCGCCCTGCACACCCCCAGCGAGGTCAAGGCCGCCGTCACCGGCAGCGGCCGGGCCGACAAGGCACAGGTGGGCGCGATGGTGACCCGCCTGCTCCGGCTCAGCGCACCGCCCAGGCCCGCCGACGCGGCCGACGCCCTCGCCCTCGCCATCTGCCACATCTGGCGCGCCCCCGCGCAGAACCGACTCCAGCAGGCCGTCGCCCTGCACGCCACCCAAGCATCGAAAGGCCGTACGGCATGATCGCCTTCGTCAGCGGCACAGTGGCCGCACTCGCCCCGGACGCCGCGGTCGTCGAGGTCGGCGGTGTCGGCATGGCCGTCCAGTGCACGCCGAACACCCTCTCCACCCTCCGCATGGGGCAGCCGGCCAAGCTGCACACCTCCTTGGTCGTGCGCGAGGACTCCCTCACCCTGTACGGCTTCGCCGACGACGACGAGCGGCAGGTCTTCGAGCTGCTCCAGACCGCGAGCGGCGTCGGCCCCAGACTCGCCCAGGCGATGCTCGCCGTGCACACCCCGGACGCCCTGCGCCGGGCGGTCGCCACCGGCGACGAGAAGGCCCTCACGGCCGTCCCCGGCATCGGCAAGAAGGGCGCCCAGAAGCTGCTGCTGGAGCTGAAGGACCGGCTCGGCGCCCCGGTCGGCGCACCCGCCGTCGGCGCACCGGCCAGCTCCGGCTGGCGCGACCAGCTGCACGCGGCCCTGATCGGCCTCGGGTACGCGACCCGCGAGGCCGACGAGGCCGTCGCCGCCGTGGCCCCGCAGGCCGAGGCCGCCGGGGGCACCCCCCAGGTCGGCCAGCTGCTGAAGGCGGCCCTGCAGACCCTGAACCGCGCCCGCTGACCCCCACCTCTTGAGGCACATCACATGAACTGGGACGACACGACCGACGCCGATGCCGCCGAGCCGCTCGGCGGGCCCGCCGCGGAGCGGCTGGTGGACTCCGTCGCCGACCGTGAGGACCAGGCCGTCGAGGCCGCCCTGCGCCCCAAGGACCTGGACGAGTTCATCGGCCAGGAGAAGGTCCGCGAACAGCTCGACCTCGTCCTCCGGGCGGCACGCGCGCGCGGCGCCACCGCCGACCACGTGCTGCTCTCCGGCGCCCCCGGCCTCGGCAAGACCACCCTGTCGATGATCATCGCGGCCGAGATGGGCGCCCCCATCCGCATCACGTCGGGCCCCGCCATCCAGCACGCCGGCGACCTCGCCGCGATCCTCTCCTCCCTCCAGGAGGGCGAGGTCCTCTTCCTCGACGAGATCCACCGCATGTCCCGGCCCGCCGAGGAGATGCTGTACATGGCGATGGAGGACTTCCGCGTCGACGTCATCGTCGGCAAGGGTCCGGGCGCCACCGCCATCCCGCTGGAGCTGCCCCCCTTCACCCTGGTCGGCGCCACCACACGCGCGGGCCTGCTGCCGCCCCCGCTGCGCGACCGCTTCGGCTTCACCGCGCACATGGAGTTCTACGAACCGGCCGAACTGGAGCGGGTCATCCACCGCTCGGCGAACCTCCTGGAGGTCGAGATCGAGCCGGACGGCGCCGCCGAGATCGCCGGCCGTTCCCGCGGCACGCCCCGCATCGCCAACCGCCTGCTGCGCCGCGTCCGCGACTACGCGCAGGTCAAGGCCGACGGGCTGATCACCAAGGACATCGCGGCGGCCGCCCTCGCCGTCTACGAGGTGGACGCGCGCGGCCTCGACCGTCTCGACCGGGGCGTGCTGGAAGCCCTGCTCAAGCTGTTCGGCGGCGGTCCCGTGGGCCTGTCCACGCTCGCGGTCGCGGTGGGGGAGGAGCGCGAGACCGTCGAGGAGGTCGCCGAGCCCTTCCTCGTCCGGGAGGGACTGCTGGCCCGCACCCCGCGCGGCCGGGTCGCCACCCCCGCCGCATGGGCGCATCTCGGCCTCACCCCGCCCCGCTCCCAGACCGCCGGAACCGGACAACAGGACCTGTTCGGGGCGTGACGGCGCGGTCACCGCTCCAGGACGGCGAGGACAGTGGCCGGAGCAGGAACCCCGGTGCCATGCTGAGCGTTGTTCCATGCGCGCGGACTCGCTTAGACTCCGCCGATGCCGCCTTTGTCGGCGGCGTACATACCCCCAACCATCTGGCCGCTCACAGCGCGGTCGTGTGAAGGAAGTACCGACCCGTGAGTCTCCTGACCCTCCTCCCGTTCATCGTGCTCATCGGGGCCATGTTCCTGATGACCCGGTCGGCCAAGAAGAAGCAGCAGCAGGCCGTGGAGATGCGGAACCAAATGCAGCCCGGCAGCGGTGTCCGCACCATCGGGGGCATGTACGCCACGGTCAAGGAGGTGAACGAGGACACCGTCCTCGTCGACGCCGGCCCCGGCGTCGAGCTCCTCTTCGCCAAGAACGCCATCGGTGCCGTCCTCACCGACGACGAGTACAACCGCATCGTCCACGGCATCGAGCACGACCTGAAGTCCGACGCCGACATCGTCCCGGACGACGCCTCCTCCCTCACCGAGACCGGCGACTCCGCCGCCGACGCCCCCGCTGACGACAAGGCCGTCGACCTCGGCAAGAAGGACACGGCCGAGGAACCGGCCGACGAGGCCCCGGCCGGCGAGGCGAAGACGGACGCAGAGCCGAAGAAGACCGACGGCGACTCCGAGGCGAAGTAGTCGTGTCCCGGGGTGCGCGGGCAGGTTCCCGCGCACCCCGGGACACGCCATAGCTCGCACGGAATCCCGACACCATGTCATGGCCGCCCGTCCCGCCGATCCGGAGCGAGGCGGCCCGAGAGGGAGTACGAGAAGGTGGCCACACCTAAAAAGGGCCGGAGCGCGAGCGCCCAGAGCAAGCCCTGGCGCTCGCTGGCCCTGATCCTGATCGCCATCGCGGCGCTCACCGGTGGAATGTTCGCCTCGGGACACACGACCCCGCGTCTCGGCATCGACCTGGCCGGCGGCACGAGCATCACGCTCCGGGCGGTCCCCGAGGCCGGCAACGAGTCGGCGATCAACAAGACCAACATGGACACCGCCGTCTCCATCATGGAGCGCCGTGTCAATGGTCTGGGCGTCTCGGAGGCCGAGGTCCAGACGCAGGGCCGCGACAACATCGTCGTGAACATCCCCAAGGGGACCAACTCCGAGCAGGCCCGCAAGCAGGTCGGCACCACCGCCAAGCTCTACTTCCGCCCCGTCATCGCCACCGAGGTCTCCGGCGGCAAGGGCGCGGCCAGCCCCTCCCCGACCCCCACCGGCAGCCCCTCGGGCGAGCCGTCGGGCAAGGCCACCGACAAGCCGGAGGCCACCGACAAGAACTCGGCGTCCCCGTCCGCGAGCCCGACCACGCAGGGCCGCGCCGTCACCGACGCGCTGAAGGCCGACGCGACCCCGTCCGCGAGCGCCTCGGACAAGGCGAAGGCCAGCCCCTCCCCGTCCGCCTCCGGCGGCACCTCCGGCGACGACCCGGGCAAGCTCCAGGCGCAGTACGCCGCACTGGACTGCACCGACACCAAGACCCGCTCCACCATCGGCGACAACGCCAAGGCCGGCGAGTCCACCCTGGCCTGCGGGCAGAACGCGCAGGGCCAGTGGCAGAAGTACATCCTCGGCCCCGCCGAGGTCGACGGCACCGACGTCGACAAGGCCCAGGCCGTCCTGAACACCCAGACCGGTGCGGGCTGGACGGTCCAGATGGACTTCACGGACGGCGGCGCCAAGAAGTTCGCCGCCATCACCGGCAAGCTGGCGCAGAACCAGTCCCCGCAGAACCAGTTCGCGATCGTCCTCGACGGCGACGTGGTCTCCGACCCGTACGTCCGCCAGGCCCTGACCGGCGGCAACGCGGAGATCTCCGGCAACTTCAACCAGCAGTCCGCGCAGGAACTCGCGAACATGCTGACCTACGGTGCGCTGCCGCTGACCTTCAAGGTGGACAGCATGACGACCGTCACCGCCGCGCTCGGCGGTGACCAGCTGCGGGCCGGCCTGATCGCCGGCGCGATCGGTCTCGCCCTGGTCGTCCTCTACTTGCTGGTCTACTACCGGGGTCTGTCGTTCGTCGCGATCCTGTCGCTGCTGGTCTCCGCCGCCCTCACCTACACGATCATGTCGCTGCTCGGCCCGGCCATCGGCTTCGCGCTGAACCTGCCGGCCGTCTGCGGTGCCATCGTCGCCATCGGCATCACGGCGGACTCGTTCATCGTGTACTTCGAACGCGTCCGCGACGAGATCCGCGAGGGCCGTACGCTGCGCCCCGCCGTCGAGCGGGCCTGGCCGCGCGCCCGGCGCACCATCCTGGTCTCCGACTTCGTGTCGTTCCTCGCCGCCGCGGTGCTCTTCATCGTCACCGTCGGCAAGGTGCGCGGCTTCGCCTTCACGCTCGGTCTGACCACGCTGCTCGACGTGGTGGTCGTCTTCCTCTTCACCAAGCCGCTGCTGACCCTGCTGGCCCGCCGCACCTTCTTCGCGAGCGGCCACAAGTGGTCCGGCCTCGACCCGAAGAGCCTGGGTGCCCAGCCGCCACTGCGCCGCACCCGCCGTCCCTCCGCCCCCGTCGAGACGAAGGAGGCGTGAGATGTCGAAACTCGGCAACCTCGGCGCCCGACTGCACCGTGGCGAGATCGGCTACGACTTCGTCAAGAACCGCAAGATCTGGTACGGCCTGTCGATCCTGATCACCATCACGGCCATCGTCGGCCTGGCGGTGCGCGGCCTGAACATGGGCATCGAGTTCCAGGGCGGTGCCGTCTTCACCACCCCGAAGAACGTCAGCGTCTCGGTCTCCCGGGCCGAGGAGTACGCGGAAGAGGCCTCCGGCCACGACGCGATCGTCCAGAAGCTCGGCGACGGCAGCCTGCGGATCCAGGTCGCCGGCATCGAGACCGACAAGGCCAACCAGATCAAGAACCAGCTCTCGGACGACCTCAAGGTCGACGCGGAGCAGATCAACGCCGAGCTGGTCGGTCCCAGCTGGGGCGAGCAGATCGCCAACAAGGCCTGGCAGGGCCTCGGCATCTTCCTCATCCTCGTGGTGATCTACCTGGCGATCGCCTTCGAGTGGCGCATGGCCGTCGCGGCGTTCGTCGCCCTGATCCACGACATCACCATCACGGTCGGCATCTACGCCCTCGTCGGCTTCGAGGTCACGCCCGGCACGGTGATCGGTCTGCTGACCATCCTCGGCTACTCGCTCTACGACACGGTCGTCGTCTTCGACAGCCTCAAGGAGCAGACGAAGGACCTCACCAAGCAGACCCGCTGGACCTACAGCGACGTCGCCAACCGTTCGATCAACAGCACCCTGGTCCGCTCCGTCAACACCACGGTGGTCGCGCTGCTGCCGGTGGCGGGCCTGCTGTTCATCGGCGGCGGTGTCCTCGGCGCCGGCATGCTGAACGACATCTCGCTGTCGCTGTTCGTCGGCCTCGCCGCCGGTGCCTACTCCTCGATCTTCATCGCCACGCCGCTCGTCGCCGACCTGAAGGAGCGCGAGCCGCAGATGAAGGCCCTGAAGAAGCGCGTCCTGGCCAAGCGGGCCCAGTCCGCCGCCAAGGGCGAGACCGCCCAGGAGGAGACCGGCGACGAGTCGTACGGCGACGAACCCGAGGACGCCGCGCCCGCCGCTGTCGTCGGCCCGCGCAACCAGCCCGCGTCCCGCAGCCGCGGCCGCGGCCGCCCCTCGGGGAAGCGCCGATGACCGACATCAGGGAGCTGCTGCTCAGCCGCATCCGGGACGTGGCCGACTACCCGGAGCCGGGCGTGATGTTCAAGGACATCACCCCGCTGCTGGCCGACCCGGCGGCGTTCACCGCGCTCACCGACGCCCTCGCCGAGATCGCCGAGCGGACCCGCGCCACCAAGGTCGTCGGCCTGGAGGCCCGCGGCTTCATCCTCGGCGCCCCGGTCGCCGTCCGCGCAGGCCTCGGCTTCATCCCCGTACGCAAGGCGGGCAAGCTCCCCGGAGCCACCCTCGCCCAGGCCTACGACCTGGAGTACGGCTCGGCCGAGATCGAGGTGCACGCCGAGGACCTCAGCCCTGACGACCGCGTCCTGGTCGTGGACGACGTCCTCGCCACCGGCGGCACCGCCGAGGCCTCGCTCCAGCTCATCCGCCGGGCCGGCGCCGAGGTCGCGGGCCTCGCCGTCCTCATGGAGCTCGGTTTCCTCAGCGGCCGCGCCCGCCTGGAACCGGCGCTGAACGGTGCCCCGCTGGAGGCGCTGCTCACGGTCTAGCCATCCCCGAGCAGCCCGGTGGACACCGGCACGACACCGCACGGGCGGGCCCGGAACATCCGGCGCCCGCCCCGTGCGTTTCCCGGGTAGACGGTCCTCACATTGGCCTGAAGGCGATCCTGGGGCGCAGGATGGCTACCATGGGGTCTCCGGAGCCTGACCGGGGGACCCGGATCGCGCACGAGGAGCCCTCTTGCCAGACGAGGCCCAGCACCTGACCGCCGCCAAGCCCGAGTCCGCCTCGGCAGCCGCGGCCAAGCCCGCGCCGAACGCGCCCCACGCGAAGAACGACACCCGCGGGCCGGTCGAACACGCCCAGGCGGCGCCGGTCGACAAGCCCGCTGAGCAGTCGCGCCCCAAGCCGGTCCCGCCCGCGGTGCGCCAGAGCGCCGGCCAGCCGGCCCGCACAGGCTCCTCCAACCGCGTCCGCGCCCGTCTGGCCCGTCTCGGCGTGCAGCGCGCGAACCCCTACAACCCGGTGCTGGAGCCGCTGCTGCGGATAGTGCGCGGCAACGACCCCAAGATCGAGACGTCGACGCTCCGCCAGATCGAGCGCGCCTACCAGGTCGCCGAGCGCTGGCACCGCGGCCAGAAGCGCAAGAGCGGCGACCCGTACATCACGCACCCGCTCGCCGTGACGACCATCCTCGCCGAGCTGGGCATGGATCCGGCCACGCTGATGGCGGGCCTGCTGCACGACACGGTCGAGGACACCGAGTACGGCCTGGAGGACCTGCGCCGCGACTTCGGCGACGTCGTCGCCCTGCTCGTCGACGGCGTCACCAAGCTCGACAAGGTCAAGTTCGGCGAGGCCGCGCAGGCCGAGACCGTGCGCAAGATGGTCGTCGCCATGGCCAAGGACCCGCGGGTCCTGGTCATCAAGCTCGCCGACCGCCTGCACAACATGCGCACCATGCGCTACCTCAAGCGCGAGAAGCAGGAGAAGAAGGCGCGCGAGACCCTGGAGATCTACGCGCCGCTCGCCCACCGCCTGGGCATGAACACCATCAAGTGGGAGCTGGAGGACCTCGCCTTCGCGATCCTCTACCCCAAGATGTACGACGAGATCGTCCGGCTGGTGGCCGAGCGGGCACCGAAGCGTGACGAGTACCTGGCCATCGTCACCGACGAGGTCCAGCAGGACCTGCGCGCGGCCCGCATCAAGGCGACCGTCACCGGCCGCCCCAAGCACTACTACAGCGTCTACCAGAAGATGATCGTCCGCGGCCGGGACTTCGCGGAGATCTACGACCTGGTGGGCATCCGCGTCCTCGTGGACACCGTCCGCGACTGCTACGCGGCCCTCGGCACGGTGCACGCGCGTTGGAACCCGGTCCCCGGCCGGTTCAAGGACTACATCGCGATGCCCAAGTTCAACATGTACCAGTCGCTGCACACGACGGTCATCGGCCCCGGCGGCAAGCCGGTCGAGCTGCAGATCCGCACGTTCGACATGCACCGCCGCGCCGAGTACGGCATCGCCGCGCACTGGAAGTACAAGCAGGAGGCCGTCGCCGGCGCCTCCAAGGTCCGCACGGACGCGCCCAAGTCCTCCGGCAAGGACAAGGACGCCATCAACGACATGGCGTGGCTGCGGCAGCTCCTCGACTGGCAGAAGGAGACCGAGGACCCGGGCGAGTTCCTGGAGTCCCTGCGCTTCGACCTGTCCCGCAACGAGGTCTTCGTCTTCACCCCCAAGGGCGACGTCATAGCGCTCCCCGCGGGCGCCACCCCCGTCGACTTCGCGTACGCCGTGCACACCGAGGTCGGCCACCGCACCATAGGCGCCCGCGTCAACGGCCGCCTGGTCCCGCTGGAGTCCACCCTCGACAACGGCGACCTGGTCGAGGTCTTCACCTCCAAGGCACCCGGCGCCGGGCCCTCCCGCGACTGGCTCGGCTTCGTCAAGTCACCGCGCGCCCGCAACAAGATCCGCGCCTGGTTCTCCAAGGAGCGCCGCGACGAGGCGATCGAGCAGGGCAAGGACGCCATCGTCCGCGCCATGCGCAAGCAGAACCTGCCGATCCAGCGCATCCTGACCGGCGACTCCCTGGTGACCCTGGCGCACGAGATGCGCTACGCCGACATCTCCGCGCTGTACGCGGCGATCGGCGAGGGCCACGTCTCCGCGCAGAACATCGTGCAGAAACTGGTCCAGGCCCTCGGCGGGGAGGAGGCGGCCACCGAGGAGATCGACGAGTCGGTGCCGCCGGCCCGCGGCCGCAGCCGCAAGCGCCGCTCCAGCGCCGACCCGGGCGTCGTCGTCAAGGGCGTCGAGGACGTGTGGGTCAAGCTGGCCCGCTGCTGCACGCCCGTCCCGGGCGACCCCATCATCGGGTTCGTCACCCGCGGCAGTGGCGTATCGGTTCACCGCAGCGACTGTGTGAACGTCGACTCGCTGTCCCGGGAGCCCGAGCGCATCCTCGACGTCGAGTGGGCGCCGACGCAGTCCTCGGTCTTCCTGGTCGCCATCCAGGTCGAGGCCCTGGACCGCTCCCGGCTCCTGTCGGACGTCACACGGGTGCTGTCCGACCAGCACGTCAACATCCTCTCCGCGGCCGTCCAGACCTCCCGCGACCGCGTCGCCACCTCCCGGTTCACCTTCGAGATGGGCGACCCGAAGCATCTCGGCCATGTGCTGAAGGCGGTCCGGGGCGTGGAGGGCGTCTACGACGTGTACCGGGTGACCTCGGCGCGCAGCAGGTCGTAACGGCCCGTAGCGACCACACGAAAGGGGCTCCCGCACCGCGAGGTACGGGAGCCCCTCTCAGGTGGGAGACCTCTCAGCCTCCGAACTCCTGCAGGCCCTTCAGCGCCTGGTCCAGCAGCGCCTGGCGGCCCTCCAGCTCACGCTCGAGCTTGTCGGCCCTGGCGTTGTTGCCCTGCGCCCGGGCCTGCTCGATCTGGCCCCGCAGCTTGTCCACCGCGGCCTGGAGCTGCCCCGTCAGACCCTCGGCACGCGCACGTGCCTCCGGGTTCGTCCGGCGCCACTCGGCCTCCTCGGCCTCCTGGATGGCCCGCTCGACGGCGTGCATCCGGCCCTCGACCTTCGGCCGGGCGTCGCGCGGCACATGGCCGATGGCCTCCCAGCGCTCGTTCACGTTCCGGAACGCGGCCCGGGCCGCCTTCAGGTCCGTGATCGGCAGGAGCTTCTCGGCCTCCTCGGCCAGCTCCTCCTTGAGCTTGAGGTTCTCCGCCTGCTCGGCGTCCCGCTCGGCGAAGACCGAGCTGCGCGCGGCGAAGAAGACGTCCTGGGCGCCGCGGAAGCGGTTCCACAGATCGTCCTCGTGCTCGCGCTGGGCGCGGCCCGCGGCCTTCCACTCGGCCATCAGCTCGCGGTAGCGCGCGGCCGTCGCACCCCAGTCCGTCGAGTTCGACAGGGCCTCGGCCTCGGCGACCAGCCGCTCCTTGGTCTTGCGGGCCTCCTCGCGCTGCGCGTCGAGCTGCGCGAAGTGCTGCTTGCGCCGCTTGGAGAACGCCGACCGCGCGTGCGAGAACCGGTGCCACAGCTCGTCGTCGGACTTGCGGTCCAGCCGCGGCAGGCCCTTCCAGGTGTCCACCAGGGCCCGCAGCCGCTCACCGGCCGCCCGCCACTGGTCGGACTGCGCCAGCTGCTCGGCCTCGGCGACCAGCTCCTCCTTGGCCTTGCGCGCCTCGTCGGACTGCTTCGCCCGCTGCGCCTTGCGCTGCTCGCGGCGCGTCTCCACCAGCTCCACGAGCTTGTCCAGCCGGACCCGCAGGGCGTCCAGGTCGCCCACCGCGTGGTGCGCGTCGACCTGCTCCCGGATGTGGTCGATGGCCGCCTGGGCGTCCTTCGCCGACAGGTCGGTGGTCTTCACTCGCTTCTCGAGGAGGCCGATCTCGACAACCAGGCCCTCGTACTTGCGCTCGAAATAGGCCAGCGCCTCCTCAGGGGAGCCCGCCTGCCAGGAACCGACGACCTGCTCGCCGTCGGCCGTACGCACGTACACGGTCCCCGTCTCGTCGACGCGGCCCCACGGGTCGCTGCTCACAGCGCCTCCTCCACATGATGCCTGCGGGGGGCCTGAAGCTCCCCCGGGCATCGTCCACAGTTTCGTCACGGCCAACATAGGCGACCGGCGGGGGGCCTGTCCGCATCCCGCGCGACCGAAATTACGCAGTTGAATCAGGATTTCGTGACCGTGGCCTTGTTGATCACGACCGTCGCGTTGGGTGCGGTGGTGCCCGTCTGGTCGGGGGCCTTGGCCCCGGCGTCGGCGATCTTCTTCAGGACCTTCATGCCCGCCTCGGACACCGTACCGAACGGTGTGTAGTCGGGCGGCAGCTGGCTGTCCTGGTAGACGAGGAAGAACTGGCTGCCGCCGGTGTCGCGGCCCTGCTTGGTCTGGGCGTTGTACTGGTTCGCCATCGCGACCGTGCCCGCCGGGTACACCCCGCCCTTGAGGCTCTTGTCCTTGAGGTTCTCGTCCGGGATGGTGTAGCCGGGGCCGCCCATGCCGGTGCCCTGCGGGTCGCCGCACTGCAGGACGTAGATGCCCTGGTTGGTGAGCCGGTGGCACTTGCTGTGGTCGAAGTAGCCCTTGCCGGCGAGGAAGTCGAACGAGTTGACGGTGTGCGGTGCCGCCGACGCCTTCAGCGCGATGTCTATCTCGCCGCAGGTCGTGTCCAGCTTCATCGTGTACTTCGCCGACTTGTCGATGGTCATCGCCGGTTCCTTCTTCCAGGTCTCCGACTTGACCTTGCCCGGGGCGGGCTTCTCGCAGGGGTCCGGGGCCTTGCTGGGCGAGGCGCTCGGGGTGACCTCCGCGTTCGCGTTCTCCTTCGTGCCGTCGTCCTCGAACGGCTTGGTCAGGTAGGCCGTCACGGAGAGCACCACGACCACGCCGAGAACCGAGGCGATCACGGAGTTGCGGATCCGGGCCTTGCGTCGCGCGTCGGTGCGTCGCTGCTGCTGCCGCAAGTACTTCTCACGGGCGAGCTGTCGCCGCCGCTGTTCCTGGCTGACCACCGGGTTCTCTCCTCATGCGTCTGATACGTCGACCGGTACGCGTGGGGCCTGTGCGCCGACCGCCTGCGTGTGCCCCGTACCGTATATGGGTTCGCTGAGGAATCGGCAGCGCCGGTAGGCTCTGACGACAGCCGCAGCCGCCCGTATCGACACAACGAAGGACGATCGTGCTCATTGCCGGGTTCCCCGCCGGGGCCTGGGGGACGAACTGCTACCTCGTCGCCCCCGCCGCCGGTGAGGAGTGCGTGATCATCGACCCCGGCCACCAGGCCGCCGACGGCGTCGAGGAAGCGATCAGGAAGCATCGGCTCAAGCCCGTCGCCGTCGTCCTCACCCACGGCCACATCGACCACGTGGCCTCGGTCGTCCCGGTGTGCGGCGCGCACGACGTGCCGGCCTGGATCCACCCCGACGACCGGTACATGATGAGCGACCCCGAGAAGGGGATCGGCCGTTCCATCGGGATGCCGCTGCTGGGCGAGCTGACCGTGGGGGAGCCCGATGACGTCAAGGAGCTGGCCGACGGGGCGAAGCTGGAGCTGGCGGGCCTGGAGCTGTCCGTCGCGCACGCGCCGGGCCATACCAAGGGGTCGGTGACCTTCGGCATGCCCGAGGCGGCGGACATCCCGCCGATCCTGTTCTCGGGCGACCTGCTGTTCGCCGGCTCCATCGGACGCACCGACCTGCCCGGCGGTGACATGGCCGAGATGCTCGACTCGCTGGCCCGCGTGTGCCTGCCGCTCGACGACTCGACCGTGGTGCTGTCCGGCCACGGCCCCCAGACGACCATCGGCCAGGAGCGCGCCACCAACCCGTACCTGCGGCAGGTGGCGGCCGGCCAGGGAGCCGGCGAGGCTCCCCGACGAGGAATGTGACGAGACCTTCCGTGAGCACCTTCAAGGCCCCCAAGGGCACGTACGACCTGATCCCGCCGGACTCCGCGAAGTACCTCGCGGTCCGCGAGGCGATCGCCGCGCCGCTGCGCAACTCCGGCTACGGCTACATCGAGACGCCGGGCTTCGAGAACGTCGAGCTCTTCGCGCGCGGGGTCGGTGAGTCCACCGACATCGTGACCAAGGAGATGTACGCCTTCGAGACCAAGGGCGGCGACCGGCTCGCCCTGCGCCCCGAGGGCACGGCCTCGGTGCTGCGCGCCGCGCTCGAGGCCAACCTGCACAAGGCCGGCAACCTCCCGGTCAAGCTCTGGTACTCCGGCTCGTACTACCGCTACGAGCGCCCCCAGAAGGGCCGTTACCGCCACTTCTCCCAGGTCGGCGCCGAGGCGATCGGCGCGGAGGACCCGGCGCTGGACGCCGAGCTGATCATCCTGGCCGACCAGGCGTACCGCTCGCTGGGCCTGAGCGACTTCCGCATCCTGCTCAACAGCCTGGGCGACAAGGAGTGCCGCCCGGTGTACCGGAAGGCGCTGCAGGAGTTCCTGCGCGGCCTCGACCTGGACGAGGACACCCTGCGCCGGGCGGACATCAACCCGCTGCGCGTCCTCGACGACAAGCGCCCGGACGTCCAGAAGCAGCTGACCGACGCCCCGCTGCTGCGCGACTACCTGTGCGACGCGTGCAAGGCGTACCACGAGGAGGTCCGCGAGCTGATCACGGCGGCGGGCGTCGCCTTCGAGGACGACCCGAAGCTGGTGCGCGGCCTGGACTACTACACGCGCACGACCTTCGAGTTCGTCCACGACGGCCTGGGCTCCCAGTCCGCCGTCGGCGGCGGCGGCCGCTACGACGGCCTGTCCGAGATGATCGGCGGCCCCGCGCTGCCGTCCGTCGGCTGGGCCCTCGGCGTCGACCGCACGGTCCTCGCCCTGGAGGCGGAGGGCGTCGAGCTCGAACTGCCCGCCAGCACCAGCGTGTTCGCCGTCCCGCTCGGCGAGGAGGCCCGCCGCGTCCTGTTCGCCAAGGTCACGGAGCTGCGCAAGAACGGCATCGCGGCCGACTTCTCCTACGGCGGCAAGGGCCTGAAGGGCGCCATGAAGAACGCCAACCGCAGCGGCGCCCGCTTCACGATCGTCGCCGGCGAACGCGACCTCGCCGAAGGCGTCGTCCAGCTCAAGGACATGGAGTCCGGCGAGCAGACGGCGGTGGGCGTGAACGAGATCGTGGCCGAGCTGGAGGCCCGGCTCGGCTGAGTGCCGCACAGGGCGTCGGAGTCTCCCGGCGCCCTCCTTCACTGCTCCAGCAGCCCGTACCGCATCGCGCTCGTGACGGCCGCCGTCCGGTCGTCCACCCCCAGCTTCCCGAAGATCCGCAGCAGATACGTCTTCACGGTCGACTCGCCGATGAACAGCCGGCGGCCGATCTCCGCGTTGGTGCAGCCCTCGGCGACCAGGCGCAGCACGGCCGTCTCCCGCTCGGACAGGCGCGGGCGCTCCGGCTTCGTCCGCAGCCGGTCCACCAGCCGGGCCGCCACGGAGGGAGCCAGCACGGTCTCGCCGCGTGCCGCCGCCCGCACGGCCTCCGCCAGCTCCGCACGCGGCAGGTCCTTCAGGAGGTAGCCCGCCGCCCCGGCCTCCACCGCCCGCAGGATGTCCCGGTCGGTCTCGTACGTCGTCAGCACGACCACCCGGCACGGCAGGCCGGCCGCCGTCATCCGCTGAATCGAGTCCACGCCGCCACCGCCCGGCATGCGCAGGTCCATCGGCACGATGTCGGGCCGCAACTCCGCCGCCAGCGCCTCCGCCCGCGGACCGCTGGACGCGTCGGCGACGACCTCCAGATCGGGCTCCGCGCTGAGCATCGCCCGCAGCCCCTCCCGCACGACGGGATGGTCGTCGGCCAGGACGATGCGGATCACGGCGTCTCCCTCCTCAGGACCGGCAGCCGGACGGTCACCTCCGTGCCGTCGCCCGGGGCGCTGCGCACCTCGGCCGTACCGCCCACCTCGACGGCCCGGGCCCGCAGGCCCGCCAGACCGTACCCGCCCCGGACGGCGGCCGGGTCGAAGCCGCAGCCGTCGTCCCGTACGGACACCGTCAGCAGGTCGTCGGCGTACGTCAGCGACACCCCGACCGTCGCCGAACTCCCCGCGTGCCGACGGGCGTTGGCCAGGGCCTCCTGACAGGCCCGCAGCGCGACCACCTCGGGCCCGGCGGGCAGCGTGCGCACCGGGCCGGACACCGCCAGCGCCGCGTCATGGCGCGCGGCGAGCCGCCGCAGCGCGTCCGGCAGGGACGCCCCGTCCAGGTCGGCGGGCGCGCCCCCGGCGACCAGGGCCCGGGCCTCGGCCAGGTTCTGCCGGGCCGTCTCGTCCATCAGCCGCAGATGGCGCCGCGCCGCGGGCAGATCGTGCTCCAACTCCGCCTCGACCGCCTGGATCAGCATCACCAGACTCGTGAACCCCTGCGCGAGCGTGTCGTGGATCTCCCGGGCCAGCCGCTCCCGCTCGGCCAGCGCCCCGTGCGCCTCGGACAGCCGGCCGATCTCGTGCCGGCTCGCGTCCAGCTCCGCGATCAGCTCGGCGCGCCCCTGGCTCTGCTCGATGATCCGGATGGTCCAGATCCCGATCGCCACCGAGAACACCAAGGTGACCAGGCAGAACAACCCGTTGAAGAGCACGAGCCGGGCATCCGGGCGCCACAGCAGGGCCCAGCCCGCCACCGGCACCAGATTGATCACAGCCACAGCCACCAGCGCCGACCGCAACCGCAGCGTCATGAAGCACTGCGGGATCAGCGCGAAGGTCAGCACCCGCGTCTCACCGACGAGGACCGCCGGGGGCAGGAACAGCCCCAGAGCCGCCGCCAGATAGGCGATCGCCTGCCGCTGGTCGGGCGGATCACCCTGGATCAGCCGGCGCCCGGCCCTCACGTACAGCGGGACCAGCGGGACGAGCAGCGCCACCGCGACCGCGCGGACCGGCGCCCCGGGGGACTCCGCGGCGAGCACATAGGCCACCGTGGCCGCCCACACCAGCGCGAAGTAGGTGTCCCACAGCCGGAACGAGCGCTCCCAGTGATAGGCGCTCGCGGCTTCGTTCATCCGGTGCGCCGGTCCTTCCAGCGGAACGTCAGCAGGCACAGCGCCAATCCTCCGACGCACCACGCCGCGAGCACCAGGGCCACGCGCCCCAGCTCCCAACTCCCCGCCTGCTCCAGCACCTGGGCCGACTCCGGCAGGAACACCCCGCGCAGCCCCTGGCACATCCACTTCAGCGGGAACAGCGCCCCCACGGTCAGCATCCAGTCCGGGATCGTGCCGATGGCGATGTACACCCCGGAGATGAACTGCAGCACCAGGAAGGGCAGGACGACCACGGACGACGCGCTGCTCGCCGACTTCGGCACCGAACTGATCGCGATGCCGAGCAGGGCGCACGCCGTGATCCCCAGCACGAAGATCCACGCCAGGTCCAACCAGCGGCCCGCGTCCGACGGCAGGTCCACGTCGTAGAAACCCGTCCCGACGAGGAGCAGGACCGCCGTCTCCAGCAGACCGGTGAACAGAACCAGCCAGATCTTGCCGAGGAAATACGCCGCCGGCGGCATCGGCGTGCCCCGCAGCCGGCGCAGCACCTTCTCCTCCCGCTCGATCGCGATCGTGACCCCGAGCGCCTGGAAACTCGTCGACATGATCCCGGCCGCCATCATCGCCGGGACGTACAGCTGCGAGGCGGTGATGCCCGCGCCCTCCACGTCGTCCCGGAAGATCGACGCGAACAGGAACAGGAAGACCACCGGGAAGGCGAACGTGAACACCACCTGGTCGCGCTGCCGGAAGAACTGCCTGATCTCCAGGCCGCCCCGCCGCAGCCCCAGCCCCCACGCCCCGGGCAGCCGGTCCGCGCCGACCGCCGTCCGGTCCTCTTCTACGGTCGCGGTCATGCCGGGGCCTCCTGTCCGGTCAGCCGGAGGTAGACGTCCTCCAGGGTGGGGCGACTCACCGTCAGCCCCGGGATCTCGCCGTCGAAGCGGCGGGTGAGCGCGGCGATGGTCCTGGTCGGCGTCTCTGTGCGCTCCGCGCGCGGGCTGCCGTCCGGCTCGGTCCAGGTGACGACGGCCTCGCCGCCGTACCGCTCCCGCAGCGCCCCGGGCTCGCCCTCGGCGACGATCCGGCCCCGCGTCACGATCGCCAGCCGGTGGGCCAGCGCCTCCGCCTCCTCCAGGTAGTGCGTGGTCAGCAGGATGGTCGTGCCGTCGTCGGCCAGCGCGCGGATCAGCGACCAGAACTGCCGCCGGGCCGCCGGGTCGAACCCGGTCGTCGGCTCGTCCAGGAGCAGCAGCTCCGGGCTGCCGATCACGCCGAGCGCCACGTCGAGGCGGCGGCGCTGCCCGCCCGAGAGCTTCTTGATCCGGCTGTCCGCCTTCCCCTCCAGACCCACCAGGCCGATGACCTCGTCCGGGTCGCGCGGCCTCGGGTAGTAGCGGGCGAAGTGCCGCACGGTCTCCCGGACCGTCAACTCCGCGGGTGCCGATTCGTCCTGCCAGACGATTCCGACACGTGAGCGCCACGCACGCGTGCCGGTCGCCGGGTCCGACCCGAGCACGGACACCTCGCCCGCGTCCCGGTCCCGGTTGCCCTGGAGGATCTCCACCGTGGTGCTCTTGCCCGCGCCGTTGGGCCCGAGCAGGCCGAACACCTCGCCCTGCCGGATGCCGAGATCGATGCCGTCGACGGCGGTCACGTCCCCGTAGCGCTTGCGCAGACCCCGCACCTCGACGGCGAGGTCGTACCCCTGTGCTGTCATACGACGAGCGTCGGCCGGAACGCACCCCTCAGGGACGACCGGGCGGACATCCTTATGTCCACTGAACGGTGGACAAGCCTGCCGGTGCGGCACAATGACCCTGCCCGAAGATGTTCAGGTCTCAAGTGACGGAATCGGCGTGATGAGCAAGACGACAGTCAGGGACGTCTCCACGGAGCCCGAGCCGGAGCGCGCCGAGATCGCGCCCCGCGCGGAGGGCGGCAGCCGGGCCTTCGCCCTGCTGCTGGTGATCACCGGCGCGGCCGGGCTGCTCGCCGCGTGGGTCATCACGCTCGACAAGTTCAAGCTCCTCGAGGCCAAGGTCGAGGGCAGGACGTTCACCCCCGGCTGCAGCCTCAACCCCGTGGTCTCCTGCGGCAGCGTCATGGAGAGCAAGCAGGCCGCCGTCTTCGGCTTCCCCAACCCGATGCTCGGCCTCGTCGCCTACGGCATCGTCATCTGCGTCGGCATGAGCCTGCTCGCCCGCGCCCGCTTCCCGCGCTGGTACTGGCTCACCTTCAACGCCGGCTGCCTGTTCGGCGTCGTCTTCTGCGCCTGGCTGATGTTCCAGTCCCTGTACCGGATCAACGCGCTGTGCCTGTGGTGCTGCCTCGCCTGGGTCGCCACGATCGTCATGTTCTGGTACGTGACCTCGTTCAACATCCGCAAGGGCTTCCTGCCCGCCCCGAGCTGGCTCAAGGGCTTCTTCGGCGAGTTCACCTGGGTCATGCCCGTGCTGCACATCGGCATCATCGGCATGCTGATCCTGACCCGCTGGTGGGACTTCTGGACCAGCTGACGGCCGCGCCCGGACTGTCAGTGCCGTGATTTAGGGTTTTGGACGTGGAGCCCGACCTGTTCACCGCCGCAGCCGAAGACCGCCAGGAGAAGGAGCCGTCCAGCAGCCCCCTGGCCGTGCGGATGCGCCCGCGCACGCTCGACGAGGTCGTGGGCCAGCAGCACCTGCTGAAGCCGGGCTCGCCCCTGCGCAGACTGGTCGGCGAGGGCGCCTCCGGCCCGGCCGGCCCCTCCTCGGTGATCCTCTGGGGCCCGCCCGGCACCGGCAAGACCACCCTGGCGTACGTCGTCTCCAAGGCGACCGACGCCCGCTTCGTGGAGCTGTCCGCGATCACCGCCGGCGTCAAGGAGGTCCGCGCGGTCATCGACGGCGCCCGCCGCGCCTCCGGCGGCTACGGCAAGGAGACCGTCCTCTTCCTCGACGAGATCCACCGCTTCAGCAAGGCCCAGCAGGACTCCCTGCTCCCCGCCGTCGAGAACCGCTGGGTGACGCTGATCGCGGCGACGACGGAGAACCCCTACTTCTCGGTGATCTCCCCCCTGCTGTCCCGCTCCCTCCTCCTCACCCTCGAACCGCTCACGGACGACGACATCAGGGGCCTGGTCCGCCGCGCCCTCACCGACGAGCGCGGCCTCAAGAGCGCCGTCGCCCTCCCCGAGGAGACCGAGAGCCACCTCCTGCGCATCGCCGGCGGCGACGCCCGCCGCGCCCTCACCGCCCTGGAGGCGGCCGCCGGAGCCGCCCTCGACAAGGGCGAGACGGAGATCGGCCTGACGACCCTGGAGGAGACGGTCGACCGGGCCGCCGTGAAGTACGACCGCGACGGCGACCAGCACTACGACGTGGCCAGCGCCCTGATCAAGTCCATCCGCGGCTCCGACGTCGACGCCGCCCTGCACTACCTGGCCCGCATGATCGAGGCCGGCGAGGACCCCCGCTTCATCGCCCGGCGCCTGATGATCTCCGCGAGCGAGGACATCGGCCTGGCGGACCCGACCGCCCT